>CAYNQK010000020.1:0-37179 GCA_964399285.1 uncultured Spirochaetales bacterium | reverse complement strand
AGAGCTGGGGGCTCTGGGGCAGGGCGTAGAATTTGCCGGCGTAGAGGCGCGAGGGGACTAAGTAGTCGCGCGCGCCCTCGGGAGTGGAACGGATGAGGGTCGGGGTCTCGATTTCGTAGAAGCCCTGGCCGATGAGGTACTCGCGCACGGCGAAGGCGACCTCGTGGCGGAGGCGGAGGCGGCGCTGCATGCCCTCGCTCCGGAGGTCGAGGTAGCGGTATGAGAGGCGGAGCTCCTCCTTCGCGTCGCCCGCGGCGTCGATCTGGAAGGGGAGGAGTTCGCAGGCGTTGAGGGTGACGATGCGGGATGCGACGACCTCCACTTCGCCGGTCGGCATCTCGGGATTGACCATGGTGTCGGGGCGGGCGCGCACCGTTCCCTCGACGGCGACGCAGTACTCGCTCTTGAGGGAGTCGGCGGCGGCCTTGAGATCCGCGGGGGCGTCGGCGTCCACGACGACCTGGGTCTGGCCGTAGCGGTCGCGAAGGTTCACGAAGGATATTCCGCCGTGGTCGCGTTTGCGGTTGACCCATCCGTTGAGGATGACCTTATTGCCGGCGTCGGCCTTCCTGAGGGCCCCGCAGGTGCACGTGCGCTTCATGGTTTCCATGGCCGGGATTATAGCGGAGGGGGCGAGCCCGATAGAAGGGGGCTTGAAAACGCGGACGGCCCCGGAGGGCCGTCCGCGTGAAGGGGATGAAGGGCTCCGCTTAGAGGCGTCCGCCCCTCGGATCGTTCCAGTCGTCGTCCTGGAAACGGCCGCCCGGGCCCCGCATCATGCCGCCGCCCATCCGGCCGCCCCGGCGACCGCCCATCCGCCCATCCCAGCGGCCGCCCATCGTTCCGCCGCGGAAGGAGGCGGAGAGGTCGTACTCCTTCCCGCCGATCGCGAGCTTGGTGACGAAGAAGTGCGCGTACTCGGGGGCCTGGGGAAGGGCCTCCTCGTAGCCCTCGAGCTTCACCTGGGCGCCTTCCTTGAGGCCGTCGATGAACCCGTAGAGCCTGCCGGGGATGTGCACGTAATAGGTCTTGTCCTTCGTCTGGATTCCCACGAAGCCGTTGACGAGGGAGAGGCGGCCCTCGAGCTTGGATGCAGCGGGGGCGTTGGGCGCGGGCGCGACGGGCTGGGCCGCGGCGATGCCCGCGACGACGAGTAGGGCGGCAAGGATCATGAACGTTCGCTTCATTGATCGCTCCTTGAACAAGGAAACTCGCCGGTCCAGGACCGGCGGGAAACTCCGTTTCCGCTTCTATTAAAGCAGGGGGCGTGCCATTCCCTGTCTTCATCGATGGATATCGATATCTCGTTATCCGGGAAAAAGTAATTCGCCAAACCAACGTGGATATGAATCAGGCGCGGTTGTTATGGAACTTTGAATGGGGGGATGAGCGGGAGCTATGGGAAAAAGTTGCCTATCGGTCCGATCATGGCTTGCGCAGTCGAACGAAAGGCCCGCTATATCGCTACCGAGATGGGGGGATGGCGGGAGCCCGAATGGGCGAGGGACGGAAAAAACGAGGAGGGAAGGGCAGGCGCCATTGAATGGCGAAAGCCCTTCCCCCCATGATACGGAGAACGGGAAATCAATCCTGGGAGCTCTTGCTTTCCTTCTTTGCCTTCTTCTCGGCGCGCTTCTCCTTTAGGGTCTTTTGCGCCTTCTTCTTTTCCTCGTTCTTCGGCTTGTCCTGCGATTTCATGGCGTTTCCTCCCTGTTCGCGGCATACGCCGCTTTCATGACTACTCTACCGCAAGGCCGCGGACGGCGCAAGCGAAAATCAGGCCGTGGGTTCCTCCGCGGGAAGGCTCGCCGTCAGGATGTCCTTCATGATCGCGGCCGCGGCCTCCTCGTCCCGGTCCTCCACCGCGCCGACGAGCTCGCCGTGGCGGGCGAAGTTGGGAGCGATGAGGGCCTGCTCGGAGAAGCGCTTCCTGAGTATGGCGACGCTCAGCTTCCTGAAGGAGTTGAAGAAGAGGGGATAGACCTCGTTGCCGGACGCGAGGGCTACGGCGAGGTGGAAGCGGAAGTCGAGGTCCGCGGCGCTCTCGGGGTGGAGCGGGGATTCGGCCTCTTTCACGGCCTCGATGAGCTCGCTCTCCTCCTCGATGAGGGCCTTGAGGTACTCGACGTCGGAATCCGCCCGACGGGAGGCCGCTTTACGGGCGGCCTCGATCTCGAAGTGGAGGCGGAACTCGAGGAGCGACTCGTGCATCCTCCGCGTGAGGCGGCCGCCCGTGTACGCGAAGAGGGACGCCACGCTGTCCATTGAGCCCGATCGGCGGTAGTCGTTCACGAAGGTGCCGCGACGGGGGAAGATGGTGACGAAGCCCTTGTTGGCGAGCTCGAGGAGGCCCTCGTGTACGATGGGGCGGGAGATCTTGTAGTCCTTGGAGAGGTCCCGCTCGGCGGGGACCCGGTCGCCCGGCTTGTACTTTCCGGAGAGGATGAGGGACTCGAATCCCTGGATGAAGGAACGTTTCGCCTTGCGCTCGGCCTCCCCGGACGCGGGCTCCGCGGCGGGGCTGGTATCTTTCTCATTTGGCATGACCAGTTCCTCCTGCATCAAAAAATAATGCAGGAGCGGGCCCCGGTCAAGCGTAAATGAGGAATCAGCGATCGAGGGCGGCGAGGAAGCGGTCGGCGATTTCCTTGTTCCCGGCGGTGACCCCGAGCTTCCGGTCCGGGCGGATGGCGCCATGGAAGTCGGATCCGGCGGTAACGCGGAATCCGTGCTCGTTCGCCAGGGCCTCGAGGCGCTCGCATTCGGCTTTCCGCGCGGTGGGGTGCCAGGCCTCGATGCCGTCGACGCCCGCTTCCTTCCACTGGGGGAAGAGCTCGCGGAGGCGCTTCCAGGAGACGAAGAGGGACATGGGATGCGCGACGACGGCGAGGCCGCCCGCCCGATGGATGAGGGCGACGCCCTCATCGAGGGTGATGGCCGCCTTTGGCTCCCAGAAGGGCTTGCCCTTCCCCAGGAAGCGGTCGAAGGCCTGCTGGCGCGTGCGCACGACGCGCTTCCGCACGAGGAGCTCGGCGATGTGGGGACGGCCGATCATGGACGATCCGGCCGATTCCAGGAGCTCGTCGTAGCTGAGCGAGTGGCCCGCCGCGCCGAGGCGCTCCACGATGGTCCGGTTCCGCGTCTCGCGCTTCTTGGCGACGTCCACCAGGGCCTCGGCGAGGCCCCGGGCTTCTCGGGGGAAGTCGAGGCCGAGGAGGTGGATTTCTCCGGGGGTGAACTCGACCTCGTGCTCGAGGCCGCGGATGAAGCGGATGCCCGGGGCGTCCGCGGCGGCGGAGGCCTCGTCGAGCCCGGCGACGGTGTCGTGGTCCGTGAGGGCGAGGGCCGAGAGGCGGCGTTCGGCCGCCAGCGCGACGAGTTTCGCCGGCGAGAGGGTCCCGTCAGAGGCGGTCGAGTGGGAATGGAGATCGATCACCCATCGTTTCCGATCGCCTCGACGGGGCAGGCGGAGAGCGCCGCTTCGGCGGACGCGGCTTCCGTCTCGTTCCCGGGCTGCTTCTTCACCGCGGCGAGGCCGTCCTCCATCTGGAACACGCCGGGCGCCTCTCCGACGCAGGCTTCGCAGCCGATGCAGGAATCGTCCACGTACCAGGGGCCCGGAACGTTCGCGGCCCCGCGCTTGGTCTTGTCGGCCATGATCGCCTCCTATCGTCCAGAGGATACTACGGCTCGGCGTCCGGGGCTAGGACGTTCGGCGGGAACGGGCCGCGCGGCGGAGGGCGAAGAGGGCGGAGATCGTTCCTAGGGCGGCGCCCGCCGCGTTGCAGGCGAGGTCCGCGGGATCGAGCGTTCTCCCCGCGAGCGGCTGGAGGAATTCGATGGCCGCTCCCAGGACGAGGGCCGCCGCGAACGACGCGAACGCGGACCCGAGGCCGGCGCGGCCGCCGCGAGCGGGGGCGTCCACGCGCCCGAGGGAGCGGAAGAACGCGACGCCCAGGGCGCCGAGGACGAGGTAGGCGGCGAAATGCTCGAGCTTGTCCGCGAAGCGGAAGCTCGGCATGACGGGCGGCGACGGGACGAGGGAGAGGGCCGTCACGCCCGCGACGCAGGCGGGATAGAGCGCGAGCGCCGCGGCGCGGAGGAGCCGCCCGCGAGGGATCACCGGGCTCCGTAGGTCCGCACGGGGACGCGTCCCTGGGTGGCCTCCCGCACGCGGAGGGCCATGTCCACGAGGACGCGCTCGCTCACGGGAGACGTGACGCCGAGGGGGGCGGGGCGGGCCTGCGTGTAGAGCTGGATGCCGGCGACGTCCGCGCCCGCGGCGAGGAGGCCCTCCACGCGCGCGGCGTAGGCGTCCATCTCCTCGACGCCGGGAACCCGTCCGCGGACGGAGCAGACCATGGTCTGGAGGATGACGGGGTGGAGGAGGGCGTAGCGCTCGATGCCCTCGACGATTTCGTCCAGGCTATTCCCCGCGCCCCCGCTCATCGCGCGGAACCATTCCTCGGTGCCCGCGTCCAGCTTGGCCCATACCGATATGCCCGCTTTGCGCGCGAAGCGCTCGATGACGTCGAACACGGGGGTCGAGAGGAATCCGGTCGAGTTGGTGATGAGGACGAGGTCGGCCTCTGGGCAGTAGCGGCGGCGCGCGGCGGCCATGGCGTTGAGGGCGCTCTCGAGGTGGGGAGAGAGGCTCGGCTCGCCCGCGCCGGAGAGGCAGAGGTCCCTGACGGGGGTTCCGGGGAACTCGGCGTCGCGGCGCGTCGCGAAGAAGGAGGCGAAGGCCTCCTCGAGCGCGGGCACGGAAAATTCCTCGCCTGGCGGGAAGGGGAATACCTCGCAGTAGGGGCAGTCGAAGGAGCAGGACTTGCCGAGGGGATAGAGGTTGACGCCGAGCGAGAGTCCGCCCGAGCGCCGCGAGTAGACCGCGTAGAGGATGTCGCCCGCCGCCGCGTCGCCCTCGCTCGACGCGGACCCTGATCCGGCCATGCCGGGAATCATAGTCCGCTCGTATCGCCGGCGCAAGGCCCGGGCTTTTCCGCGTCCTTTCCGCGTTTCCGGGGCGGCCTCGCCCAGGAGAGCGGACCGAGGAGGAGGACGAGGATGACGGAGGTCAGCGGATCGCGCCCTCTCGCCCTGCCGGCCCTGAGGCCGGGGACGATGCCGGCGAGGCGCACGATGGCCAGGCCCCCGCCCAGGATGGCCGCGGGGAGGGGGCTCTCCTTCACGACGCTCGCGGCGACGGCCGCGGCGAGGATGAGGTTCTCCGCGATCCAGATCGCCCAGACGATGGCGCTCAAGGACGATCTCTCAAAGGATGAAGGGGATGACGGCCTTCCGCTCGCGCGGATAAGCGTCGCCGAATTCCTCCGCGTACCACCGCCTGTTCTTGAGGGCGCGGGGGACGAGGTTGGCGGCGGTGAACGCCGCGAAAGCCCAGGCCGCGGGATTCCGCGCGAGCAGTGCGAAGCCCGTCCACTCGAGGATCTCCCCGAGGTAGTTGGGGCTCGCTACGAGGCGGTGCAGGCCCTCGTTCGGGATCGCGTATCCCGAACCGCCCGCGCGGAGGCGGCGGAGGACGCCGTCCGAGTGGAGGTTCGCGGCGAAGCCGGCGGCGAAGAGGACGATGCCCGCGAGGGCGGCGGGAACCGCGAGGGAACGCGACGGATCCGCCCCGGGGCCGACCAGGTACCAGGAGTTGGCGTAGGCGTTCACCGCGTTGAAGGCGAAGGCCATGAGCGCGACGGACGCGGGCATGGGGCTGCCTCCGCGCATGACGAGGGGATAAACTATGACGCGCTGGGCGTAGTGCGCCGTCCAGGCGATGAAGCACGCGGTCGCGAAGGCGGACTTCCATCCGCCCTCAGCGGCGAAGAAGGCGACGGGGATGGCGAGGGAGGGCAGCTCCATGAGGAACCACCCCGCTCGCGCGGGGATGCGAGGGCCCCATCCCTTCCGCGAGAACCTGCCGTAGGGAGCGGCCACGAAGAGGAGCACGGGCAGGACCGCGGCGGCGGCCGCGAATTCGCCGATGACGAGGATGCGGACTATTCCGGGTTCGAGCGTAGGCATGGATGAAGGGTAAACGGCATTCGGGGATTGGGCAAGCGTCGCGGGGCGCGGAACCGCCTTCCGCCGCGCGCGGGACGGCCCGCGGGGGTCGTTGCCGCGACCGGGCCGGCGGCGCTATAGTCCAGGCATCGGAGGACCGATGGCGAAGGTACGGGTGTTCATCGACGGGCAGGAGGGCACGACCGGCCTCGAGCTGGGGAGCCGCCTCGAGGGCAGGGACGACGTCGAGATCGTCAGGATCGATCCAGCGCTCCGCAAGGACGCCGAGGAGCGGCGGCGGATCATCCGGACGGTCCAGGCCTGCTTCACCTGCCTCCCCGACGAGGCCGCGCGCGAGACCGCGGCGCTCGCGGAGGGCAGCGGGGCCCGTCTCCTGGACGCGAGCACGGCCTTCCGGACCGCGGACGATTGGGCTTACGGACTTCCCGAGCTCGCCCCGGGGCACCGCGAACGCGTGAGGGACGCCGCCCGCGTCTCCGTGCCCGGCTGTCACGCGACGGCCTTCGTCCTCGCCGCCGCGCCCCTCGTGCGGCTCGGCATCGCCGCGTCGGATTATCCCTTCTCCGCCTTCTCCATCACCGGCTACTCGGGCGGCGGCAAGAAGCTCATCGCGGAGTACGAGGCTTCCGACGCCCCGCGGGAGACGCTCAGGGCGCCCCTTCCCTACGCCCTCCCGCAGGCGCACAAGCACCTTCCCGAGATGGCGCGTCGCGCGGGCCTATCGGCTCCTCCCGTCTTCCTCCCCGTGCTCGGGGATTTCTACCGCGGCATGGCCGTGACCCTGCCACTGCATCCGGGGCGCCTCGCGCGCCCCATGGGCGCGGCCGGGCTGGCGGAGGTCTACCGATCCTGCTACGAGGGCGAGCGCTTCGTCCGCGTCCTCGACGCGGCGGATCCATCGATACTTTTCAACGGCAGGCTCGATCCCCAGGGCTGCAACGGCACGAATCGCGCGGACATCGCGGTTTTCGGGAACGAGGAGAGGGCGATCGTCTGCGTGCGGATCGACAACCTCGGGAAAGGCGCCTCCGGCGCGGCGGTGCAGTGCTTCAACCTGATGTTCGGGCTCGGGGAGGGGACGGGGCTTTCCGCGCTCTGATGCCGGGCGGTACCCGGCTCAGGTGTCGATCTCGATCGACATGTCCGCGGCGCGGACGCCGTTCGCCCACTTGATGAAGGCGTTCTCCGGGAGCGGCGGCGAGAAGATGTAGCCCTGGACCGAGCAGCCGAGCTCGTGGAGGCCCTTGAGCTGGTCGAAGCGCTCCACGCCCTCCGCGATGAGGCTGATGCCGAGGCGCGAGGCCACGCAGGCGAGCGACTCGACGATGGCGAGGTCGCGCCCGTTCTGAGGAAAGTGCTTGATGAAGGCGCGGTCGATCTTGATCTCGTCGATGGGGTAGCGGTGGATGTGGCTCAGCGACGAGTAGCCCGTCCCGAAGTCGTCAACCGAGAGCCTGAAACCCATGCCCTTGAAGCGCTCGATGATGCCCAGGGCCGACGAGGGGTTCTCGAAGAGGCTCGTCTCGGTCACCTCGATGGTGACGAGCGCCGGATCGATGCCTTCCGTGCGGACGATGTGCTTGAGGACGTCGAGGACCTCCGCGCTCCGGAACTGCCGCGGCGAGAGGTTGATCGAGATGCCCGTGTCCGAGAGGCCCGCCGCCTTCCATTGCGCGAACTTCCGCGCGACCTGGAAGATGATCCACTTGCCGAGCGGCATGATGAGGCCCGTCTCCTCCGCGATCGAGATGAATCTGTCGGGCGCCATCATGCCGCGCTTCGGGTGGTTCCAGCGGATGAGGGCTTCGGCGCCGATGGAGCGCGCCTTTATCCGGTTCCCGTTTATCGACTCGATGGAGACCTTGGGCTGGAAGTGAATCGCGAACTGGGAGCAGAGCTCCCGTTCCGCCGGCCCCTGGATGGCCCGCACGATGGAGGCCTGGAGGTCCATGCGGTCGATGGCCGTGGCCTCGTGGGTCTCCTCGTAGTACACGCAGGCCCGCTTCTCCTCGATGGCCACGCCGAGGGCGATGTCCGCCTTGTGGAGGATCTGTCCCTTGTCCTTGCCGTGCGCGGGGAAGAGCGCGATCCCGGCGTGGCCGCCCAGGCCGAGGTTGAAGCCCGAGAAAATGTGCGGTTCCTGGTGCCTGCGGAGGCATTTCCGGACGCGCCCCTCGAGCTCGTCGGCGTCCTGGTAATGGAATACGAGGATGAATTCGTTCTCCCTCGTGTGGAAGGCGAGGTCGCCGTCGACGAGGCTCTCCCTGAACCGGGTGGCAGCCTGGAAGAGGATCCACTCGGTGACCGAGCTCTTGAAGGTGCGCTTGATCGCGTCGTAGGTGGGGCCGAGCTGGACGATGATGACGGCGAGGCGGCCGAGCCTGCCGCCGCCCCGGCCCTCGATAATGCGCTTGAGCTCGATGTCGAGCTGGTAGTGCGTGGGGAGGCCGGTGACGGGATGGAAGGAAAGGCGGTTCTCGGCTTCCGCCCTCCTGCGGGACTCGAGGGCGAGCTCGCCCTTCAGGTCCTCGAATTCCCTGGAAAGGGCCTTGTTGCGGTCCTCGAGGGCCTTGATCATCCCGGGATCCGCGGTGTCGCGCGATGACGTAGATTCAGTATGCGGGTCGATCATCTCGGGCCAGTATAGGGGAGGCTTCCCAATTTGTAAATCGAGGAAAAATTATTACCAAACGGAAAATATCGCTAAAGTCCGCGGCGCGCGGCGAGCGCGCCCGGCCCGTACGCGGCCATGAAGGCTTCCTCCGACGTCGACTCGAATTCCCCGGGCGCGACGTCCCGGAGCGCAGCGAGCGCGGCGATGACGGAGGGAAGGTCGGCCGGCCTCGAATGCGGAGGCGAGCCCGGTGCGCGGAACGAGCGTGGAGGGGGCTGGTAGGGCGCGTCGGTCTCCGCGAGGATCCTGTCCGCGGGTAAACCGCGCAGGGAGTCGACCGAACGGCGGCGGCCCGCGAGTGCCGAGGCGCCGAGGGAGAAGAACGCGTTCACTCCGCGTGCGAGGAGGGCCTTCCCCTCCGCCGCTGATCCCGGCCAGGAGTGGAAGACGACTGAGCGCGCGCGCGAAAGCTCCTTGGAGGCGCGGAAGATCCTGTCCATCGCTTTCCGCGCGTGCACTACGAGTGGGAGTCCGTTCGCGAGCGCGATGCCGGCCATCGCGGAGAAGCGCGCCGACTGCTCGCGCTCGGTCGCCGCGTACGCGGCGTCGAAGAGGTCGAAGCCGCATTCCCCCACCGCGTCTATCCCGCCCGATGAGGCGAGCTCGGCTATCCGCGCCTCCTCGTCGGGAACGGGGAGCTGGGGATGCACGCCGAAGCTGACGAGGAGGGGGAGGCCCCCGCGCCTGAGCCCGTCGGCGTGTTCCCATTCCTCCGAGGAGTGGCAGCTCGCCACGCCGATCACGCCCAGCCCGCGGTACGCGTCCAGCCAGGAGGGATCGATCCGCTCGAGGTCGAGGGCGTGGAAGTGCGCGTCCGTGAGCATGGCGTCATTGTACGCCCGGCCCGGGAGGGGGTAAAGGGCGGAGGAGGAGGACGACGGGGAGGTGGTCCGAGTAGCCGCCGCGGTCGCGCGGGGACCAGACTCGCGGAAAGCCGTCCGCGTCGAGGAGGCGCCCGTCGAGGGGCACGCGGAAGGAGAGGAACTCGAGGCCGCGCGAATCGAGGAGCGGAGCGTTGAGGTAGAAGGCGTCGATCCGTTCCCAGGCGCCGCGGTACGCGTAGCTTCCCTCCGCCGCGGGCGAGGGCATGAGCCAGGGCGAGGCGAGCGACGCCGGGCCCTCCGCGTCCGGACCGACCTCGATCGCGCCGCGTTTCGTCCCCGTGCGGACGCCGCGCACCGCGAGCGCGACGGGATGCGGCGGGTCGCCCGGCGAGAAGTCCTCGGGGTCCTCGTTGAAGTCGCCGCACGCGATCACGGGAACGCCCGGGGACTCCGCCGCCCGGGCCTCGATCGCGGAACGGAGGGCGAGGGCCTGGGCGATCCGGTCGCCCTCCGTCTCGGCCAGTCCCTCCCTCCGGGATTTCCAGTGGTTCACGAAGACGACGAGGGGGCCGGAGGCGGTCTCGAGCTCGACCTCCAGGATCGGGCGCGACGGCGAACCCGAGGGGAGGGCGACGGCGTGAGTTCGCGCCGACGCGATGGACAGCCGCGTGACGAGGGCGACGGTGGTCGCGGAATCGGGAGCCGGCGCGGCGAGCGAGCGGTAGCCCTCCCCGAGCGCGTCGGCGATGGCGCGCGCGACGCCGCCGTCCTCGATCTCCTGGAGCGCGACGGCGTCCGGGGCCTCCCCCGCTCCCGCCGACGCGGAGGCGAGCCTGAGCGCCTCGATAGAGAGCCCGAGCCGTTCCGCGTAGAGCGCCGGGCTCCAGGTCCCCTCCTCGACGGAGTACTCGGGATACTCCCGCCCGCAATCCGAGCCGTCGAAAAGGTCGTGGACGTTGTAGCTGACGATGGCGATGCGGGGCGGTTCCGGGGCGCAGGAAGACGCGAGCGCGGCCGCGAGCGCCGCGGGGGAGAGGGCGACGGCCGCCGCGGACATGACGCGGCGGCGGCGCCGCGATGGCGTTTTTTCTCGATTCATGGCGACCTCCGCTGGGAGGGCGCCTTTCGCGGCCCCTCCGCTAGAGGAGACTCAGGAGGAAATCCTTTTCCGCTTCAGGATCGACCGCAACCGGCTCGAAGGTCTCGCCCGTGACGGTCTCGTAGGCCGTGATGTAGCGCTCGGCGGTCTCGACCCTGATCGCGTCCGTGATCTCGGGAGGCTGGCCGTCGCCCATGAAGCCGCGCTCCATGAGCCAGCGGCGGAAGTGCTCCTTGTCGAGCTCGCGCTGCTTTTCGCCCTTATCGAAGAGCTTCTCGTACCCGTCGGCGTACCAGTAGCGGCTCGAGTCCGGGGTGTGGACCTCGTCGCAGAGGGAGAGCTTCCCGTCGATGAGGCCGAATTCGTACTTGGTGTCGACGAGGATGAGGCCGTTGCGCGCCGCCATCTCCTGCCCGCGCGCGAAGACCGCCTTGGCCGCGCGCTCCACCTGGTCCCAGAGCTCTTCGGCCACGAGGCCGCGCTCCACGATCTCCTTCCCCGAAATGGGCTGGTCGTGCCCGGCGCTCTCCTTGGTCGTGGGCGTGAGGAGGGGTTGGGGAAAGGCCTGGTTCATCCTGAGGCCCGCCGGGAGGACGATGCCCGATACCGCCCTGCCCGCCGCGTAGTCGCGCCATGCGGAGCCGGTGAGGTACCCGCGCACCACGACCTCGACGGGGAGCATCTCCGCCTTGCGGGCGACGATCGCCCGTCCCGTCTTGGCGGTGAGGGGGACGCCGAGCTCGGCGTCGGGCACGATATGGTTGGGGACGATGTCGGCCGTCGCGTCGAACCAGTGGCGAGCGATCCGGTTCAGCACCTCGCCCTTGAAGGGGACGGTGGAGAGGACGCGGTCGAAAGCCGAGATCCGGTCCGTAGCGACGATGAGGACGCGGTCGCCCAGGTCCACGACGTCGCGGACCTTGCCCTTGTACACGGAACGGCCCTTGGCCTCCGACGCCTCGATGCCGGGGAATGCGCGCCCGAGGGAGGCCTCTATCGTCTCCTTCTTCACTCGCCGATCTCCTTCCCGTTCCGGACGATCCGCGAGATGAGCCCGTACGAGACCGCCTCGTCGGCGCTCAGCCAGCAATCGCGATCGGTGTCCTTGACGACGCGGGCGTAGTCCTGGCCCGTCTCCTGCGAGATGAGCCGGTTGATCTTCTCCTTGAACTTGTCGATCTCGCGCGCGTGGATCTCGATCTCGCTCGCGACGCCGCGCATCCCGGAGAGGGGCTGGTGGATGAGGTAGTGGCTGTTCGGGAGGCCGCCGCGGCGCGCCCGGGGCGCGGCGCGGGCGCTGCTGCCCGCCGCGCGCGCCACGCGGCCCATGCCGATCGTCCAGACGGGCGGGGCGACGAACCTCAGCATGTCGAAGACGGCGAAGCCGGCGTCCGCGTCCCCCCCGGGCGAGTCGATGAAGACGCGTATGGGGCCGTCCCCCATCGACTCGAGGAGGAGGACCTGGCGGATGGTCCGCTCGGCGAGGTCCTTGTCGATCTCCCCGGACAACAGGATGGTCCGCGTCTTGAGGAATTTCTCCATGAGGGCGTCCTGGGAGGCGTCGCGGCGCTTGGGCTCGCCCTCCTCCTCCTCTTCTTCGCCCCTCGGGGCGCCGTACACGCTGGAATTCATGAGTTGGATAGTACAAAGAACGCCCTTCAGAAACAAGTCCGCCCCCGCGGACGCTTGTACGCTCCCGGCCTATGCGCTACACTGCGGCCATGGCACGGTCCCTCACACGGTTCCGCACGGAACCCCGCATCTTCGCGGCCATCATGGCCGCGGCCGCGGCGCTCATCCTTCCCGCGGCCGCCGCCGCGCTCGAGCCGGGCCCTTTCCCCGCCGGATTCGACGATCACGCGGCCTCCCGGCTCCGCTACCAGCCCGCCGTCATCGCCGCCGCCCCCGCCAAGGCCCTGAAGTTCGAGGACGCGGTGCACGAGGGGGCGAGCGGGAAGACCTGGATCTACGTGCGGGACCTCGGCAAGGAATTCCACGTGCGCTTCGCGGCCGGCCCCGAGGGCTCCTCCCCGAGCCCGGGCGACGCCCTCTTCAGGCGGAGCGCGGACCGCGGCACCATCATCGAGATGCGCTTCGAGCTCGACCCGTCCATCGGGTCCTACCTCACGCTCCGCGCGAAGAACAGCGACAGGACCCTGCTCTCGGTCTACGCGGACGGCAAGGCCATCGCGTCGGACGTGGAGCTCAGGTCTCCGATTTTCTACCTCTTCACCGTTCCCTTGTCCAAGGTCGCGACCCTCGCGGGGGACAGGGTGCCCTGGGGGCTCGCGTTCGCGGAAACGAGGGCCGAGGCGGCCGCGGCCGCCCTCGGGGACGGGGACTGAGACTCAGGCTGAGGGGGCGGGTCCGGGATCAGGACCTGAGCGAGGCCGCCTCCCGGCGGGACTTCTCGATCCGCTGCATCTTCCGGTAATACTCGGTCTGCTTCTGGACCTCGAGGACGTCCCCCAGGTGGATCTTGGAATCCAGGATCTGCACCTTCTTGTTCTCGAGCACCTTCTTCAGCACCAGATTCCCCTCGGCCACCGGAAGGCCCACCATGTTGATGAGCTCCTTGGGGCCGAAGTCGAAGGTGTAGCCGGAGCCGGGCTTGGCCGGCACGCGGTTCTTCTCGAGCTGGATGGCGAGGGCGTCGAAGATCCTGCCGACGGGGTCTGAGATCGCGGTGTTCGCGAGCTGCTTGTAGATGAACCAGATCCGCTCCGCGAGGAGCTGGGTGAGGCGGGTCACGATCTGCGGCTGGCTCGAGACCATCCGCTCGAAGTTGGCCTTGTTGACGGCGAGGAGGTAGGCGTCCTCGTGGGCTATGGCCGAGGCCGAGCGCGGCCGGTCCTCGAGGAGGCTCATCTCGCCGAAGATGTCCCCCTGCTTGAGGACCGCGAGGAGGACCTCGTTGTTGTCCACGATCTTGGTGATCTTCACCGAGCCCTTCTGGATGATGTAGAGCTCCTGGCCGGGCTGGCTCTCGGAGAAGATCATGGTGGACTTGGGGTAGAAGCGGTTGAATTCCTCGTTCGAGCCGTCCAGGTAGACGGCCTTGGCGTAGGGCTTGATCTTGGCGAGGCGCTCGCGGACGAGCTTGAGGTCCGGCCCGTCCGGGCAGTATTTCAGGTACTGGTAGTAGGCGTAATAGGCCTGGTTGTACTGGTTCTGCCGCGCGTAGTACTCCCCGACCTTGAAGAGGTGCGAGGGATCCTCCATGGCCGTGGACTTGAGCGTGAGCCTCGTGAGCGCCTCGTCCAGGTAGCGCATCTTGCGCGAGAAGCCGAGGATGATCTTCATGGCCACCGGCGTGTTCTTCTCGATCAGGATCCCGTACTGGTCGCGCTGGACCGAGATGAGGGTGACGTCCGTGAGCGCCTGCGCGGTCTCGATGTGGGAGTGGCCGGACATCGTGGAGATGACCCCGAAGAAGTCGCCGGGGCCGAGGACGTTCCCGCCTTCCTCCTCGACGATCTCGATTTCCTTGGATAGGCGTACCTTGCCCTGCCTGATGATGAAGAAGCGGTCCGCGTTCTGCTTCCCCTCGACGACGATGTAGGAGTCCTTCTTGAATGTCACGAACGAAAGCTGAAGCGGATTATCCATTCGTCTTACGCGAGGTCCCCCACGTATCCCCAGTATAAGGGCAGCCCCGGGGGTTGTCAATGCGAGCCCCTCAGGCGCGGTATCAGTAGATTCCTTTGATTTCCACGCCGCTCCAGAACGAGGTGAAGTGCTGTATCGACGGCGAGAGCTCCTCCCGGATGCTGTGCAGCGAGTATCCCCTGTCCGCGGCGATCACCCTCGACTTCGGGAGCTGCGGAAGGAGCTGGCAGAAGCCGTGCGAGAACGCGATGCGGTCGTTGTCGAGGTTGCCGAAGTAGTAGTCCCGCGCGGAGATCCCCTCCCTCGCCGAGCGCGAGGGAGTCGCGTCCCCCAGGGGGCCGTGGCCGAAGGCGGGATCGACGGGTATCCAACCGAGTCCTTCGGCGCGGAACTCGGCCCAGTAGTGGACGGCCGAGTCGCGGACGCCGTCGACGCGGACTCCGGCGACGGGGCGCGCCGGAATGCCGCCCGCCCTGAGGAGGGCGACGAGGAGCATCGCCTGTCCGTACGCGTCCGCCGAGCCCTTCGAGAGCGCGCTCAGCGCGGTGGACCGCTCGTCCCGCGGATCGAGCCTGACTTTCGAGCCCACCCAGTCGTACGCGAGCCGCGCCCGCCTCCAGGGATTGCGCTCCTTCCCGAAGACCGCCTGCGCGAGCTCCCTCACGGCGGAGGCGTCCGAGGGGACGCCGGGCTCGGGCCTCCCGAAGAAGGCGAGCCAGGGCGAGTCGGCGGGGAAGGGCTTCAAGGCGTCCGGGCGCGCCTGCACCCGCGTCTCATAGGCGTCCAGGGAGAATTCGTGGCTCACCTTGACGCGCCTGCCCTGGGCGGCGTTGACGAAGCGATGGAGCATCGCGCCCCCGAAATCGACGAGGTCGGGGACGCGGCTGGAGTTCACCTCGGAAAGGCCGCGCTGGGAGTCGTCCTCGGCGGGCTTCGGCACCCAGAGGAAGAATTCGTTCTTCCCCGACGATTTGAGGTCGTTCACCTCGACGTAATAGGCGATGAGGTAGGTCTTCCGGTTCCGGTAGGTCTTGATGCCGGCCGGCGCGGATACCTCCACGTAGGAGGGATCGGAGGCGCCGCGCGAGGATTCTACCGTCAGCTCGCCCGAGGCCGCGCCGTCGGGGATCCGGAGGCGTATGAGGGTGTCCGACCAGAGTTCGACGTCGGGCAGGCCCGAGGGCGCGGGGAGGGTCGGCCGGGCCCCCTCCTCGCGGAGGAGCCTGTCCTCGGGATCGGAACTCGCGCTGAAGAGGACGCGACCCTCCGAGCGGCTCTGGCCGAAGTTGGCCCCCGAGATCGCGAGGAGCGTGCCGGGGGGGCCCGAGGCGGGGACCACCGAGGAGATGATCGGCCGCGAGGGGGAGGCCGTCCCGGACATGGGAAGGGGGAGCTCGTCGCGGTCGGTGAAGAGTAGGCTGTTCGATCGTCCCTTGCGCGTCGCCACGTTGACGAGGCCCGACGAGGCCGTCTCGGGCACGCGGAGGCGGATGAGGCCGTCGGTCCACGAGAGGTAGGACGATCCCGTCGGCCTCACGCCGGCGAAGGATACCTGGGAGTCTCCTTGGAGGTCGCCGAAGCCTTTTCCCCTGATCTCCACGATCTCGCCGCGCCGGCCCACGGCGGGTTCGATGGAACGGAGCTCGGGACGCCCCGCGCGCGCGGCCATGGCGAGCGCGGCGACTGCGATGGCGAGCGCCGCCGTCGCGGCCGCGATCGACGCGAGCCTCTTCGCGCGGCCGGTCATCGACTGTCCCGCGGGGCCTTCTCGAGCTTGAGCGCGATCTCGACCACGTCGTCGCCCTCGTTCTTGGACCCGAGGGGGAAGTAGCGCGCCTTCTCGCCGAGCTTCAGCGGGATGGAGAAGAGCGAGGAGTAGTAGTTGAGCCCGGAATCGTCGCCCTTGGTCCAGATGCGGCCGATCGTCTTCATGACGTAGGTTCCGTCTCCCTTTCCGGACTCGTAGGGAGTGAGGATGGTGACGATGACGATGTCGCGGCCGACCATCCTGAGCTGGAGGCTCTTGTTCGGGTAGATGAGGCTTTCAGCCTTCTCCTCCCAGGCGTCGGAGGGATCGCCGCGGGACGTGATGCGGCAGGTCAGCGTGAGCCTGAGCGCGTCCGCGGGGAAGGCGGGCGCCGCGGGAGCGCCCGGCACGGCGCGCCCTGGGCCGAGGGGCTGCGATGCGTCGATCCCCTGGGCCGTCGCGGATCCCGCGGCGACGAGGGCCGCGAGGGCGGCGACGATCGCCGCGCGGGTCACCTGCCGCCTCCCGAGGAGGGCTCGGAGACCTTCATGATCTCCGCCGGGCCGCCGGGGGCGAGGTTCCTGTTGGGCGGGATGTCCACGGTGATCCGGATATACCCTTCCTGCTCGTTGAGGTAGTCGAGGAGGGAGGCGAAGTCGGCGAATTCGGCTGGGGGTTCCGCGCGGCCGGGATCGGCCGAGACCGGAACGGTGCGGGGATCGGCGACGCGCGGGTCGGACGCCGACGCGACGGAGGGCGCGGATCGCCCGAGGCGGCCCGCGACGTAGACGGACGCGGGAATGACGGCCACGAGGAGGGCCGCCGCCGCCGCGACGAGGGGGAGGGGCAGCACGAGGTATCGGTGCCAGGGCTTGCCGGCCGCGGCGGGGGCCTTGGAGACGACGTCCTCGAGCCTCGAGGAGACGCGGGCCTTGGCCGCCTCGAGGGCGGCGGCGTCGGGCGAAGAGCTCAGGGCCGATGAGAGGCGGTCGAAGGAGGCGATCCTCGCCGCGCAATCGGGACAGCCGGCTACGTGGGCGGCGATGCGCTCGGCCCAGGGCGACGGGACTTCCCCGTCGCGGTACGCGGAAAGGATGGAAGGATCAGGACACATGGCCGACCTCCCCCAGGATCGCGGCGAGCTTCTCGCGGGCGCGGAAGACGCGGACCTTCACGTTCGTCTCCGTTATCCCGAGGACCCGCCCGATTTCCTTGTAGTTGAGTTCTCCGTATTCCTTCAGCACCAGCGTCTCCTTGAGCGGTCTCGGCAGCTTCTCGAGCGCCTCGAGCACGTCGCGCCTCGCCTCTTCCTTGAGGACGAGGCCCTCCCCTGTCTCCATGGGGGGCCTCACCTCCCTGAGCGCCCGGTCGTAGGCGCGCCGTTCGCGTCCCGAGCGCTTGGCGTAGTTGAGCGCCGCGTTCTTCACCACGCGGATGAGCCAGTACTTGGCCTCGTCCCTGTTGGGGAACGGGATCCTCTTCTCCCAGAACTTGGCGAGAGAGTCGTGCACGAGGTCCTCCGCGGCTTCCTCGCGTCCCGCTATGCGGAGCGCGACGCGGAACAGCACCGGGAAGACCTCGTCGTAGAGAAGCCTGAACTCCCGCTGGTCCGCGCCGCTCGATGAGTCAAACAACCCGGATCCCCTTCCGTTACCGGTTTTCCGCGACGCGGAACGATGTCCCGCCCGGCCCGTCCTCGAGTATGACGCCCCTCGCCTTGAGGCCGTCCCTGATGGCGTCCGCCCGCGCGAAGTCCCTCCGCGCCTTGGCTTCGGCCCGCTCCTTGATCAGGGCCTCGACCTCCGATTTGAGCGCTCCGTCCATGGCGGCCCCGGCGTCGCCGGCTTCCATGAGCGAGAGGCCCAGGATCTCGTCCATCGCGGCGACGGCCGCCAGGGCCTCGCCCGGCGCGGCGTCCGCGTCCTTGAGGAGGGCCCAGAGCTCAGCGAGCGCCCGGGGCGTGTTGAGGTCGTCCTCGACGTGGGACCTGAAGGCGGCGAGCCGCTCCGCGGCCGGACCCGAAGCCGGGAGAGCGGCCGGAACGGCCCCCGCCGCGGCCTTGAGGCGGGCGATGCGCTGCATGAGGGCCGCCCGAGCGGCCTTCGCGCCCTCCATCGCCTCGTCCGTGAACGAGAGCTGGGAGCGGTAATGCCCGCCCAGGAGGAGATAGCGGTAGTCGAGCGGCTTGTAGCCCCGTTCCACGAGGGCGGAGAGGGTGATGAAGCCGCCCGCGCTCTTTGACATCTTGGCTCCGCCCATGAGGAGGAACTCGTTATGGAGCCAGTAGCGCACCCACTTCCCGCCCGTGGCGGCCTCCGACTGGGCGATCTCGTTGGTATGGTGGACGGGGATGTGGTCGACGCCGCCCGAGTGGATGTCGATCCGCTCGCCCAGGTACTTCATGCTCATGGCCGAGCACTCGATGTGCCAGCCGGGGTAGCCGCGGCCCCAGGGGCTGTCCCAGAGCATGGCCTGGCCCTCGAACTTGCTCTTGGTGAACCAGAGGACGAAGTCCGCGGGATGCCGCTTGTTGGCGTCCACCTCCACGCGGGTTCCCGCCTTGAGGTCGTCGAGCTTGAGAAGGGCGAGCTCTCCGTAGCGGGGGAACTTGGTCACGTCGAAATAGAGGTTGCCGCCCGCGGCGTAGGTATATCCGCCCGCCTCGATCCGCTTTATGAGGTCGATCATGTCGCCCACGTGCTCGGTGGCGCGGCAGACGACCGCGGGGCGCCGTATATTGAGGGCGTCGGTGTCCGCGAAGAAGGCCGCGGTGTAGTGCTCGGCGATCTCCCAGGGGGTCTTGCCCCGCTCCGCGGCGCTTTTCAGCATCCTGTCCTCGCCCGAGTCCGCGTCGTCGCTCAAGTGGCCCACGTCGGTGATGTTCATCACGTGCTTGACCCGGTACCCGAGCCAGGAGAGGGTCCGCGATAGCGTGTCGGCGAAAACGTAGGCCCTGAGGTTCCCGATGTGCGCGTAGTTGTAGACCGTGGGGCCGCAGCTGTAGAAGCCGGCCTCGCCGGCCCGGATCGGCTCGAATGGCTGCAGTTCGCGTCCCAGGGTGTTGTAGAGCTTGAGGGGCATCGCGCCTCCTATGGCGTGCGGCCGGAGCGCGTCCTTGTTCCCGTTCGAGCGCGCGTGCTATGCTCCCGGCCGTGGGTACTGTACGGGATGGCCTAGAAAAAATCAACATAAAGGGGCCAATCCTCGCCGACGAGCCCCTGGCGCCCCGCACGTCCTTCCGGATAGGCGGAAAAGCGGACATCCTCGCGGCGCCCGCGGACTCGGACGACGCCGGCGCCGTCGTCCGAGCGGCCGCGGCGGAGGGACTGCCCCTCGCGCTCCTGGGCGGCGGCAGCAACGTGCTCGTCGCGGACTCAGGCGTTCGCGGCGTCGTCCTGGACACGGGTTCGCTCAGGGCTATGCGCCCCGCCGGCGCGGGGATCTACGCCGAGGGGGGCTGCCCCGTCTCCGCCGTCTGCTCGCTCGCGCTCGAACTCGGGCTCTCGGGGGCCGAATTCCTCGCCGGCCTTCCGGGAAGCGTGGGCGGAGCCGTGCACATGAACGCCCGCTGCTACGATTCCGAGATGGCCGACGTCCTGGCCCGGATCGACGTCCTGCGCGGCGGAGAGGTCCTCTCCCTCGACGCCTCGGTCCTCTCCTTCGGCTACAAGTCCTCGCCCTTCCGCGAAGGCGGCGCCTACGCAGGCGCCCTCGTGCTCGGCGCCGAGTTCCGCCTCTCGCCCGGCGACCCCGCCGCCATCCGGCGGCGCATGGACGAGCTCGTCCGCGACCGCGAGGCCAAGGGGCACTACCGCTTCCCCTGCGCCGGCTCCGTGTTCAAGAACGACCGCTCCTTCGGAAAGCCGACCGGCGCCCTCCTCGACGGGCTCGGGCTCAAGGGGACGAGGATCGGCGGCGCCGCCGTCTCGGACTTCCACGCCAACATCATCGTGAACCTGGGAGGCGCGAAGGCGACGGACGTCCTCGCCCTCATCGAGCTCGCGGAACGGCGCGCGCTCGACGAGCTCGGGCTCAGGCTCGAGCGCGAAGTCGTGCTCATGGGCGAATTCCGCTAAGGGGGATCGATGCAGAAGCAGAACGTCCAGAACCTGATCTTCTTCGGGGTCTTCGCCCTGTTCTTCATACTCGTGGCGCGGCTCTTCATGCCCTTCCTGACCGTGATCCTCTGGTCGGCCATCTTCCTCATCTTCGCGAATCCGCTCTACCAGCGGCTCTCCGGCGAGCGGCGGGCCAAGCGCACGGGGAAGCGGCCGCCGAACGTGCGGAGGGCGGTCGCGGCCGGCGTCGTGTCGATCGGATCGGTCCTCGTCGTGGTCGTCCCCCTCGGCCTCCTCGCGTACCTCCTCCTCAGGCAGTCCGGCGAGCTCGTGGCGGACATCATCGATTACCTGAACGGGCCCTCGAGCCCCTTCCAGAACGAGGCGAGCCTCAGGGCCTTCATCGGGAGGGCCTCGGGCGGGCTCGTGGACGACGCGGCTTTCGCGGCCGCGAGGAACGCCCTCATCCAGTGGACGGGGGGCGAATTCGACCTCGCGCGGGTGGACGAGGTGAAGGCCGCATCGCTCAAATTCCTCCGCGACAACCAGGCGCTCATCCTGCGGTACAGCGGCCAAGCCGTCCGCGGCTTCGGATCCTTCCTCGTTTCGACGGCCTTCATGGTCTTCACGCTCTACTTCTTCCTCATCGACGGCGCCTTCCTCCTCGACCTCTTCTCGCGCGCCGTCCCCATCAAGGGCGAGTACATGGGGAGCCTCGTCCAGCGGTTCCGCGACACGACCAAGCAGATCGTGCGGGGGAACATCCTCGTGGCGATCATCCAGGGCCTCGTCGCCCTGGGGCTCTTCGCCGCGTTCCGCGTGCGGGGGGCCCTCCTCCTCGCCTTCCTCGTATCGGTCTGCTCGTTCATTCCGATGGTGGGTTCGGGGCTGGTGTGGTTCCCCGTGGGCATATCCTACGTGTTCGTGCGTTCGCCCGGCCTGGGTTTCCTCCTCCTCGGGCTCTCCGCCGTCCTCATCTCCCTCCTCGCCAATTTCTACCGGCCCCTCCTCGTGGGAGGGCCCATCAAGATGCATCCCCTCCCGCTCTTCTTCGCGATCGTGGGCGGCGTGAGCATCTTCGGGGTGAACGGGCTCATCATCGGCCCCCTCGTCCTCGTCCTCTTCCTCACCGTCCTCGAGATATTCAGGGACCTCTATAAAATCACGAAGGACGGCGTTCCCGCCGAGCCCGAAGGGGCGCCCGCGGCGCCGCCCGCGGGAAAGCGATCCCGCGGCGACGGCCCCGCCGCCGCGGGGGGCGCGCGGCCGGGAGAGGGGCGGGAAGGGGGAGCCCCCTGACGCGCTTGACCCTCGAGCGGCTTTTTCTTATATTCGACGCACCCTCAAAATCTAGTTTTTCCGGAGGAAATACATGAAGGTTAAACCCTTGGCCGACAGGGTCCTCGTCAAGATCGAAGAAGGCGAGACCAAGACGTCCGGCGGCATCATCATCCCGCAGACCGCCCAGGAGAAGACCCAGACCGGCGTCGTCGTGGCCACCGGCCCCGGCAAGGAAACCGAGAAGGGCAAGGAGCCCATGACCGTGTCCGTCGGCCAGAAGGTCATGTACGACAAGTACGCGGGCTCGCAGGTCAAGATCGACGGCGTCGAGCACCTGATCGTGAAGCTGCAGGACATCATCGCCGTCATCGAATGAGCGCCGGGGCCCGCGGGGGCCGGGGCGCGCGAAGGGGCCCGCCCGAGCGGAGCCCCTTTTTTTTCATCCGGAGGGAGGAACCGATGGACGAGCGGGACGCGGAGGCGCGGATCGACGCCCTCATCGCCGAGGGCAACTACATCGGCGCGTACGGCCGGGTCCGCCGCATGAGCGACTCGGACGACGCGAAAGCCGAGCTCACGGGGCGGATAGCGAACGCCATCGCCTCCGAGCTCCAGTCCGCGCGATCCCAGGGCTCCGAGCGCCAGGCCTACCTCCGCGCGCAGCTCGCCTGGGTCTGCCGCGACGTGCCCGGGCTCTCCTACCTCTACCGCGAGCAGGTCAGGCAGCGCCCGGCCGACATCGGAGGCGACCTCCTAAAGTCGATCAGGGACATCGCCGAGGGGAGGCCCGCCGACGCCGCCGACCGCGTGCGGCGCGACATCGAGGGCGTCCAGGAGAGCATCGCTTCCGGCGAGGCCGCGGACAAGGTGCAGGGATTCCTCAAGGAGGCGGGGCGCGCCGTGGGCGAGGGCGTGAAGCGCGTCGGCGATCTCCTTGATTCCGTGACGAGGCGGGGAGAGTCGATCCGCCTCGAGCGGGAGGGCCGCGGCAAGAAGCCCGAGGCCGCCGCGGACGCGGAAGTGAGGATGAGGATCGAGGGGGAGGACGGCCCCGGCGCCGCCGGGGAGAAGGGCTCCGGGGGCTGCCCGCGACTCGGTGAGGATCGAGAGCACCTCTTCCGGCGTCGCGGCCTTGAGGAGGTTCTGGCGCTTGTCCGGGCTCTTGAAGAGGAGGCTGATCTCCGCGAGGAACTGGAGATGCGGCCCCGTCTTGTCTGGCGGCGAGAGGGTCATGATGAAGATCCGCGACGGCTCGCGGTCGAGCGAGTCGAAGTCGACCGGCTCCTTGCTCAAGCCGATGCAGGCCACGAGCTCCTTGACGATCGGCGTCTTGCCGTGGGGAATGGCTATGCCGTGCTTCATGCCGGTGGACATCTTGCGCTCGCGTTCCATGACGGCGGAGAGCGCGGCTTGCCGATCCTGCACCTTGCCCGCCTTCACGAGCATGTCCAGGAGCTCCCCGATGATTTCTTCCTTCGTGCGTCCGACCATTCCCACGGCCACGACGTCGCGGCCCAGGATCTGCTTCAAGCTCATGCGCGACATTGTACGGACGCCCAGGCGAAAAGTCAAGGAAAGCCGCCCTCGGCTGGCGCGCCCGTTCCGCCCGTGCTATCCTGCCGGCCTCATGCGCCTTCCGTCCAGAAACGAGCTCGAGGGAGAGGGGCTCCTCCTCGGCGCCGCTTTCCTCTGGGGCTTCTCCTTCGTGCTCCAGCGCCTCGGCATGCGCACCATGGGGCCCCTCGGTTTCAACGCGATCCGCTATATCCTCGCGGCTCTCGCCGTGGCGCCCGTCCTCGCGGCGACCCGGGCGAGGCGGAGCGGGAGGGGCGCGGCGACCGGCGGAATTTCACAGGGAGCAAATGAATCCGCGCTCCCCGCGCGGGAGCCCCTCCTCCGCTCGCTCGCGATCGGGGCAGGATCGGGAGCCATCATGTTCGGCGGAGCGAGCCTCCAGCAGATGGGGATCGTCCACACGACGGCGGGGAAGGCGGGCTTCATCAGCGGCCTCTACGTTGCCTTCGTTCCCGTATTCTCCTTTTTCCTCGGGAAGCGGCCTCCCGCCCGGGCCTGGATCGGGGCCGCGATCGCGGTCGCCGGGCTGTACTTCCTCAGCATGACGGAGGGGCTGTCCATGGGGCGAGGCGACGCGCTCGTGCTCGCGGGCGCCGCGCTCTGGGGGGCGCAGATCATGTACCTCGACCGCTTCGCGGCGCGGGCCGACCCCTTCGCCCTCGCCGCGGCCCAGTTCGCCGTCGTCGCCTGCCTGAGCCTGCCCCCGGCCATCGCGGCGGAGGGGCTCTCCGCGTCCTCGATCGCGGCCACGGCCCTGCCGCTCGCGCTCTCGGGGGTCTTCGCCGTGGGGCTCGGATTCACCCTGCAGATCCTCGGACAGCGGAAGGCCCAGGCCACCCGGGCGTCCCTCGTCATGAGCATGGAGTCGCCCTTCGCCGCGGCGGCCGGCGCGATCTTCCTGGGGGAGGCCCTCACCGGGAGGACGCTCCTCGGCTTCGCGCTCATCATGGCCGGGGTGGTCCTCGCGCAGTCCGGGAAGCGCCCCGCCGCGACGAGCGGCCGGCGCGGGGACGGGAATACCCGATAAGCCGCGTTTGCGGCCGCGGCCGCCGTAGCCTATAGTTGTCGGGGGGGTCTCCCGGTGGGTGAAACGGCGGCCAGGGCCATCGTCGACGCGTTCGTCTTCCTCGCGGTCATGCTCCCGGTCGAGGCGGTCGTCGCCGCGGCGGGGATGCGGGATAAGGCCGCCCGGATCCTGCGGTCCGCCTTCCTATGCCTCCCGGCCATCCTCGCGATCTTCCTGCCCCCGGGCTTCCCCGGCATGACGGGCCTCGACGCCGGACCGGCCGTGCTCGCGCTCTCGGGATTCGCGGGAGGCTTCCTGGACGGCCTGCCCGCGCTCGCGACGGCGCTCGCCGCGGCGGCCCTCCGCGGCGGCGATAGCGCCGTATGGGCGATGATCGCGCTCGCCCTCGCCTTCGCCTGGATCGCGGGAGCGGCGGCATCGCCCGGCAGGCGCGCCGCCGGGGCGCCCGAGCTCCTCATCAGGATACTCTCCCTATCGCTCGCCTCCGCGATCGGCACCGCCGCGCTCGCGTGGTCCGCCTCCGGGAACGGCGGAGGCGCCGCGGAGATCGGACTCGTCCCGCTCGCCGGGCTCTACGGATTCGCCGTCGTCGCCGCCTCGGGAACGGGGTACGCTTTCCCCTCGCTCGCGCTGCGGCGCGTCGCTATCCGCGCCGCGATGCTCGAATCCGCTCGGGACGCCTTCCTCCTCGTCGCGGGCGGAAGGATCGTCGACGCGAACGCCCGGGCCCGGAGCCTCCTGCAGGCGGAGGGAGAGGCTCTCGCGGGCGTCGATCCCGGCGCGATCTCCGCGGTGCTCGCGCCCGATTCCGCGCCCATGGCGCGGGCCGCGTCCGGCGAATTCTTCTCCATGGACGGCGAGTGCAGGTCGCTCGACGGCCGCGCCTTCTCCGCGGAACTCTCCTTCTCCCCGACGCGGAGCGCGCCGAGCGGGAGCGTCGGGATCTTCGCGCGGGACGTGAGCCTCCGGAGGAGCGAGGAGGACCTCATAGCCGTGTCGGAGCGGATATTCGACGAGTCCAGCGAATCCATCGTCGTCACCGACTCGGGCGGCACCATCACGTACGTGAACCAGGCCTTTGCGGAACTCACGGGCTACCGGCGGGAGGAGCTCGTGGGCAGGAGCCCCCGCGTCCTGCGATCGGGCAGGCACGACGCCCCGTTCTACGAGGCGATGTGGAAGGCGATCAGGGAGGAGGGGCACTGGGCCGGGGAGATCTGGAACCGGAAGAAGGGGGGCGAGGTGTTCCCCTGCGAGGAGCGGATCATCGCGTACCGCGGCGACGGGGAGGCGGCGGCGCGCTACGTCGGACTGCTCCGGGACGTTTCCGAGCTCTCGCGGAGCAAGGACGAGCTCGCGTTCCGCAGGAACCGGGATTCGCTCACCGGCTTCCACAACCGCGAGGGTTTCATGGGAATTCTCGACCGCGACCTCTCGGGCATCGGCGCCCGCAGGCGGCTCGTGCTCCTCGCGCTAGACATCGCCGGTTTCCGCTCCATCAACCAGGGCTACGGCCACCGGGCGGGCGACGGGATACTCGAGGAGTTCGCGAACCGCCTCCGGTCCGTCGCGCGGCCCGGCCTCGAGTTCGCGCGGCTCGGCGGGGACGTCTTCCTCGTCGAGCTCATCGATTCCGGCGAGGGTTACAGCGTCTATTCGCTCTGGGAGGCGCTCAAGGGATGCTTCGACAGGCCCTTCCCCCTCCCCGGCGGCGAGATAGCCATGGCCATGTGCCTCGGCATCGCAACGGCCAAGCCCGGCGACACGGGCATCCAGCTCCTCAAGCGTTCCGAGATCGCGCTCGAGCACGCCAAGCAGCGCGGCAAGGGCGCATACGCCTTCTACCAGGAGGGCATGGAGCGCCGGGCCGTGGACAGGCTCCTCATCAGCAGGAAGCTCAAGGAGGCCATCGATCAGGGCCTCGTGGCGGTCCACTACCAGCCCAAGGTCGATCTCAAGACCGGGCTCGTGTCCGGGCTCGAGGCCCTCGCGCGGTGGAAGGACCCCGAGCTCGGCCCCGTCTCGCCGGGTTCGTTCATCCCCCTCGCCGAGGAGACGGGCCTCATCGTGCCCCTGGGCCAGCGCGTCCTCGAGACGGTGCTGGCCGACCTGGGCGAGCTCCACGCGAAGCGCCGGCTGACCGTGGCGGTGAACCTGTCCGTGAAGCAGTTCAGGAACGCCGGGCTCGTCGACGAGATCTCGCGGATGGTCGGCGAGGCGTCCGTGCCGCCGGAGGCGCTCGAGCTGGAGATCACGGAGAGCGTCTTCATCGACGACCTCGAGGAGGTCGCGGAGATCTGCCGGGGCCTCAAGTCGCGAGGCTTCTCGCTCGCGCTCGACGACTTCGGCACAGGCTATTCGTCCCTGACCTACCTGAGCCATCTCCCCTTCGATACCCTGAAGCTCGACAAGGGCTTCGTGGTGGACATCGAGCGGGACGCGCGGCGGAGGGCCATGCTCGACGCGATCGTCTCCCTTTCCAAGGCGCTCGGCATCAAGACCGTCGTCGAGGGCATCGAGGCCATGGAGCAGGAGACGCTCCTCTCGGACCTTGGCTGCGACTACGGGCAGGGATTCCTGTATTCCGAGGCGCTTCCCCTCGCCGAGGTCCTTGAATTCATAGACAAGCGGGGTATCCTTCCGGACTGAGGGCGAGAGGCCCGGCGCGGAGCCCCCTACGCCCGGAAGGAGACCGAACCATGGGACGAATCCCGATAGCGCTCGCCCTCGCGGCCCTCTGCCTCGGCGCCGGGGCAGAGGACGCGAGGAAGACCGTCCGCGCGACCACCCCCGATGAATTCCTCCGGGCAGTCGCGCCGGACGTCGTCATCGTCCTCGCGCCCGGCGTCTACGACCTCGGCGCCGCGAAGTCCCGGCTCGGCGGTTTCGCGGCCTGGGTCGGCTCCGGGGAGGGGCGGGCCCTCGTGCTGCGGGGCCTCCGTAATTTCTCCCTCCGCGCCGAGGATCCCTCGTCGCCGACCGAAATCGTGACGCCCAATTCCGACGCGGCGGTGATTTCCTTCGAGAACTGCGTCGACTCCTCCGTCTCCGGGCTGCGGCTCGCGCATCGCGCGAGGAACGCCTGCGCCGGCCCCGTCCTGAGCGCCTTCGCGTGCTCGGGGATCGCCATCGAGGACTGCGTCCTGGACGGATGCGGCGCGCTGGGGCTCGAGGTGGACAACTGCGACAACGTCGCGTCGAGGAGGGTGGTCATCTCGAACTGCGGCCGGTCGGGAACGAGCGTATGGGCGTCGGAGTTCGTCTCCTTCTCGGATTGCGTCTTCAGGGGGAACGCCGCTCGTCCGCTCGTCCTCGCGGGCGAGGCCGAGGAGCTCTCATTCTCGCGGACGGTCTTCGAGGGCAACAAGGGATCCGCGATCCTCGGGACGATCGGGCAGCCCTACGGCCCGGCGTCGTTCAAGGAGTGCTCGTTCCGATCGAACGCCGTCGACTCGTGGTCGGACGGCGCGCCGAGCCGCGCGCGGGGATGCTCATTCGAGGGGAACGGCTTCGCCGCGCCCCCGGAGGCCCCTCCCGAGGAGGAGAAGGCCGGAGGCCGCGGCCCGGGGCTCAATCGTTGAAGCGCCAGCCCGCCATGAGGCCGAACCTGAAGGCGGGGAAGGTGCTGAGCGCGTAAAAGAGCGGCGTGAATTCCGCGAGCGCCGCGATCGTCAATCCGGATTTGAACTCGGCGAATGCGGAGAACCCTATGTTGACGAAAAAGTCCGTCGAATAATCGACCACGGGCTCGGCCGTGAAGGGACTGGTCTTGGAGATCCAACCGGGCATGATCCCGAAGCCCATCCGCCCCGAGACCTGGAACAGGTTCTGGAACCTCGAACGCACGATGATCGTGCTCCCGACCTGCAGGGTCCGGAGGTAGGGGGTGACCAGCCCGTCCCTGCCCGGCGACTCGAAATAGGTGGCCGCGAACTCGAGGGCGATGAGGTTGAGCACGGGGACGAGGTTGAGGACGCCGTTCCCGATGTCCGCCTGGGCCGCGACCGCCGCGCCTATGTAGCCTTGCTTGAATATCTCGTCGTACTCGTCTAGGCCGATGATTATGGGATACCCCGCGAGCACCGTGACGCCGCCCGTGCCCCCCTTCGGGACGACGACGGTCTTCTCCTCGGCGACGGTGAAGGGTATGTCCCGGATCACGATTTTCTCGGGACCGGCCGTCTCGACGACGCGTTCTTCGATTTTCTCCACGGGTACTTCGACGACTTTCTCTACGGGAACCTCGACTATTTTCTCTACGACCTTCTCCACGGGGACTTCGACGATCTTCTCGACGATTTTTTCCACCGGAACCTCGACCGTCCTCTCGACCGGTTTCCCCGAGCCCTCTACGGGAACCTCGACGACCTTATCCACGGGAACCTCGACGATCTTCTCGACGACTCACACCACGAGAACCTCGACGAAAAACTCGACGACTTTCTCCACGGGGACTTCGACGATCTTCTCGACGACCCTCTCCACGGGAACTTCCACGATCCGTTCGACCGGGACCTCGACGACGCGTTCCACGACTCGTTCGCCGCCCGACGACGCGATCGCACCGTCGTCGATCCCGGGAATCGGGGCGCGAAGGGCGAGCGTCGACGGAGCCTCGCCGCTCAGGCCTCCCGGATTGGTGAGCCTCAGCTTCCAGGCGCCCGTTTCGAGGTCGCCAGCGTTCCACGATACGCTCAGGCTCGAGGCGGATTCGACGACGACCGCCCCGGCCTTCACGGAAGACCCGGACGGCGAGACGAAGTCCGCCTGGATCCCCGGCAGGAAGCCGGAGCCCGAGACCCTGATGCCGCGGTGCACGCGGTCGTTGGTGAATTCCGTTTTCGAGACTGACGCGACGACGGGAGCGACCCGCTCGGCCACCGGGACGGCGAGGCGGGACGCCGAGAAGGCGGACGGGGGGTTCTTGAGCCTGAGGGAGTACTCGCCGGCCGCGAATCCCGCGAGGTCGAAGCTCGCGACGATGCGGTCCTGGCCCTGCTCGACGACGCTCGCGACGGCCGTCTTCCCGCCGCCCTCGAGGATGACCTCCGTCTGCGGGAGGAGGAGCCTTCCGCGGACGGTGAGGAGCTGGCCGCTCGCGCCCGCGTAGAGGCGCTCCCCGCCTGTGCCGGAGAGCTCGGGGACGACGCTCCGCCTGATGGAGAGCGGCGTCCAGGTGGAGACCGAGGCGGGCTTCCGGAATTTGTTGAGGACGGTGATCCGCACCTCGTAATCGCCAGGAGGCAGGGTGAACGTGATCGAGGGCTTGGCCGTGTTCTTCGAGAAGACCGTCTCCTGGCCGGAATTCCTGATCTCCACGGCGTAGCCGGAGGCGCCGTCGACGGCCTTCCAAGCGATAGTGCGCGGGTCGGAGGCCTCCTGGGCGGCGGCGGCGGCGACGAGCAGCGCGAGGATGACGGGCATGGAGCGCCGGAAGTGCTTCATCGTCTCCAAGTATACTCCATCCGAGCCGGGCTTTCGATGCCCGCCTCGTCAATCCAGGTAGATGACGTCCGGGGACACGATCTCCGGCGCGCCCATCCTGGTGCTGAGCTTGAGCGAGAACTCGACCGCCGACTTGCCGCTCCTGCGTTCGATCGAGCCGTCCTCGCCGACGGCGAAGGCCTGGACGACGAGCGAGAAGGAGGCGACGTCGAGCCTGGAGAGGTCGGTGAACTCCCAGGAGGTCCCGCGCGTCCGTTCGAGGACCGCGACGGTCTCGCCCGTCTTGAGCGACGTCAGCGTCGCGGAGTAATGGGTCGCGCCGGCGACGGGAGACCACGCGAGCGAAAGCGAGTCCTTGTCGGCCATCTCGATCTTCTCGCCCCGCGCGGGCTTCACGATCGACGGATCCGGGAGGGGAGGGGCCTTCCTGACCGTGAAGCGCCGGACCGCGGACGAGTAGTTGGAGCCGTTCGGCCCGACGCCCGATACCGACCACCAGTACTCGCCCGGTTCGAGGCGGCGGAAGGAGGCCCGGCTTTCCTTCGTGGCGCGTTCGCTCAGTATCTCGCGGAAGCCGGGATCGCGCGCGAGCACGAAACGGGTCTCGGGCGTGAGAGGATCGGCCTTCCACGAGAACGAGAGGCCCGCGCGCTTCAGGTCGAGTTCGCCGATCGACGCGCCGTCGACCGGTTCCGCGAGCTCGGGCGGCCTGATCCTCGCGTTGCGCTCCACCGCGAAGGCGGCCCCGGCCGTTTCGGACCTCCGCACGCGATCCGGCCTCGTCTGGTAGGCGGCGATCTCCCATCGGTACCGTCCCGGATCGAGCGCCTCCACGTCCGTGAACCGGTAGGAGACGCCCGTCACTGAGCCCTCCTCGCGGATCGCCTTTCCGTCGGCGCCGACGAGCCTGAAGGAATAGCCGTCGGCGCCGTCCGCGGCGGACCAGGAGAATTGGACGGCCGCCGCGCCCGCGAGGTCGAGGCCCTCGCCCTCCTCGGGCGAGAGCGGCCTGGGGGCGGGGAGGGGAGGCAGTATCCTGAGCGAGCGGGTCTCGGAGGAGGACAGCTCTATGCCGCGCGGACCGATCGCCTTGACGCGCCACCAGAGGCGGCCAGGCCTCAGGTCCCGCAGGTCCGCGCGGGGGAGCGTCGTCTCGCGCTTGATAGGGGAACCGAAGGCCTCGTCCTCGGAGAGCTCGAGGGCGAAGGCCGTCGCTCCCTCCGCCTCCCACTCGAAGCGCAGGGCCGCGTCCGCCTCGGCGCCCTCGGCGGGCGAAGCGAGGCGAACCACGGGCGGCGCGAGGGATATCGAGAAGGCCGAGGGTTTCGACGGCGGCGACTCGTTCCCCTCCGAGTCGCGCGTGACGACCCGCCACCAGTAATTCCCGGCCGGGAGCTTCTCGCCGTACTCGAGGGCGCTGGTCCGGCTCTCCCGGACGCCGACCGTGTCGGCCATCGCGGCGTCGCGCGCGATCGTGATGACGGAAGCGATCGACTCGGGCTCGGGCTTCCAGCTGAATCGGAGGCCGGTTTCTTCGACGGCCTTCACCGGTATCGTCTCCCCGTCGCGGGGCGAGAGGAGTTCCGCAGCGGGGATCTGGGCCATGCGCGACACGGCGAACGACCGGGCCGAGGACGGGAGCGGTTCGGCTCCGGCGGCCTTGAAGGCGTAGACGGGGACGATACGCCAGAAGAACCGGCCCTCCCCCGGAACGGCGGCCTGGGTGAACGAGCCGCCCGAGGGCGAGCGCGCGACGACGTTCGCGAAGGCTTCGTCCCGGGCGATCTCGAGCACGTGGGAGGCTGCCGCCCGGGAGGGTTCCCAGGAGAAGCGGATGGACGGGGGCGCGACGCGGTAGGCGTAGGCGGAGCCCTCGGGCGGCGATTCGGGCGCCGGAGGCCGGTCCTCGATGACGGTGAACCGGATCGCCTGGGCCCGCGTCCTCGCTCCGCCCTCGGTTTCCGCGTAGGCGCGGGCGTAATACGTTCCCGGCCCCAGGGCCAGCGATCCTTCGGGTGAAGCGAAGCGCTCGTCCCGCAAGACGGATTCGAAGGCGGAGGAGCGCGACACCTCGAGGCCGTAGGAGGCCCGCGGCGGCTCGCTCCTCCAGGAGAAGGCCACCCGGGACTCGCCTCCGTAGCTCAGCCAGAAGGAATCGTGGGCGGGGGAGGTCATCGAGAGCGGGACGCGCTCGACCGTAGCCGTCCTCGCGTCCTCGGAGACGACGGCCTTCTCGTGTTCCTTGACCTCGCGCTTGCCCTCGGCCACGACGAGGTCCACCGTCCCCTTGGAGACGGCCACGTCCAGCGAACCCTTCTCGCTGACCGAGAGGCGGGCCAGGGAACGGTCGCGCATCTCCACCTTGGAGCCGCGGGAGACGATGGTGAGGGGAGGAGGCGTCGCCGCGGCCGCGATCCCCGTCGAGGATGGCGCCTCGTCCTCGGCCCTGGTGGTCGTGATGTTGCCGCTCAGGAATTCGATGTTGCGGTTGTCCCGGTCGAAGTCGAGGAGGATGAGGGTGTTCTCGTCGAGCGATATCTCTGTGCCGTCCTTGAGGACGAGGGTGGCTTCGGAGTCCTCCGCGGTCCTCACGGAGTCGTAGGAATAGAGCGGCGCGTTCGAGCGGAGCTCCTCCCAGATGGCGCGGTCCGAGTACTTGCGCTGGGCCACCTTGCGCTTGTATATGATCGTGCCGATCTCCTCCGCTCCGGCCGGCTGGAGGTACGTGGTGAAGTTCTTCCAGAGCGCCCAGCCCCCGCCCGAGAAGGCGGACGAGCAGACGAGGACGGCGAGGAAGTCCGCCGCGAGCGTCCGCCTGGACCTCATGCGCGCCGGCCCCCCGATCCGGTCCCGTCCGGCTGGATCTTGTACTTCACTTCCTCCGCGTCCACGTCCACGCCGGAGATGTCCTTGTGCTCCATCCCCACGAGGGAGCGGACGTCGTCGAGGGTGGCGGGCGCGTATGGATCGTCCGCTCGGCCGATCACCGCGTAGATCTGGATGCTCTCGTTCTTGCCCTTGACCTGGATCGGCTTCATGGGCTCGCAGCGGAAGAGCCCGCGGACGAGGGAGTAGGTCCGCTCGGACACGAGTATGTCCGTCGCGAAGGGCTTGTTGAGGGCCTCGATCCTGCTCGCGAGGTTGACGGCGTCGCCGATGACGGTGTACTCGAGCCGCTCCGTGGATCCTATCTGCCCCACGATCACCGGGCCCGAGTTGATGCCGCACCCGATGCGTATGATCGGCTTCCGCGGTCCGCCGCGGTCGCGGTTGAAATCCACGAGCTCCTTCCGCATCATGAGCGCCGCGTTGATCGCGCGCTCGGCGTACTGGGCCTCGCTGAGCTCGGCGAGCGGCGCGCCCCAGACGGCCATGATGGCGTCCCCGATGTACTTGTCCACGTTTCCGCCCGTGGCGTTCACGCACGAGACCATGCGCGTCATGTACTTGTTGAGGAAATCGACCACGTCCTCCGGCTCCATGCTCTCGGAGATCGACGTGAAGTTCCTGATGTCGGAGAAGAAGATCGTGACGGCCTTCCGCTCCCCGCCGAGCTTGAGGGTGCCCTTGGCCGCGCGCTCCGCGACTTCCTTGTTGACGAACTTGCCGAAGGTGTCCTTGAGGCGCTCGCGTTCCGCGAGCCCCGCGCCCATGTGGACGAAGGAGCGCATGAGGAGCCCGACCTCGTCCCGCGCGCGGGGCTTGAGCTTGACGTGGAAGCGGCCCTCCTCGATGCGCTTCGAGGCGTCCACGAGCTCCCTGAGGGGGACGGTGATGGTCTTGGAGAAGAAGTAGATGATGAGGAAGGCGGCCGCGATGACCATGACGGCGATGAGGATGTTGACGATGATGACCTTCCGTACCGCCTCGAAGGCCTTCTCCTCCTCGACGGTCACGAGGGCCCAGGCCCCCGTCGACGGGACCTTGGCGTAGTACGCGAGGACGCGCTTGCCGTCCTCACCCGGGAATTCGTAGGAGCCGCCGTTCATCTTGCTCGCTGCGAGGGGCGTGAATTCGGGACTCCCGGAGAGCGGCTCCGGCGCGGCGACGCGCGTGGCGTCGGGGTGGGCGAGGATCTCCCCGGCCTGGGAGACGAGGCTCATGGAGGTGGCCGTCCGCTTCTCGGTTGCGACCGCTGACTGGAAGCGGTCGCGCGAGAGGAAGGCCGTCGCGAGCGTGCCCGTCTCCGTGGCGGTCTTGAAGGGGTAGGTCACGAGGATGGCGGGTTCCCGGAAGCCGTGAGACACGTTTAGGCAGGCCGACTCGCCGAGCTTCGCGGCCTTGGCCCGCTCGAACGCCTCCGCGATCGCCGCGCGGGCGGACTCGGGATCGACGCCGAGCGAGGCGAGCGCCGTCTCGTTGACGATCTCGACGGGGTCCCCTCCCGAGGCCGGGAAGGCCGATACGACGAGGATCTCCGACTCCGAGGCGAAGAGCTCCCTCGAGAGGGCGGAGGCCGCCGCCGGGGAGAGGCCGCCCGCGGCGTCGTCGCGGAGTTTGAAGGCCTGCATCTCCCTGATCGCCTTGTCGGAGAGGCTCCGGAAGTCAGCGTCGAATTTGCGGCTCGCGGAATTCGCCACCTGGAGGTATGATTCCTCGATCGTGTTCCTGATCTCCGACCTGAAGAGGAAGGTCGCGAGGCTCACGACGCCCGAAAGCGCGCCCAGGATGACGAGCGAGATGATGCCGATGAGCTTCACGGCGAGCGACACGCGGATCCCGTCGTCCCGGTCGTTCTTGGCCTCGGCCCCGGGCTCGGGACCGTCGCCGTTCGCGTGGTTCGAATCCGGGAGTCGGCCGCCCGTCCGCTTCGACGTTTTCCCCGAGTCGGCCGGTTCTCCGGAGCCGGGCGCTTCCACTTCCTCGGGCCGGATGCTCTCCGGGAGCGGCTCTTCGATTTCGGGAAGCGATATTCCCTCGGGAAGGCTCGCGTCGATGGCTCGCGATTCCTCGAGGATCCCTTTGCGGGGCGAGGGCGGTCCGTCTCCCGCGGGGCCGTGCGCGGAGGACGGAGCGAGGGGAGAGAGCGACGCTTCCCCGAAGGAGGGGAAGGCGTCCGCCTCGAGGTCGGGCATCGAGAAGTCCTCGAGGCCGCTCGAGGGGGGCGGAGCCGCCCGCGCGGAATCTTGCCTAGAGGTCCTGTATTCAGCCTCCTCCCTCGCGGGAGTCGCGGCCACCGTATCGGCGCGCGCCTCGGACGCGGAGGCCGAGCTTCGCGCGCCCCGCGGCGGGAAGGGCGATTCGTCGTCCTCCCCGGCCCCGAGAATGAAGGAGCCGACCGAGGGCCCCGAGGAGGCGGGATCGGGAATGAACGCCTTGTGCGGAGCGGATATGACGCGGATGACCCGGAGTCCGGGCAGCTTCCCCGGGAGCAGGGTCCCCGGCTCCTCGATCGTCTCGGCCACGAGGTAGCAGGGGAGGACCGCGTCCGCGCGCTCGAGGCTCTCGGGGCTCATTTCGAGGGCGCCGTACCTGAGCGCCGTCCCGGATTCCACGAGGGCGTCGAGGCGCCGGAGCGAATCCGGGAAGTCCGAAGCGGCAGGATCGAAATAGGAGAGGGAGAGCCAGGCGCCCCGGGAGGAAGCGGCGGCGGCGGCCTTCGGGGAGACGAGGATCCGGTACCTGCCGGCTCCGTCCATCGAGAGGGGGCGGCCGTCATGGGCGGAGAGCGAGGGCCGGAGGCCTTTGAGGATTTCCGAACAGTACGGGCCGACGTCGACGCGTCGGGAGAGGGGGGGCCTCAGGGCTCCGCCGCCTGGCAGGACCAGCTCGGCGTATTCGGGCGCGGCGTCCATTGCGTCCGAGCATTCCTTGAGCAGGGACGCGCCTCGATCGAGGGCGAGGTTGTCGCCCTGGCCGGGGGATGAGGCCGAGGCGTGAAGGAAGGCCCGTATCGAGGCGGCGAGGAGGGCGAGCTGCCCGTGGCAGAGGATCCCGGCCGCGAGGGCGGCCTTGTTCGCGACCCTGAGGGCGCTCCTGAGCTGCGGTACGGCCAATCCTCCCCGGGCGGGGCCCAGGGAGCCCCCGTCGGCGGCGCTCGCGTCCGCGAGGCTCGAGACGGAAATGGCCGAGAGTTCCGCGGCGAGCGCCGCGACGCTCCGTTTCGCCTCCGCGACGAGCGAAGGATAGCTGAAGGTCTTGGGCATAGTTCCTCGGAATTCGTTATCGGCCATTCCGCAAGCGGAAACAAGGGAAAGGTCCATCCTTTCCGTCCGGGACCCGCCGGGCGCTTGCGTTCAGGGGACGGCTCGGTTATCATCCCGTGACGGCGGATGCCCGGGGGAGGGCGGATCGCGCCGGACGTCCGGGGCCCGGGCCCGACGCGGATTCCGCGTCCGGACCCTCAGTGAGGCCGGTCGCGGGAGAAAGGGGAACGAATGCGCAACATCGTCTTCATCGGTCTCGTGAGCTTCCTCATGGATTTCAGCACCGAGATGGTCTATCCCCTGATCCCCTTCTACCTCACCGCGGTATTCGGGGCCGGGCCCGCCCTCATCGGCGTCATCGAGGGGATCGCCGAGAGCCTCGCCAGCCTCCTCAAGGTCTATTCCGGGTACGTGACGGACAAGTACCGGCGCAAGAAGCCGATAGCCTTCGCGGGCTACGCGGCCGGCCTCGTCTATAAACTGGCGCTCCTCGTCGCCGGGTCCTGGGGGGGCGTCCTGGCAGCGCGGGTCATCGACCGTTTCGGAAAAGGGATCCGGACCTCGCCCCGCGACGTCCTCGTGAGCGAATCGGGCGACAAGGCCGCGCTCGGCCGGGCTTTCGGCCTGCACAAGGCCCTGGACATGGCCGGCACGGCCATGGGCATCCTGGCGGCGTATTTCATCATGCTGGCCTGGAAGGGCGAATACGCGTATAAGCGGCTCTTTCTTCTGTCGTGCATACCCGCCGTGGGCGCGCTTTTCATGTTCCTTTTCATAAAGGAGACCTCGGCTCCCCGCGAGCCCAGGACGCCCCTGCGGCCGATCGAGGGCTTAAGGCGCGCCGACGCGCGGCTCAAGCTCTACCTCGCCGTCGTTTTCATCTTCACCCTCGGCAACTCGTCGAACGCCTTCCTCCTCCTCAGGGCCGGGAACGCGGGCTTTGATCCCGCGACGGCCGTCTTCCTCTACTTCGTATACAGCGCTGCCTCGTCGGCCTTGGCAATTCCTTTCGGCCGCCTCTCGGACCGGCTGGGGAGGAAGAAAGTGCTCACGGCGGGTTATCTGTCCTTCTCTGTCGCCTACGGGCTCTTCGCGTGGGGGGCGAACAAGCCGATGGTGGTGGCGGCCTTCGCGATCTACGGATTCTTCACGGCGATGACGGCGGGCGTCGAGCGGGCGCTCATCGCCGAAATCTCCCCGAGGGACCTCAAGGGAACGATGCTCGGCCTGCATTCGACCGTGTCCGGAATCGCGCTCCTCTTCGCGAGCCTCATCACCGGCTTCCTCTGGAACGCCTTCGGACCGGCGATAGCGCTCTCCCTGGGCGCGGGCCTCTCCCTCGTGGCGGCCCTCGTCCTGGCGATCGGCCTCAAGCCGGGTCCCGCGCCGTCGGAGGAGCCTGCACGATCCTGAAGCGGGCGGGCGGCCTTGAGCCGAGCGGTCCGATTCCCTCATCGCCCTCAAAAAAAATGACCGCCTGAGGCGGTCTACATTGTGGGCGCTTAGGGAATCTCCCTCCGGCGGAAAACATCCTGTTTTCCGCCTGCGGGCGCCTACGTGGCTTTCCGCGGCATCCCAGCCGCGGAATCCCTTCGCCGCTGTCGCGGCTACGGGCCGCCACTTCGGTCCGATTCCGTCAGGGCCACCTAAAAAAAACGACC
>CAYNQK010000019.1:0-37195 GCA_964399285.1 uncultured Spirochaetales bacterium | reverse complement strand
CGACACCGCCCAGCTCAACGCCGAGCGCGCCGTGTACGACGTCCAGATCAAGGAGTTCCAGAAGGAAGTCTGGCACCTCTACGACTGCCTCGGCGTGGTCTACGACAAGTCCAAGTTCCTGAAGAGGATCTCCGACTTCGAGGACCTCGCGCGGATCTACAAGCGGAGGATCGCGAAGAAGAAGGCCAATAATCCGGACGATCCGCTCTACGAGGACCTGGCCAAGGCCTGGGACGAGGTTTCCTTCGTCAAGGCCGCGGAGACCGAGGTCGAGAAGATGAACCGGACCTACCTCTACGAAAAAGACAAGATGAAGAAGATCATCATCGCCATGCGCGACAAGCTTAAGGCGATGTACGGCTACCAGTACCCGATCGAGCGCCGCATCATGGAGGAGCGCCTCTCCTTCCTCGATAGGGAGTTCACGAAGTTCGACTACATGATCAACCCCTACCACATCCAGCCCGGCCTCCTCCTCGACGTCGACATCGTCTCCATCAAGAGGAAGAAGGCCACGCTCGACGGCATGGCCAACGTCCTCAACGAGTTCCTGCACGGCGTGTCCAAGGGCTTCTCCGACGCTGCCTTCGCCTCCTTCTCCCGCCGCCGCTCGACGGTCCGCGCCGACATCGCGCAGTCCTTCGCGGCGATCCCGGCCGAGGAGGGCGAGGAAGCCGCCCAGCAGGCCTACATGAGCGACATCGGGGCCCCCGCCCTCGAGCAGACCCTGATGGCGCCCAAGCCCCCCGCCGTGACCGTGAGGCAGGCGCCCAAGGCCAAGGCCAAGGCCAAGCCGGCCGCGAAGGCCAAGTCCTCCTCGTCGGGCTCCAGGACCGTAGTCGCCAAGAAGAAGGGCGTCGTGGACTCCGGCAGGAAGAGCAAGTCCGCGAGCCGCTCGCGCGGAAGGGACTCGGGCCTCAGGGAGATTTAATCGATACAGAATCCGGAAAAAGCCCCCGCCTCGGTGGGGGCTTTTTTCCATGAAGGGGATGAGCATGAAGGATACCGCCACGACGTACGAACGGCTCGCGATCCGCGACGAATTCAACGCATCGGTCAGGCACATCAAGGGGACGATCTCCATCCTGGATCGCTTCGAGGGAGGGGAGAACCTCGCCGACCTCGTGAACGAGGCCTTGCAGGACAAGGCGATGGTCCAGGACGAGGTGCCTATGGTCGTGAGCATGATCATCGGGCAGAAGCATCCATACGTTTCCGTGTCGGCGAACTTGAAATCCGTAATCGAGAGCCCCTCGGCCGTCGCCGAGGCGGTGAAGGGCTGGCACGCGGCGGACCTCGTGCTCGTGTACCAGCATCCGGACCTCGGCGTGTTCGTGCTCAACCCCAAGAACGAGGAGCAGATGGCCGGGCTCGACCGCTTCGCCAAGAACGAATGCGTGACGGCTTACGCCGGCGCCTTCGCAAAGCCTGCGAACCAGGCCGTCGCGCTCAAGGCCGCAAAGGCCCTCGTCGCCGTGATAGAGGGCGCTGGCGGCAAGGCCGATCCGAGCCTCAAGCGGGGCGCCTGTACTTATAAGCCTCGGAAGAAGAAAGCCGTCAAGGCCGCTCCGGCGCCCAAGCGCGCGCCCGCCGGAAAGCGGACCGCCGCCAAGGCCGTTCCCGCCATGCAGATATCCGCCGCGGACGTGATGGCCTCGCACGCGAAGGGCCCCGCAAAGGGCGCGGCCGCCGCCATGCCGCCGGCCGCCACGGCCGCCGCCCCGGTCGTCATCGCCTCCGCCGGCGCCACCAAGATGACGCCGATGTACGCGGTCCTCGTGACCAACGAGCTCTTCCACAACGGGAACGTCGAGGCCTGGAAGCGGATCATCGCCTCCTACACGACCAAGCACCCAACGCTACAGGTCTACGTCTACTACGACGGCGAACGCATCACGAACCTCAATTCCCTCTTCACCTGGGGAAAGGTGAAGCGCGGGACCTGCATCGAGTTCAAGGTCGTCGGCGACGACATCGTCGACGTAGCCAAGTTGCAGCGCTATCTCAGGCAGGGAGCCAGCCACATGTTCGAGGCCTTCCTGAAGTTCCCGGTCAACACCGTTCCACAGCTGTTCTAGGGAGGCCGCGATGGGCAAGATGAGCGTTCATTTCTTCAGTCAAAAGGATACCGTCAAGGGGAGCGTCGATCCCCAGCTCCTGGGAATCAGGGGGCGCCTCGTCAACGAATTCGCCCAGATGAATCTCCCCATACTACCGGGATTCATCATCGACGCCTCGTGCGCGAGCGACCTCTCGGGGGTGAAGGTGGCCGAGGGCCTCGCGCCCTATATCAAGCGCGTGGAGGCCATCGTCAGGAAGGGCTACGGTAATCCCTCGAATCCCATGCTCTTCAAGATCGTCGTGTCGCCGAACCTCACCATCTCCAACTACCCCACGCTCCACAACTTCGGCCTCACCAAGGACACCATCGCGGGTTTCGAGAAGTTCGTGGGCGACAATTTCGCCGTGCACGAGCTCCTCTTCCTCATCCGCGGCATGCTCAGGATCGAAGCGCGCATCGCCGAGCTCAAGGGCGACCAGAAGCGCGCGGAGACCGTGGGACAGCTCGACAAGACGGTCTCCAAGGCGCTCGGCCAGGAGAAGATCAAGTCCGGCGCCCTCGCCATCATCGAGGGCTTCAAGGCCTATCTCCCCGCTGGCTTCTTCGACTCGCCCGCGTCCCAGCTCGAGTCCGCCCTCAAGCGCATCTCCGAGCTCCTCGCCATGGACGAGCAGAACGACGAGGATACCGCCATCGTCGTGCAGCCCATGGTGTACGGCAACTACGGCAAGGATTCCTCCTCGGGCGCCTTCTTCACGAGGAACATCGTCACGGGAGACAAGGTCCTCCAGGGTGAGTTCTACCAGGACAAGTTCAACGAGATCGGCTCCCAGGGGAAGGACATCCTCAAGATCGGCGAGACGCACCTCCAGACGCTCAAGAGGATCGCGGGCAAGATCGAGGATCACCTTAAGGAAATCAGGCAGATCCGCTTCACCATCGAGAATTCGAAGCTCTGGCTCATCGAGCAGCGCGCGGTCGACCAGAAGTCCACGCAAGCGGACATCAGGCTCTACCTCGACCTCAATAAACGGAAGATCGTCGACGACGTCTTCGTCGTCACCCACATAAAGCCGGGCCAGCTCAACGAGATCCTCCATCCCGTGGTGGACATCCGCTCGGTGAAGAAGCTCACGGGCACCGTGGGCGGCATCGCGGGCGCTCCGGGCGCGGCCATCGGGCGGGCGTACTTCACCACCGAGACCCTCCTCGACGCCGTCAGGATCGCCCACCAGAAGGGCGAGGACACCCGCTGCATCCTCGTGATGCCCGCGACCTTCGCCGAGGACGTGAAGGCGATCGAGGTTTCGAAGGGCGTCCTCTCCTCCGAGGGCGGCTACTCGGCGCACGCCTCCGTCGTGGCCCGGCAGTACGGCAAGGTCTCCATGGTGAAGCCGAACCTCAGGATCCAGGGCAAGAAGGCCGTGATCGGCGACATCAGCTTCAACGAGGGCGACTACATCACCCTCAACGTCCCGTATTACGGCGAACCACAGATCTACCTCGGGAAGGCGGACCTCATCGAGCCCGATCCCGCCGAGTCCGGCCTCCTCGACTTCATCGCCATCAGCAAGAAGCAGCTCAAGGCCTTCCACGTGAGGACGAACGCGGACAACCCGCGCGACGCCGCCCTGGCGCTGTCCTTCGGAGCGGAGGGCGTCGGGCTCACGCGCACGGAGCACATGTTCTTCAACGAGAAGCGCATCAACGTGTTCCGCGAGATGATCATGGCGGACGACAAGAAGGAGCGCGTGGGCGCCCTGAAGAAGCTCGAGGCCATGCAGCGCGACGATTTCTACGGGATCTTCAAGGTCATGGCCGGCAAGGAGGTCACCATCCGCCTCCTGGACGCGCCGCTCCACGAATTCCTGCCCCACAACGCGGACGAGATGAGCGCTTTCGTCGCTTACCTGGATTCCGTGCGCAAGGGCAAGATGAGCCGCGCCGACGTGCAGGCCAAGTGCGACGCGATCTCCGAGTTCAATCCGATGCTCGGCCACCGGGGCTGCCGCATCGCGGTGACTTATCCCGAGATCTACGAGATGCAGACGAGGGCCATCTTCAAGGCCGTCTACCAGCTCCAGCGCGAGAAGGTGGACGTGAGGCCGGAGATCATGGTGCCCATCGTCATGAACTCCGCGGAGCTCAAGCTGATCCTCTACGGAAAGAACATCGAGGGGAAGCATTACCGCGGCCTCGTGGAGATCGCTGAGGAGATCCGCAAGGAGGAGAAGGCCCGGCCCTGCAAGTACCGCGTGGGCACCATGATCGAGCTCCCCGCGGCCGCCCTACAGTCCGGGGACATCGCCCGCTACGCCGAGTTCTTCAGCTTCGGCACGAACGACCTCACCCAGACGACCTGCGGCATCTCGCGCGACGACTTCAACTCGTTCATGCCGGACTACACGGAGTACGACCTCCTGGATTCGAATCCCTTCTCCCATCTCACGCCGCCCGTCAAGGAGCTCGTGGCCATGTCGGTGCGCCGGGGGAAGATCACCCGCCCCGGACTCAACACCGGGCTCTGCGGAGAGCACGGCGCTGTGCCGGAGAACGTCCGCTTCTGCATGGACGCCGGGCTCGACTACGTTTCCTGCTCTCCCTACCAGGTTCCGATCGCGCTCCTCGCCGTCGTGCAGATAGAGCTCGAGAAGGCCAAGGAGAAGAAGGCCGCCTCAAAGGCTTGATGACGAACCGGATTCCGTCCGCGCCCCGGGCCCCCCGCCCGGGGTTTTTTTTATGCCCTCGTTCTCGGAGACGGCTTCTTAGGCTCCGGAGAAGAGGAATCGCGCGGCGGATCGCGCGCGTTCGGAAGCGATGGACGGATCGGCGCCGCCCTCTCCCTCGAGGACGGATGCGAGAAAGCGAATGAAGCCATCCCGCTGATCCTCGCACGGAAAGAAGACGAGCGCGTAATCGAGGCCGCGCCGATACTCGATCTCGATCCTGCGCCCGGCGCCGATCCTCTCGGGCGCGTTCGAATCGGGATCCGGATCTCCGGGGGCGCCTGAAGCCGCGAGGACTTCGGAGAGCGCGGTTCCCGATAGGACGAAGCGTCCTTCGCCCTCATGAGATACCGACGCGGAGAGGAACCGGACGGCCTCCCATCGCTCGGGCTTTCCTTCGGGGACGTGGAAACAGCGGAGGAGGAGCGAGCCGTCGGGAGGAATCCTGCCCCGGAGGAGCGCGTCGTGCGCTTCGAGGACGTCGAGCCCTCCGCTCAACGACGTTGCCTCGCGGGGGCCTTTCGGGCGCGTGAGAGGCTCTCCGCCTGCGAACGGCAGCGCGCCTCCGATTCCCTCGAACCGAGCGAGCGGTGGACGTCCGCCATCATGCGCCAGGGCTCGGGGTCGCGGGGATAGGCGTCAGCGGCCTCCCTGAGGGCGTCGAGCGCCTTCTCGGCCTTTCCGGAGCGGGCGAGGAGCCAGGCCTTGAGGTAGACCATGTCCCGCTCCCCCTTGAACTGCCGCACGGCGGATTCCGCGACGGCGAGGGCGAGGGCGGCGCGCCGCATGCGGTAGAGGCAGAATATGAGGCCCTTCGCGTAGGACTTCTGGCGCGGATCCCTGAGGGCGAGGTCGCGGTAGATCACCGCGGCGTCGCGGTAGCGGCGCGCGTTCCTGAGGCAGAAGGCGACGAGCTCGAGGATGGGCCGCTTGTCGCGGGCGAGGGGGAGGACGGCCTCGTAGTTCGCGGCCGCTTCGGCCCACCGCTCGACGGCGCGGAGCTTCTCGGCGTACTCGAGGCGCGTGACCCTGTCCTCGGGGAATCGGGCGAGGTATTCCGAGTAGGCGGCGTCGAGCTCATCCGCGGGGCCCGTCTCCGCGAGGCAGTCGATGAGCCCGCGCCTCAGCGCGGCGCTCGAGGGGGCCTCCTCCACGAGGCGGCGGAACCAGGGAAGGGCGAGATCGCGCCTGCCGATGGCGAGGGCGGCGTCGGCGAGCACGGTAACGAGCTCGCGTTCCGGGCCGAAGCGGTCCACCGCCTTGAGGAGGCGGAGGACGAGGTCGCCGTCGGCCTCGCGCTGGGCCGCGTCCGCGAGGAGGCCGTATCGCTCCGCGACGTCCGAGGGCGGGGAGCCCGTTTCGCGCTCGGCGCGCTTGAGGGCGCGAAGCTCCTTCCCGAGCGACTCGAGGTCGCGGGCGTTCCACAGGCAGGCGACGAGGGCCTCCCTGGCGCCGATGTTGGCGGGATCGGCCTCGAGCGACCTCCTGAAGTGGTTGGCCGCCTTGGCAAAGAGGCCGAGCTCCATGAAGGCCTGGGCGGCGATGGCGTGAAGGATGGGATCCTTCGGATCGGCCTTGAGCCCCGCGATGGCCGATGAGGCGGCCTCCTTCCAATCGCCCCGTCCGAGCTCCGCCATGGCCGCGAGGACCGGGTAGGCCTTCACGCCCGGGATCGACTCGGGGAGGCCGCGGAAGCCCGGCCTGAGGGACGCCCAGAGGGAACGCGCCTCGTCCGCGCGGCCGAGAGCGCCGAGGATCAGGGCCTTCCTGAGGAGGAGGGCGGGATCGCTTCCGCCCTTGGCGATGACTTCCTCGTAGGCGTCGAGGGCCTCGCCCCACCTGCCCAGGCGGAAGAGGGCCCGCGCGCGGTACAGGCGGGGAGGAAGGCCGTCGTGGCCGTTTTCGATGACGAAGGAGAGCATCCGCTCCGCTTCGGCGGCCTCGTCGGCCGAGAGCTTGCGGACCGCGTGGATGAAAAGAGCGTTGAGGTAGGCGCGGTAAATGCGCTTGTCGGACGGCGCGGCCTCGACCGCTTCCCTGAGCGCTTCCACCGCCTTGGCCGCGCGGCCCTCCTTGAGGAGCGCGTAGCCGAGGAGCCCCATGCATTGCGCGGAACCGGGGGCGTATTCGAGGCAGCGCCTGAAGACGCCGACCGCCCTGCCAGGGAGGCCCATGGCCAGGAGGGCGCGCCCCGAGAAGAAGAGGGCGGCTCCGGGGTCGCCGCCGTGGTCCGCGTAGGCCTGGAAGGCCTGGACCGCCGCGGCGTGCTGGCCGAGCGCGTGGCGGGCCCTTCCCAGGTAGAGGTACGCCTCGATCTGCCCGTCGTCCTCGGAGAGGAGTTCCGTGAGCAGCGCGGCGGCCTTCGCGTAATCGCGCTCCGTCCCGGAACGGACGGCCTCCTCGAGGAGGCTCCTGGCCTTAGCGGCGGTCATGAGGCCATTAAACCCCAGGAGGGTGCGAATTGCAATGAGGACGCGGAAAAAGCGAGCGGGCGCCGGCCGGACGCGTCGGATTGCGTTCGAGCCTTCCCTGGGTTATAGTCGATCCATGCCCACCGGGAAGGAAAACGCCCGCAAGCCCGCGGTAGTGTTCGTTTGCGCCCTCGTCTATCTCCTCAATCCCGCGGCCAACATCGCGCTCGCGTGGTTGGAATCGGGCAAGCCTTTCCTCGAATTCGCGCTCTCGACACTTTCGCTCGTCGTCGACGCGCGCGATCCGCGGGCCATCGCGGACGCGGCGCTCTGGATCCTCGCGCCCGTCGCCTCGATCGGCGTCTTGAGCGTGCGGGGCTGGGGCTGGATCGCGCTCCTCGCGCATTCCACGGCCGTCACGGCGCTCAGCCTCCTCGACGCGAAGTTCGCCTTCCGGGGACTGAGCTCGGCGGTATTCGTAAATTTCCCCTTCTTCGCGGCATCGGCCTTTTACCTCCTCTCCGAGGCGCGTCCGCTCTATTTCAATTCACGGCTCCGCTGGTGGGAGCGCAGGCCGCGCTACCGCGACGCGATCCGCATCGGCCTCGATAGCGGCCGGTACGTGATGTTCGATATCTCGGAGAAGGGCATTTTCATCGCCGACGCGCACGCCGAGTCGCGGAGCATCGGAGAGCGCCTCGTCGCGAGGATCGACCTGGGCGAAGAACCCGTAACGGCCAAGCTCCTCATCGTGCGGCTCCATCCCGGAGGCGGAGATTACCCCGCGGGATTCGGCGCGCGCATCGTGAGGATGGACGGGACGTCGCGGAGGCGCCTCGACGCCTACCTCCGGAAGCTCAAGGAAACCGAGGAAGTCCGCAAGGCGGAAGCTCGCAAGGCTGAAGCCTCCGCCGCTTCCGGCCCTGACGCGGCGTCCGATCGGCGAGCGGGGCCGTGAGGGTCGTCGCCGCCCTCGCGATGGACGGCGCGGGACGCTATTTCGTCGCGCGGCGGAGGAAGGGGAAAAAACTCGGCGGACTCTGGGAATTCCCCGGCGGCAAGGTCGAGGAGGGCGAGAGCGACGCCGCCGCGCTCGAGCGCGAGTTAGGCGAGGAATTCGGGATCGACGCCGACTCGGGCGAGACCGTCATGGAGCGCGAAGAGCAGGGCTTCGTCCTCGCCCTCGTGCGGGCGGAACTCCGCGGAGGGCCGACGCGGCTTCCCGACCACGACGCGATCGCCTGGCTTCCCCTGGACGAGCTCCGCGGGCTGCCCCTCGTCCCGGCGGACGCCGCTGCGGCCTCGGAGCTGGAGCGCTGAGGGAAATGTTCCGCCCCTCGCCTCATTCGGCCGAGAAGAGGGCGTAGTCGAGGGAGCCGGGGGTCAGCCGCGGCATGAAATCGTAATAGCTCGATCCGAGCATCTCGTTCCATTCCTCGTTCACGCGCTCCGCGGCGTAGGCGTAGGCTTCGAGCGCCGTGACCGTCCCGTCGTCGTTCGCGTCGGCGGCGGCGGGAGCGCCCAAGAGGGCCGCAGTGAAGACGCCATGGCCGGCCGCGGCGTCCTCCCACGAGAATTCCTCGGCGCCCGCCGCCGCCATCACGATTGCGCCCGAGGCGTCGGATCCGCGGCCCATGAACTCCATGAGGAGGGGAGGGGCGAGCTCTCCCGAGAAGGGCCAGGGAAGGGGGATCCCGCCGTATACGTCCTCGGGGCCGTAGGCCGGGGGGAGGAGCTCCACCCCGCCGCCGTCCTGGACGAAGCCTCCCGAGAAGCATGCGTCCAGGACGAGGACGATCTGGCTGACCCCCGTGGCGGCGAGCGCGGCGTGCATCTCCTCGGAGGTCATGAACGCGGCGGGATCGAAGTCCCAATCGCTTTCCGTTCCCGTCACCGATCCGTACGGCATGATGCAGTGGCTGCCCGCGGCCTCGTCCCAATCCCCATGGCCGGAGTAATAGAGGACGACGCGGTCGAGCCCGGCGGGGAGGGCCGCGAGGTCGGCGAGGATCTGCGCCTTGCTCGGAAGCTCCGGCGTGGGATTCGTGTCGCCCGATATCCTCCGGAGCGTCGCGTAGCCGTTCGCCTCGAAGAGGCGGGCCATGGCATCGGCGTCGTCGTCGCAAAAGCGGAGATTGGGGCCGCCGCCGTCGTTCTCAGGACCGGTGATATACCGCGAGACGCCGTAGACGAGGGCCATGCGGGAGGAACGGTCGACGAAGGCGCAGGAGTGGACGAGGGCGGCGGCCGCCAGGACGAGGCATGCCCGGCCGAGCTGAGCGGAGAGGACGGTCCCCGTTCCTCCTTCGGCTTTCCTCACGGCGCTTCCTCCCCACGTACGCTCTCCCTCCATAGGCGTACGCCGAGGCCGGCGTAGAGCGAGAGGGAATCGCTCCGAACGAGGAATCCGAGCGGGAAGGAGAGCTCGGCCCTGTACGGCGCCGCGGAGATCGAGGTCGCCTTCCCGACCGAGCGCCGCTCGCTTCCCCTGATCAGGACCGAGAAGGCCCCGCCGGCCATCCCTTGGGCCGCGTAGCTCCCGGGCGTCCCGCCCGAATGCAGGAAGGCGGAGAGCTCGGCGCCGATGCCGACGCGGGGATCGAGGATGCCGAAGCTCGCTTCCAGCCATGCGCTCAGGAAGGGGCGGTACGCGACGCCCAGGGGCGAGAAGGCAGACTGGGCGGCGTAGCGAAGCCCGGCGCCGCCCCGCGCGAAAATGCGATCCGAGAGGCCGAAACGGACGAGCGCGCCTAGGTCCGAGGCGGCTTGGGGGAGGGCGGGCGCTCCTTCTGCCTTGATGGAGGAGACCGACGCGCCCAGGGCGAGCGCCGTCGAATAGGCGGGCAGGGGATCGGATGGAACGCACGCGCTTTCCTGGGCCGCCGCGCGGACCAACAAGACAAGGAGGAGGAATGATGGTATAGTTCGCCTCAGCATGGCATCGCATAGCATGCCCCTCGCCACGGGGAAAATCAAGCGATCCCTCGGCCGCTTCATGGCTCTCGCCGCCGGGGCCGCCCTGTCGTTCCTGAGCGGCTGCGGCGGAGGATCGGGATCGCCCGAACTCCCGCCGACGCCCATTCTCAGGATCAAGTCGCGATGGGCCGTCGTGAGGGCTTCATACGTCCGGGTCAAGGCGGATCCCTCGAGCGCGGCCGCCGACTCGGGCTATCTCCGCGGAGGAGCCGTCGTCGAGGTCTTCGCGCGCGAGTACGGCCGCGAAGTCACCGACGACGAGAAGGGATTCTGGCTCGGCGTGAGGACCGCGGACGGATCAGGCTGGGTGTACTCGGGCTACCTCGACCTCTACGATAGGAAGGAGCAGGCGCTCAGGGCGAGCGCCGCCACCGAGTGATCCGGATCCTCCTCGATTGGGCCGTACCCGTGCTCATCGGGGCGATCATCGGATACGTGACCAACGACATCGCGATCAAGATGCTCTTCAGGCCCCTCGTCGAGAAGCGCGTCTTCGGCCTCCGCCTGCCCCTCACGCCCGGCATCATTCCCCGCAACAGGCACAAGCTCGCGGTGAGCCTCGGCAAGGCGGTGTCGAACGAGCTCCTCAACGCCGAGGTGCTTTCGAAGCGCTTCCGCGAGGGCGATTTCCGCGAGGCGGTGGGCCGCGCGGTCGACGCGGTCTTCTTACGCGTGCTCGGAACGAGCCTGGAGTCCCTCCGCTTCCCCTCGGGCTCGAGCGCTTACGGGAAGGTCCTTCAGGCGGTCCGAGGGGTCCTCGGCGCGCTCACGCGGTCGGAGGACTTCGAGGTCGGCCTCGCATCCCTCATCGGAAGGGCGGTCGACGCGGTCGGGAACCTGAAGCCCGCGGACATCCTCGGCGAACGGGACGGGCGGGCGGCGGCGGCCCGCATCCTCGAGGCAGTGTCTTCGGAGGCGACCGCGGGACGGGCGAGGGCCAGGGCCGAGTCGGCCCTGGACGCGTGGCTATCGGGATCGACGCCCGTATCGGGCCTCATCCCCTTCGACGCGGGCGAAGCGGCCGAGCGCGCGGCCGAGGCGGCCTTCCCCGAGGCCCTCGTCATCTTCCTCGATTTCCTGAGGTCGGAAGAGATGCGCTCGGAGCTCGTGACGAACGGCAGGGAGATCGTCTCCAGCCTCCTCAAGCGGCTCAATCCTTTCCAGCGCCTCGTCGTCGCGGCGGCGCGCTACGAGCAGGCGATCAACGAGAACATGGAAGCGACCGTGGCGGATCTCATCACGCACCTCGAGATAATGGCCGCCAAGGAGGAGGTGCGGAAGGCCCTCGCGAGAAGCGCCGGGAAGGCGGTGGCCGCCTGGGCCTCGAGGGCTCCCGAGGAGATCCTGAAGAAGACGCCGGACGCGCGCGATCGCGCGCTCGCGATATTCGACAAGGCGGTAGCGTCGCTCAGGGATCCCGCTGCGCGCGAGCGGACGGCGCTGACGATATCCTCCCTTCTCGGCGGGTTCGGCGAGGGAAGGCTCATAGACATCGCCGAAGGGGCCCTCGGACTCGATCGCGAGGCGATCGGGAAGAGGGTTCGCGAGGCCGCCATGCGCGGTCTCGGAAGCGAAGGCATTGCCGAGGGCATCACCTCCTTCGCTTCGTCCTTCATCGAGGCTCGGCGGTCGAAGAGCGTCGGGGAGATCATTCCGCTCGAAGGGGGCTTCCTCGACGAGATGAAGGAAGGGGCCGCGGACTTGGCGGTGAGGATCATCGAGGAGAAGATCGGGGACATCGTCGCCACGATAGACGTGAAGCGGACGGTCGAGGAGAAGATCGACTCGATGGACCTCCTCTCGGTCGAGAAGATCATCCTCGACGTGATGAAGGAGCAGTTCGCCTGGATCAACGTATTCGGGGCGATCCTGGGCGCCGTCATCGGCCTCGTCCAGGCCCTCGTGGAGAAGATCCTATGAGAAAAGCGGAGGGAAGGGCCGTTTTCGCCGTACCGGGCGAAGGAGCGTCGCGCGACGCCGTCATGTCCGCGGCGAAAAGGGCCGGGCTCGAAGAGGCCGTGCGTGCCGCGGATGCATCTTCGCTCATGGACCCCGTGGGGCCGGGCGGCATCTTCGTGATCGACGCGGACGCCCTCGGCGACGGAGCGCTCAAGGCGATCTCGTCGCTCCGGAAGCGCCGGAGGAACGTTCCGCTCGAGGTGATCGTCGTATCGGACGAGGCGCGGCTCGCCGAGGAATGCGTCGAGGCGGGAGCGGACGATTTCGCGCTGAGGGGGGAGTTAGGCGCGGAGCTCTGGATCAGGCTCAAGGCGGCCCTCTCGAGGCTCGGGGCGGAGGAACGCGTCCACGGCGAGATGGAGTACTACAAGCGCGCGGTGATGCAGGAAGAAGCCCTCTCCTCGGGGCTCGTGGACCTATCCGTCGCCATCAAGGATTCCGAGGAGGCCGTCGCGCAGGTGCGCCGCGCGCTCAGGAAGGCGAATCGGGCGCTCGAGGCCAAGGACCGCGATCCTCTTTCGGGACTGCTCAACCGCGCGGGCCTCATGGAGAGGATCGACGAAGCGGTCGTCAGGGCCTCCGCCGCGAACGTGGACGTCTCCGGACTCATGATCGACATAGACCGCTTCAAGTCCGTGAACGACGAGCACGGGCACCTCGCTGGGGACGCCGTTCTCTCCGCCGTGGGCAGGCGGCTCGCGACGGGGCTCAGGAAGGACGACTTCGCGGGGCGCTGGGGCGGCGAGGAATTCTTCGCGGTGCTGGTGGGGACCCCGCGCGACGGGGCCATCCCCATAGCCAAGCGCATCAAGGAATCGGTCGCGAGGCTCTCCGTGCGGAAGGGCGAGGATTCGCTCGCCGTGACGGTGTCCATCGGCATCGCCGAGTACAGGCCGGGAGAGGGCGTCGAGGACTGGCTCAAGCGCGCGGACGACGCCATGTACGAAGCCAAGCGCGCGGGAAGGAACTCGGTCAGCTGGGTCTGAGGACGGCTTCCCTAGCGATAGCGGCGAGGTAGAAGGATCCCGTGACGAGCGCCGGCGATCCGCGGGCCGTCGCAGCCGCGAGGGCTTCGAGGGGATCCTCGAAGAGATAGGACGGCTTCCCCGTCGCGACGAAGGCCTCGAAAGCCTCGAGGGGGGAGCTCTTCTTGAAGTCCCCGGGCTTCGTGACCATGACTCGATCGAAGGCGGGGGCCAGCGCGCTCGCCATGCCGCGCGCGTCCTTGTCCGCCGCGCAGGCGAAGACGAGAGTCCCGCCCCTTCCGTTCACGGCCAGCCAGGAATCCAGCGCGCAGGCGACGGACGCGGGGGTATGGGAGCCGTCCACGACGAGGAGGGGGGATCTCCTCGCGACCTCGAAGCGGGCAGGGATCCTGACGCGCGAGAGGCCCGCTATCACCGCATCGGCTCCGATGGAAGGAAGGGCCCGCATGACGGCGAGGGCGGCGACGGCGGCGTTCTCCGCCTGGATCCTACCGATGAGGGGGAGGAGGATCTCGAAGCGATCGATTTTCCCCGGCCGGGCCTCGATCACGAGGGATGCCTGAGTCCCGTCGATGGTCGGCGTGGCGCTCGCGACCTTCGTGAGCGAGGCGGCGTCGAGGACCTCGGAGCCGAGCTCCCGGGCGCGGGAGCGCATGACCTCGGCAGCGACGGGATCCATCCTCGCGATGACGGCCGGGCGTCCGGCCTTGATGATGCCCGCCTTCTCACGGGCGATCTCGGGAATAGTGCTCCCCAGGTATTCCGAGTGCTCGATCCCGATCGGCATGAGGACGGAGACCTCGGGGATGACGACGTTGGTCGCGTCGAGCCTTCCGCCGAGGCCGGTCTCCAGCACCGTCCACTCGCAGCCTTCGCGCCTGAAGGCCACGAAGGCGAGGAGGGTGAGGAGCTCGAAGAAACTCGGCGCGAAGGCGGGATCCTCCCGGGCGAGGGAGTCCACGGCCTCGTGGACCTCGGCGCCCGCCGCCGCGTAGGATTCCTCGCTCAGTTCCCTTCCGGCGAGGGTGATGCGCTCCCGGTATCCGGTCACGTGCGGCGAGACGTAGAGCCCCGCGCGTATTCCGGCGGCGTCCAGGATCGACGCGCACATGGAGGCGACCGAGCCCTTGCCCTTGGTGCCCGCCACGTGGATGGATCTGAACGTCCTCTCCGGCGAACCCGCCGCGGCGCAGAGGGCCCGCATGCGGTCGAGCTTCAGGGGCTCGCGCGCGGCGCCGCGCTCGAGATCCATGAAGGGCAGGAACGACTCGAAGACCTCGTCCGCCCCGTTGAAGGAACGCACGCTCAGGCCTTCCCGGGTTTCCGCGCGAGGGCGAGCGCGCGTTTCCTGAGGCAGCCGATCTCCCGCCCCTCGCCGAGGAAGGAGACGATCGCCTCGAAGGCGGCTTCGGCCGCCTCTCGCCCCATGGACGCGCGGGCGGCGGAACCGTACCGCGACGCGGGAGCGAACCAGCCCTCGGCGTCAGCCCGGGAGAGATAGCGCTTGGATTCCTCCTCGGCGATGGAAACCTCGGCGCCCTCGAATCCCGCTCCAGCGAGCGACGAGGACAAGGCTACGGCGGGATCCTCGGAAAAGTCCTTCCGGCCGTAGAGCGAAGCGTAGAAGGAATCCTCGGCCGCCCTGAGGGCCCGCGCGGCGTCGGGAGCTCCGTCGGCGGCGAGGTCGGAGGGCCTGAAGCCGTAGCCCGGGAGCGCGTCCGCGAGGGATATGGCCGCGCCGGGAGCCATGAGCGCGCGGGCGAGCGCGAGGGAGGGGAGGCCGAAGGCCAGCGATGAAAGCGCGTTCCGCGCGAAGCAGGCCTCGAAAGCGTTCTCGGGATCGAAGCCGAGCGTCTCGCGGAGCCGAGCGGAGAGGGACGCCGCCTGGGCGTCGCTCGCGGAGTCGAGGACCGCGAAGACCGGTCGATCCGCATTGATCAGCGAGGCGGCGTAGCCATCCAGGGCCGCTTTTTCGCCTAAGGAGCCGCAGAGGCCGAGGCAGAGCCCCGAAGGGGCGCGGCGCAGGGCTTCCCAGGCGAAGAGCCCCTCGCCCGCGTTGAGGACGAGGACGCGCTCGTTGCCCCTGAGCGGAGATCGCGCGAAGGCCTCCGCGCGATCTCCGAGGTCGCGCTGGCGGTCCGCTCCAGATGCGCGGCGCTTCCATTCCTCCTCGGCGCGCTTCACGGCCGGAAGGGCGGGGCCGCCTTCGGCGGAGAGACGCTCGCGGTTCTCGAGGTAAGCGGCGAGCTGGAGTTCCCTTCGCTCGGCGAGCGCGGCGGTGGCGCGGGCCTCCCAGCCCGTCGCGGCAGGGTGGTAGAAGAACCGCCCCTTGAGCGAATCCGGGAGATATGCTTGCGCGACCCAGTGGTCGCGGAAGGCGTGCGGGTAAAGGTATCCCTCGCCGTGGCCGAGGGCCTCGCCGTCGCGCGAGGCGTCCTTCAGGTGGTTCGGCACGTCGCGGTTCTCGGCTCGCACGGACTCGAGGGCGTCGAAGAATCCGAGGGCCGAGTTCGACTTGGGGCAGTTGGCGAGGTATAGGGCCGCCTGGGCGAGGTGGAAGTTCCCCTCGGGGAAGCCGACGCGATCGAAGGCCGCGGCGCAGGACTCCACGATCCCGATGGCCTCCGGCGCGGCGAGGCCGACGTCCTCCGAAGCGGCCACGAGCATCCTCCTGAAAATGAAGGCCGGCGATTCTCCCGCCTCGACCATGCGCGCGAGCCAATACAGGGCGGCGTCGGGATCCGAGCCGCGGAGGCTCTTGATGAAGGCGGAGATGACGTCGTAGTGGTAGTCGCCGTCTCGGTCGTAGAGGACGACCTTGCGCTGGATGGACTCCTCGGCCGCCTCGAGGCTCACCCGGATCTCCGTCCCCGGCGGAGGGGGCCAGGACGGCGAGCCGGCCTCGATGGCGAGTTCGAGGGCGTTGAGGAGGCTCCGCGCGTCGCCCGAGGCCGTGTCCACGATATGTTCGAGCGCCCCCGGATCGAAGACGACCCTGTACGCGCCGTATCCGCGCTCCGCGTCCGAGATCGCGCGGCGCGCCACTTCCATGAGGTCGTCCGCGGTCAGGCACTCGAGCCTGAATATCCTGCTCCGCGAGACGAGGGCGCGGTTAACCTCGAAGTAGGGATTCTCCGTGGTGGCCCCGATGAGGATGAAGGTGCCGTTCTCCACCCAGGGGAGGAGGGCGTCCTGCTGGGCCTTGTTCCAGCGGTGGACCTCGTCGATGAAGAGGATGGTGCGCCGGTCGTAGTAGTCCTTCTCTGCCTTGGCGTCCTCGATGGCGGCCCTGAGGTCGGCGATTCCGGAGAGGACTGCGTTGATCGTGATGAAGCGGCTCTTAGTCGTGTTCGCGATGACGCGGGCGAGGGTGGTCTTGCCGCTGCCGGGAGGGCCGTAGAAGATGAGCGAAGAGAGCTGATCGGCCTGGATGGCCCTGCGGAGGAGGCGGCCCGGCCCGAGGATGGCGTCCTGGCCGACGTACTCATCGAGGCCGCGCGGACGCATCCGCGCGGCCAGGGGCTCTGCGGGGGAGCCCCCCGGGGCGGAGCCGAAGAGCTCCCTGCCCTCCTTCATCGCCTACTCGTGGAACCAGCCTTCCCAGGCGGATCCGTCGTACCAGTTCGAGTAGAGCCCGTCGCCCGCCGTGAAGGCGAAGGCGAAGCCGGGGTCGCCCGCTGAGATTGAAGCGTCGACCGCGAAGCCCGTGACGGCCTCGTTGATGAGGGTGGTACCGAGGTTGGTGGCCGAGGCCACGGGAACCGGGGACCGGTCGGCCGCGGCGATGCCGAGGATGGAACCCGTGACGGAGGCGGGGCGGAACGTGCCGTATCCCTTGGCGACGGCGGCCTTGTTGTTCTGCGCGTTGCCCTCGCCGTACTTGATGCTGGGCGCGGAGCCCGCGAGGATAAGCCACTCGCCGGCGGCGCCGGGGAGGACGAGGCAGTCGGTGAAGTTGGCGTAGCCGCCCGACGTTTGGCTATCGACGAGGACGATGGGTTCGCTGCGCTCCCAAACGCCGCCGGAGGTCCTCGCGTAGATGAAGCCGGGCGTGGAGCCCGAGAGGCTCTCGCTCGAGCTGGCGCGGAACATCCCCGAACCGGTGGTGATGACGAGGCGGCCGAGTTCGGACGACCAGCGGATGGCCCTGAGGCTCGTCTTCGAGGGCATGTCCGTCTCGCCGGTGAGCAGCGCGAAGGTCGAGCCGTCGCCATGGTAGATGGCGGCGCCGGAGAGGAACCAGTACTCGGACCCGCCGTAGGTCATGGAGACGATGGGCTTGAAGTCCCAGGGATCGTCGGAGTCGAAGGGGATGTCGACGTTCGTGGCGACGGCGGCGGGTCCGCCCTCGTTGATCCGGTACAGGCGGAAGTAGCGCGTCCCCGCGATGGTCGTCTCCGTGGAGACGAAAACGGTCCCGTTCACGGCCATGACGGCCGTGACCTTCACGCCGTCAGCCCGGAAAATGCCCGCGCTCACCTCGGTCCACGCGAAGGGCGCGGATGCGCTTTCGGTGTAGTGGAGGCCGAGGTTCGCCGCCTCGTTGTCGATGAAGCTCGCGTAGACGCGGGTAGCCGAGGCGGCGAGGGCCGTGGAGAAGGCCGCACCTGAAGGCATGCCCGCGTCGGTCCAGGCACCGGACTCGCGCTCGAGGCCGCGAACGAAGACGCGGCCGGCCGCGAGGTAGTAGGCGTCCCCCACTCGGGCGATGCCCGCGGGCGAGGTGCCGTCCAAGAGCTCCGTGGCGTCGTCGTTCACGGGCTGCTCGTAGCGGAGGCTGAAGAAGAGGCCCTCGGGATCGTTATAGCAGGAAACGCAGATCATCGCCGCCACGAGGGCGGCGGCCATGAGGGCGGAGGCGATGAGTCCGGAAGTGCCGGGCCGGACCGAGGCGATTCGTCTATCCATGTGTCGCTCCTTGGCGCAACGGGCGTTGTCTCGCATTGATCGTTCTCCCTAGAGGCGGTAGAGGGCGGAGAGCCGTATGTCCAGGAAATTGCCGAACTGGTTGTTCTCGGTACCCTGGAAGTCGTAGATGTCGATGATCCAACTGTAGGAGAGCGTGAGGCCGAACGACCAGGAGGGGCTCGCGCGGTAGTAGGCTCCGATCTCGGGCTTGATGATGGGATCGAAGCGGTAGTAGTCGCCCAGGTTGAGGAGGGCCATTCCCGCGCCGACGCCCATGGGGAATTCGAAGGGCATGCGGACGGGGTACCAGAGCGCCTCGAAAGTCACGGGGACCGCGTACAGGGTGCGGCGCTCGGTATGGTCGAGGTTGAAGCTGGCGCCGCCCTCGCCGCCGAGGGCGAAGCCCTTGGTGAGGAAGGTCATGTAGCGGAGGGAGAGGGAACCGCCCCAGTACAGGTTCGTGGGTCCGATGGATCCATCGGCCATGGACTGCATGAAGAGGGGGGCGTTCGTACCGAGCTGAATGCTGAAAAGGCCGTCGCCCGGGCGGTAGGGATTCGTCGCGGCCGGTTTCTCGGCCTCGGGCTTTTCGGTCGCGGGTTTTTCGGTTACTGGCTTCTCGGTTACGGAATCATCGGCCTGCGCCGCGAGGGTCGCGGACGCGCAGAGCGCGAAAAGGGCTAAAATGACAGGGCGGGCGCGCTTCATGATCACCTCGGCTCGCTAGGATTGTGCGGCGCGGCGGGCTAAAACCCGCGCGATACGGTAAGAACACCTCGCCGCCTGAAGGTTACAGCGCGGAGAATATACCACGGTCCCGTCGGCGATGACTAGGAGTGCGGCGGCGGCGGCGGGCGGCGTTCCGTCCCGGTTTTCCGCACGGGCAGGGACGAGACGAGGGTCCAGACGCATCCGGAAAGGGGGCCCTCCGGTCCGTATTCGAACCTGAAGAGGTCGAGGGTCCAGGCGCCGAGGGACGATCGGGGAGGGGCGGCGCCATCTCCAGGCGCCCCTGACCCGAGGAGGAGCCCCGGAAATTCGGGGAGGAAGCCGGGTTCGACGAGATCGCCGAGGGCGCGCCGAGCGCGCGTCCAGGGACCCTCGGCGTCGAGGGCGAGGAAGACCCATCCCCCCGAGTCCGCGAGCTTGAGGGCGCGGAAACCCCCTCTGAGCGAGTCGGCCGCCTCGGCGAGCGCGGCGCGGGAGGGCTCGCCGCGCAGGAAGGCGAGGGGCGCGAGGAGGGGGAAGGGAGAGGGCCTCTCGGCGAGGCGGCGGAGCGCCTCGAGGGGGGCGCTCATGGACTCGCGCGGCGAGAGGGCGAGGAGGAGCGAGGAGGAGCCGCGGGCCTTTTCGGTTAACAAATCCACGGAGGCATGATACAGTAACGGGACACGGGAAGGAAGGACGGCGCCATGAGGCTCAAAGTCGAGAAGATATCCCGCGCGATCGCGGAATCGCTCGCGTCGGTCGAGGCCATCGAATGCGTGACGCTCGGCGAGGCGGCCGCCGAGGACATACACGCTCCCTACTTCACCCTGGTCATGGACGCGTATTGCCGCGGCCCCGCGCCCGACGAGGCGCGGAGGCGCGAGCTCTACGGAAACCCCCTGCCCTTCGAGACCGCCCTCCACGAGGTGAAGGACCGCTTCTTCGCGGACTCGCTCCCCGTGCACGTGGAATACCGATCCATCGAAGCGGTGGACGCCCTGATCTCGGGAAAGAAGGCGATCGCCTCCGCGATCCGGGAGACGGGCACCTATCCCTTCTACAAGCTCCACGAGTGCACCCCGCTCTTCTCGCGGACGGGATGGATAGACGCGGCGAGGGCCGCGACCCGGGATCTCCCGCCCTCGTTCTGGAACGATCTCCTTTCGGCCTACTATTCCAAGATGGAGCACTTCCTCTCCGACCTCGGCGCTTCGACGACGCGCTCGGACGATTTCTTCACCGACGTCTCCCTCGCCGGCTTCCTCACGAGCACCGTCTCGGCCCTCTTCGCGGCCAACCAGCGCTTCGAGCCCTCATACCGGTACACCATGAAGGCGCTCCCGTCGCTCTCGCGCCTCCCCGACGGCTTCATGGGCCGCTGGGACAGCCTCCTCAGGGAGGAGGGCGGGCGGAACGCGGCGCGGAAGTACGAGATCGCGCGGCTCCTCGCTCTCAGCGTCTTCTCTATGCTCGGATGAGGCGGAGCCTCTTCGCGCGCGCCGCCTTCGCCGCGGCAGCGCTCTCCGCCCTCGCGGCCTGCGCGCAGGGGAGGAAGGCTCCTTCGCCGTCGCCCGCCGCTCGGGCGAGCGGCGCTTCCGCCGCAGCCGATGCCGCCGTCGCGGTTCCCGCCGCCTCCGAGCCCCCCGAGCGGGAAGCTCCCGCCGCTTCAGCGCTCGAACCGATCGAGGCGCATCCGCTCGCCGTCCTCTCCTCCGACCCGGCTTCGTTCAGGCGCGGCCGTTACGAGCTCTTCTCCTGGAAGGAGCTCCCCGGGATACTCGTGTTCCGTTTCAAGGACTACGCGGCCCAGGACGATTACCTGAAGCGCCTCGCGTTCTTCGTCGAGAAGAAGGGTTTCCGGGGGAGGCTCGCGCGCGACGAGGAGATACGGGGGCTCCATGGCTGGAACGCCCACGACTACCGGGCGCGGGACCTGGGCAGGTTCTTCGCCAAGGCCGAGGCCGAGGGATTCCCGCTCAACGCGAGCGAGATCGAGCTCAGGGACCTCCTCCTCTCATCGGGGCATCTCATCCGAGGCGGAAACGGGATCGAGGGCGCCGATGACCGGGCGATCGTATCCACGAGCCCCGCGTCGGGGGCGGCCATGGAACGGCGTTTCATGGCCCACGAGCTCTACCACGGGATCTACTTCACCGATCCGGAGTTCAGGGCAGCTGCCGCCGAGCTGTGGGCGCGGACCGATCCCGGCGTGAAGGACTACGTCCTCGAGTACTTCGATTACAAGGAGTACGCCCTCGACGACGAGGACCTCATGGTGAACGAGCTCGCGTCCTACTTTCTCCAGCAGCCGCCGGCCGAGGCGCCCGCCTATTTCGCGACGACCGTCGCGGGATACCTGGAAGCGGATCGCGGCGGCGACGGGAGGTTCAAGAAGCGCGCGATCGAGCTGAAGGAGAAATTCATCGAGACGGGGAAGGCCTACGAGGCCCTCGCCGAGAAACTCTACGGCTTCGCCGCGGGACGCGCCTGGAGGTAGGAGGCGAGGGAATCGATCGCCCAGCGCCGCGCGAGGGCGAGCGCTTCGCGGGGGCGGGTGGCGCCCGAGTCCCGAGTGACCGCCGCTGCGACGGGGAGGAGGGCCAGCCAGAGTTCGGCCTGTTGGCGCGGCAGCCTGCGGATCGAGGGCGCGAGCGGATCCTCCGGCACGGCGAGCGCCTCGATGTCCGAACGCAGGTCGGCGAGCGCTTCCAGCGCCCCTTTCCGCGGCTCGCCGGCGCTGAATCCGCCCGAGGCGGGCACGCGCCCCTCGCTTCCCTCCGCGCGCTCGGCGACGCGGATGGCCTGCCCCTCGCCCGGTTCGGGCCGGAGGATCGGTCCCATGCGCGACGAGAAGGCCTCGGCGGCCGTTTTATACGAATCGAGGACGGGGTTCCGGTAAATGAAACCGCTCTCGGTCCTCGCGCGCGCGAGCGAAGGGCTCCTGTACAGGATATCGGCCATGCGCGACTCGAGGGGCGCGAGGCGCGAAGCCTCCCGCGAGAACTCGGCGTAGAGGTGCGTGCCCCGCGCGTAGGATTTCCCGCTCGGGTAGGAATAGTCGGCGCCGAAGAGCCTGACCTCGCGAGCGCCCATGCGGTCGGCCAGGGAGAGGGCGGCGTGCGTGACGTTGCCGCCGGAGGCGTCCAGCGAGGGGAGCTCCCTGAGCCGTCCCGAGAGGAGCCTCCCGAGAGGATTGGCGGTGGTGTAGAAGATCATCTCGCTCGAGATCCGCGTGAGCGCCGAGGGGCTCGAGATCTCGACGAGGAGGGGCGTTCCCGCGGGGTAGCCCGGCACGAAATGCCGGTAGGAGATGTGCTGGCAATCGATGCTGAGGACGGCGTCCGGCTTCAGGGACGAGGCGAGGAGGAAGGGGAGGGCGGTGTCGGTGGAGACGAGGAAGCCTCCCTCCGCCCGGGCCGCGGCGATGGCGGAAACCTGCCGCTCGAGCGAGGGGCCGGCCGCCGCGACGAGGACCGTATCCGCGCGGGGGAGCTCGGCGAGCGGATGCGAGGCCCGGACGAGGTTGCGGACTGCGTTGGAGAACCATCGCTTCCCGAACACCGCCTGCGCGGTGAAATCCGACGATACGCGCGCAATCGCCGCCTGGACGGAGTCCATCGCCTCGCGGAAAAGCGCCGGGTCCAAATCCGCGCGAGCGCGGAGGGGAAGGCTCCTGAGACCGCCCGAGAGCGCGGGGAGGTACGCGCCTGAGAGGATTTCGGCGCACTCCTCCGCGTCCGCGCCGGACAGGATCTCGACGAGGTCGCTGGAGAGGACGTCGCGCATGTCCACGCGCTCGAGCGTCGCGCGGAGGAAGGACGGGGAGGGCTCGATGACGAGGACGCCGCTCGTGCCCCGCCGCTTGAGGAGGGCCCGGACGTGGAAGGCCCCGCCCAGGCCCGGACAGAGGTAATAGCCGTCCTCGGGGCTCCCGGAGGCGAGCCGCTCGGCCTCCTTCGCGGGATCGAAGCGCGAGTGGAGGAAGATGGATTTCCGCCCCGAGGCGACGAAGGGAACGACGCTCCCGTCGCGGGCGCGTTCCGCTCTCACGCTCTGGTCGCTCTCGCTGGCCGCGAGCCTCCGGGCGAGGCGCGGGTTCCTCCCGCGGATGGCTGACAGGTTCGCTTCGAGCAGGGCGGGGTCGGCGTCGATCACAAGGTGCCTCCGAGCGCGGAAAGCCGCTTCCTCAATTTTTCGCGGCGTTCGGATAATTCAGCGCGCGCGGCGGAGAGGAGTTCCGCGTTCCCGGAACGGAGGGCCTTCCGCCGCTTGAGGAGGCTCGAGAGGCAGATGCACGAGCAGACGTCGCGCTCGACCGCTCCGAGCGCTCCGTCCGCCATGAAGGCGGCGTGGGCCCGATCGACGAGGTCTATCGCACGGGCGGCCACGGCGGCCGCGTCCTCATGGGCGGCCCCGGCCGGTCCGAGCGCGGGAAGGACGTCTCCGCATCGCTCGGCGAGAGAGGCGAGCCCCTCGGGATCGATGTCCCTGACGCCGCGGATGGGGGGCGCGCCGGGCGCGCAGCGGTACACGCGATCCTCTTCCGATGACGAGCGCGACAGGAGGGCCGCGTAGGTCTCGAGCTGGGACGAGACGCGGCGGCCGCCCGGAACGCGGCGCGATCCAGCCTCGCGCTCCATCGCGATCGAGGAAAGGGGTCGGAGCCTGCCGCTCCGCGAGGCGTTCAGGGCGTCGAAGGCGTTGGGACGGGCGTGCGAACGGAGGTCTAGGGAACTCAGGTCCATTCCCGCGAGGATCACCGCGCCCGTCGTCATCCTGAGCGTCGCCTCGAGGGCGGAGGCGGCAACGGTGGCCGAGGTCCGTGCCGGGAGGGCGTCGGCGAGGGCGCGAGCGAGGAGGGCGCGGTCGTAGGGCGTTCCGCTGTCCAGGAAAAGGAGCCGGGCCGTCGCGAGCAGGTCCGCGGGCAGGCGGGCCGAAGGGCCGGCCGCGACGGGGATCGAGCGGGTCCATTCGGGACGGAGGTGGGACATGGCCCAAAAGCCGGAATCGACTGTGAAGACGATGTCGGGCTCGATACCGGCGAGGGCGAGGGCGGGGAGGGCTGAGGAGAGCGCGGCGAGCCAGATGCGCGGCCTCGTCTCAGCGATGAGCGGAAGCAGGGCCTCGAGGGAGGGGCCCGAGGCCGCGATGACCGCGGCGGCCGAGCCGCGCCGCGCGAGCGCGAGGCGTTCGCGCCCGTTGGCGAGGTTGCGGGCGGGGTTGTACAGGAAGGCGCGTCCGAAAGCCGCGAGGGCGTTCGCCGCTCCGTTGAGCGAAAGGACCGCGTTCTTCACGGCATCCGCGGCCGCGGCGGAGGCCTCGGGCCAGGCCTTCGCGGCGGGCGGCCATTCGACGATCCTGAGCCCCTCGACGTCCTCCGGCCCGAGGCGGTCGATGAGGAAGGCCTCGAGGCCGACGCCGAGGTCCGGGTACCAGGCGATATCGGCTACCGCCGCTTCGCGGCCGCGGAAGTCGGCGTCGTACTGGGCGGCGGCTATGAGGGCGCCGGGGTAGGCCGAACGGGCCGCCTCGACGAGGTAGGCGAGGCAGGGTCCGAGGAGGAGGATGGTGCCGGGATCGCCGTCGAGCGCCGCTTCGAGGAATCGACGGGCCTCCGCGCGCGGATCGCGGGACGAATGGAGGCGCACCCCCCCCGACGACGCGGAGGGGCCGCCGGATAGCGCCGCTTCGATGCTGAGGCTCATCCCCTCGAACGGGCGTCGCCCGGACGATCGGTCCTGAGGAAGGGATCGAGGGCGGAGGCCTCCGACGCGGGATCGAAGACGGCCTCCGCTGCGAGCTTCCTGCCGCGGGCGCCCGCGAGGAGCCGGGAGAGCGATGAACCGAGCTGGGCGAGGAAGATGCCGGGATCGGGCTTGGCCGAGGAACAGAAGAGTATCCCCGCCCTGAGGCGGGGGAGGGCGAACGCGTGGCCGGGCGCGGGGACGATCCTGGCGATAGCCGCGACCGCCTCCTCGAAGATCCTGAACCGGTCCGCGCCGGGAAGGGCGTCGCAGGCCGCGTCTATGTAGTTCTCGAGCGGCACGACGATCACGGCGCTGGAGAGCCCCTTGGCGCGCGCGTCGGCGGCGGCTGCCGCCACGCGGGCCTTGATGGCCGCTGGGCGATCTAGCCCCTGCGCTTCGGCGAGCGGCGCCGGCGCCTTGAAGGCTGCCTGGAAGGCCGATAACCGGGCGCCGAGGAGGTCGCGGATGGCCTCCCAGCCCGGGATCGACGCCGGAACGGGACGCTTCGCCCGATCCAGGGCGAGGATATAGACCGAATCGAGGGAACCGAGAGGAACGGGTAGGGCGCGGAGAGCGGCCGCGGTCCTGAAATCGCGGTGCGAGAAGAACATCCGGAGGCCGGAGAGCCCTTCTCCGGAGAGGAGGGCGGGAGCGCCCTTCGTGAGTCCGCCGAGGATATCGGCCGGCACGCGGATGCGCCGCGTGGACGTCTCGTCCAGGCCGACTGATGCCCAGGGGAGGAGGAGGCCGCTCCCCTGATCGGGGAAGAGGATGCAGCCGCGTTCGATGCCGAGGAGGTCGGAGAGGGCTTCGAAGAGCTTGACGGGGAATTCGATGCCGAGGGCAATGCCCGAGAGCGCGTCCTCGGCTTTCGCGAGATTGGCGGCTGACGAGGAGGCGAACGGTGCGCCCCCGTCCAAGATCAACGGTAGATCACGCGAAGGAGTTTTTTTTTTCCGCCGTCAGCCCCGGCGAGGAGGCGATCGGCGCGGTCGAGGAGGCCCGAGCGCGCGGGCGCCGCGCGCGAGCGTTCCTGCGTCGCGCGCTTGAGAAGGCCGGCTCCCGGGGACGGAAGCGCGGACGCGGGTCGCTTGGCGGGGGAGGGGGCGCCCGCTTTTCCGCGGAGCGCCCGGTCGAGGAGGCCCATCAGACGAGCCCCCGCTCTTCGAAGAGCCGCTTGTACACCGCGAAGTGGTCCGAGCGGGCGAATTCCTCGATTTTATCCTCCGGGAGCGACTCGAGGAGCCGGTCCATGTACTGGAGAACGCTCTTGATGTCGCCCTTGAGGGCCTCAGGGGATTCCTTTCCGGATTTCCCCGGGGCGCGGTCGGGCATATCCTCGACGACCTGGACGGGCGGCGCCTCGGGCAGGCCTTCGGGATCGATGCTCGCGTCGGGATTGAGGTCGAGCGTTATGTCCTCGAGCTCGCCCTCGGCCTCGCCGGGAAGCTCGACGAGGAGGTCCCCACCGTCGATGACGGGGGCCTCGGGCTCGGCCGGGCTCTCGTCGACGAGGAATTCGCTTAAATCGGGCTCCTCGAGCGGGGTTTCGGGCAGGACCGCCCCTTCGAGCTCGTCCTTGAGGGGTTCTTCGAGGTACGAGGTGTCATCGGGCGCCTCCGTCATGGGAGAGAGCCCCTCTTCCTCTATCGCCATGAGGTCGGAGAAGCCCTTGTCGTCCTCGACCTCGGCGACGGGAGGAGCGGCCTCCTCCTCGAGGGGGATGATGTCCTCGAGAGACTCTTCCTGGGGAGCGGAGGCGGCGGATTCATCCTCGGAGGCGCCGGTCTCCTCGGAGAACTGGGCCGTATTCAGGATATTGTCGAGCTCGTCTCCGGTGAGGGCGATCGTCTCGTCCTCCTCGTCGTCGAAGAAGCCGGGAGCCTTGGAGGCGTCCTCCGCGGCGCCGGGCTGCTTGGCGGCGGGAGCCTCCCGCCTGATGGCCGAGAGCTGGTCCTTGAGGGAGGAGAGTTCGCGCTTGATGTCGGAAAGCTCGCCTGCGATCTGGTGCAGCAGGGAGGCCGATACCTCGGCGCCCCCCTTGGGATTGGGCACTTCATCCTCCTCGTCAGCGAGTTCGCTCTCCGCGTCGGAGAGTTCGCTCTCCACGGCGGCGAGATCGTCGAAGGATCCCTGGATCTCCGCGGAGGAGTCCTCGGCGCCGAATTCGGCCTCCCCTGCCAGGGAGGGCGATTCGGCCGCTTCCGAGATCTCCTCGACCGCCGAGGCCCCATCATAGGCCATCGGCTCGGAGAAATCCACGCCCGCGAGGAGGTCCTCGGTCTCCTGGCTCGCCTCGAACCTTCCGATGGCGGGCCCCTCGGAGCGCGCGCTCTCGTCGATCTCGATCCCGAGCGAGTCCGCGTCGGCGACGAGGGCCGTCTGGTCCTCGACGACCGCGTCCTCGACCAGGCCCGAGTCCAGGAGCCCCGTATCGAGGTCTATGCCTTCCGTCCCCGAGCGCTCGGAAGCGAATTGGAGCGCTTCAGGCCCCGTCGAATCCTCGGAAAGGATATCGTCGAAGTCGGTCACTTCCTCCGTCTCGATGGAGGATTCCGCCGCGGGGCGCTCCTCGTCCTTGGGAGCCTCGCGGACGGGCTTGGCCTCGATGAAATCCTCGTCGACGTCCTTGGAGAGGGAGAGGGTCTCGAATTCGGCCTCGTCGTCGAACTCGAGGTCGAGGTCGATGGGTTCCTGCGAGAGGGCTTCCTGGCGGGCGGCTTCCTCGGCCGCTTCCTTCCCGAAGCCGGAGTCGTCGAGGAAGTCGTCGAGGGAGACTTCCTCGTCGCCGCCGCCGTGGGCGGGGCGGGCCGCCCGTTCGCGGGGCGGCTCGGGGGCGTCGTCGGAGAGGCCGAAGGACTCGAGCGAGATCTCCTCGGAACCGTCCTCGGCGATCGCCGCCTCGGCGGGCTCCGGGAGGGCCTCGGACGGCTCCGAGGAGGCGTCTCCGGAAAGGAGCTCGATGTCGGGGAGTTCCTCGGCTTCCGGAACGGAGAAATCCTCGAGATCCTCGAGCGGGGAGAGGGGGGCGCCGGATTCCTCCTCGGCGGCCGATTCCTCCTCGGCGGTCGTCTCCTCGGCGGTCGTCTCCTCGGCGGTCGTCTCCTCGGCGAAGGGCTCTATCTCCTCGAAGGATTCGAGGGAGGGGATGTCATCGTCATCAACGGGAGTTTCCGCGGCGGGGGCGGCCAGGTCGTCGGCGGAGAAATCAACCTCCACGCCGTCCGAGGGGCCGGGCTTGAGCTCGTCTTCCGAATCGACGGCGTCGAGGAGGCTCTCCTCCTCTTCAGTGAGGAAGGTCTCTTCCCGGATGTCCGGTATCTCCGGAGAGAAGGCGTCCTCGTTGGACGAGCCCTCGGGCGCGCCCTCAATGAGATCCACGGGCTCGGACTTCACCCAGACCCCGTAGTTCTCCAGTTCCTCTTCCCTCAGGGGGGCGGTTCCCCCGGGGGTCGCTGAACGCCTCGACGACCTATCGACTGCCATACCCTCTCCCGACCAGTAGAGTCATGCTCCAATATCGGCAGATCCGCCTGGCCAATTGACCTTCAATTTAAGCTAAACCATGCCCTATCCAATGTCAATATCGAAGGTTGCGCTCAAGTGGCGGTCCCGGGCGGCCGTTATTCTGGCTAGCCATCATGAAACGATTCGCGATCCCCCTGTACGCGGGTTTCGTAGCGTACTTCCTCTCCTCGATCCTCCTCGGGCCCTCGAGCCCCTCCTCGATGCGTTCGCTCGGCGAGGAGCGCGCGAAAATACAGGCGAACCTCGACGAGCTCAAGCGGCTCAACGGGGAATTCCGCCGCAGGGTCGATGCCCTCCGGACGGACCCCGCCTCGCAGGCCCTCGAGGCCCGCTCCCTCGGCTACCTCGGCCGAGGCGAGCGCCTGGTCCTCGTGGACGGCCTGCCGTCGCGGAAGCGCTACTCCGTCGCGGGCAGGATCCTCGCCTGCCGCGAGGCGCCGACCCCCGGCAGGGCCCTCGCCCTTCCCATCGGCGTCTCGGTCTTCGCCCTCGCGGCCCTGGCTTCCGTCGTCTTCTCGAAGGACGGCGGCCTCTCCTCGGGCCGGAAGCGGAACCGCTAGCGTTCCGCGCTTGCGGCCGCGCGGAGGCGCCTGGTATACTTTCCTCCTCATGCGCCGCCCTTCCCTGATCAGCGCTCTCCTCGCGACCTTCCTCATGACCGCGGCCCTCGCGGGAGCCCAGGAAGCGGCCGTCCCCGGGACTCCCGCTGAAACGCCGATCGCCGCGCCGGACCGCCCCGCGGACGATGATCCCAGCGCGCCTCCCGGAGAGGCGGCCGGGGCCGACGAGGAATCCGCGAAGAAGCGCCTCCCCGGGTACGGGAGCGTCATGCTCCTCGAGGCCCTCGCGCCCGGATCGGGCCTGCTCCTCATGGGCATGAAGCGGGAAGGCGCCATCGCAATGGGGGCCTCGCTCCCCCTCATCGTCGCCGGGCAGGGCCTCATCTGGTCCTACTACCTCTGGCTCGAGGGCGGAATCGAACGGGCCTCCTCCGACGACTATTACTTCGACACGGCCGCGCGCGACCCGCGCTGGGACTGGGCGCTCGGCCTCGGGCTCTGCCTGGACGCCGGGGGGAGGGCGATAGGCGCCTATTCCGCTCTCGCCGCGCACCGCGCCTGGATGAAGGCCAGCGGCGATCCCTCGGCCATCGCGGAGGAGTCCCCGCTCGACCTCCTCCGCGCGCCCTTCTCGAGCGCCGCGCTCGCGCCCGACGTCCTTCCCTTCGTCCTCCTCCTCGACGCCGCGTCCCTGCCCCTCGACGCCCCCGCCCGCGCGCGAGCCTTCTTCGAGGCGGAATACCAGCCCTTCTGGGGACGCGAGATGCCGCCCGCCGGCGCGCTCGCCGCCAAAGTCCTCACCGCGGCCTTCTTCTCGCTCTCAGGATCGATCGGACGGGAGCTCGTGCTGAGGGGGCTCGTGCTCGAGCGGGACGGGACGGCGGTGTCCGTATTCGCGTCCTGCGCCGGGCCCGCCCTGACGATCGCCGTGCCGGGAAAGCGCGTCTCGGACGCGATGATGGACTCCCTCTCGGGCGCAGCGCTCGGCTGGTACGCGGCCGCCCTCGCGAAAGGCGACGGCGGCAGGCTCAGGAAGCCGATCGCCTTCCGCTTCTGGCTCGATTTCGGGAGGAGCGTCATAGGATACGTGATGGACCCCGAGTCGCGGTCGGGGCCGGAGATGGGCTTCTCGGTCCTCTACCTGTAGAGCCGCGTCCAGGAGGCGGAGCGGACGTAGCCGTTGTCCACGACGAGCGGCCCCGGGCCTCCGGACACCGCGGTCGTCTCCTTGATCCCCGAGAGCGTCGCGCCGTCGTCCGACAGCGAGAACACCCACCGCATCGCTCGCGCCCTGAGCGCGATCTCGCGGGCGGTCTCGGCGGAGTAGGAGGGGGAGGCGTAGAAGAGGGGAGCGTTCGGCTGGTCCTGCTCCACGACGAAGCGCCCGTCCGCCACGGAGACGCGGAGGCGCATGGTCGCGCCCGAGCTCAGCGAGGCGAGGGCGCCGCCGTCCTTGCCGATCACGACGGAATCGATTCCGCGGTCGCCCTTCCAAGTCCCGACGACCATGGAGAGGCTGAGGGGCCTTCCGTCCCGGATCGCGGATTCGTCGCGCTCCGCGGTTCGGGGCGCCTCCTCGCGCCTGAGGAGCCTGAGGGTCAGGGCCCGGGCGTTGAGCGCTACCTCGTTGACGCTCGCGAAGGTGGCGCGAGCGCTTCGCTTCTCGCCCGTCCTCGCGTCGATTATTTCGAGGGTGAACGCGTAGCGGTCCCCCAGGCTCCGCACGCCGCCCGTAAGGATGAAGTCGCTCCTCCGTTCCGCGTCGCCGGCGGGCCGCGTCTCGTCGGCCACCGAGTAGAGCCGCTCCTCGGCGACGCAGGACCTCACCATGCGCTCGAGCGCGTCGAGCTCCCCGCGACTCAGCGCGTCGGAGACGAAACCCGTCACTTCGATGACGGGCTGGGCGCCGGCGGCAGCGACCCCCGCGAATACCGCGACGAGGGCGATGAGGAGTACGGGCCTTATGCGCGGATGCTTGATCGACGCCATGACTAGATTATACGCATCATCGAGCGCGGGTACAACCGAGCCCGAGCGCGCTGAGGATGCCCGCGATTTCAGACCATTAGCCTGCGAGCTCAGGCCGAGACGGCCTGCGAGCTCAGGCCGTCAAGGCTTGCGAGTTCAGTCGAGGATCGAGGGCGGCTCGGAGCTTTCGGGCGTTCCTTCGCCATCGTCCCCGAAAATCGCGGGATCGAGGGGCTTGAGGATATCCCTGTCGGAGCCGGTCGCGCCCAAGCCGGGGTCAAGCAGGATCCCGGTATTCTGTATGGTCGTCTGCGCGGCCTGGTCCCGCTCCCCGCTCAGCGCGTGGAGGGAGCAGAGCTCGCGGGGGACGGTTCCCTCGAGGAAAGTGAGCTTCACCGTCCCGTCGGAGCAGTTGTCCGTCGGGATCTGCCCGCTCTTGGCGCAGACCGAGGCCTCCACCAGGCCCGTCGCGGGCTTGGGGAACGAGCGCGGCGGGAGGCCGCGGTGGACGTCGTACATATAGTCGGCCCAGGCGGCGCCCGCGATAGCCGCTCCCGACTGGGAGACGCCGAGGGAATTGCCGGGACGGTCGAATCCGAACCAGATGGCCGTGGTGACGTAGGGCGTGAAGCCGACAGTCCAGGCGTCCGCCCAGTTCTGTGTCGTTCCGGTCTTGCCGGCCGCCGGTATCGTGTACTTCTTGCCTGCGTCGTCGAGGTAGGTGAAGCGTTCGCCCTCCCTCATGACCCAGGCGAGCGTGCCCGGCGAGCGGGTCACGCGGCCGAGGAGGTCCGTCATGACGTAGGCAGTTTGCGGGCTGATGAGCTGGATGCCCTCGCCCTTCCGCTTCTGCTCGAGGCGGACGTCCTTCTCTATGTCCATGACCACCTTGCCGTCGCGGTCGAGGACGCTCCGGATCGCGATGGGGGAGACGGCGCGGCCCTGGTTCGCGAAGACCGCGAAGGCGCGGGCCATCTTGTAGGGATTCGTGTCGATGGTGCCGAGGCCGAGCGGGTAGTAGCGCGGGAAGACGCGGGCCTTCTCCGCGGGGTCCTGCACGTCGAGGAGGAGGGCGGCGCGGTCGATCGCGGCGTCGAAGCCGATGCCGTCGAGGACGCGGAGCGAGGGCACGTTCATCGACTTGGCGAGGGCGTACCAGAGGAGGACCGGGCCCTCCCACTTCCCCTTGTAATTGAGGGGGACGTATGGCGTGCCGTCGTTGTTGCTGAAGACGACGGGCTCGTCGTAGATGAGGGAGGCGGGCGTGAACTGCCTCGTGTCTATGGCGGCCGAGTAATAGAGCGGCTTGAAGCAGGAACCCGGCGAGAGGTGCGACTGGACCGCGCGGTTGTCCTGGTTCGACTGCTTGAACCCGGAGCCGCCGACCATCGCGAGCACGTATCCCGTGTCGTTCTCGATGGTGATGAGGGCGCCCTCCACCGTGGTCTTCTTGGACGCGTCGCGGAGGGTCTGGTAGCTCGCGCTCGTCATGCGCTTGAGGCCGTCGATCCCCAGGACGAGCGCGGCCGCGTCCACCACGGGGTTGAGCTGGTTGTGGTAGCCCGAGAGGACGAGGGCCTTGTTGCGCGCGCTCGCCGAGCGGAGGCCCGTGAGGTCGAAGGCGAGGATGAGGCCGTTCACGATCGGCACGAAGGTGGAATCGGCCTCGCGGAGCTTCAGGGCGGAGTCGGCGCGGAACGACGCGTTCGCGCTCTCGATGCTCGCGGCCATGTGGCGGTCCGCCGCGTTCTGGTAGTCGAGGTCGAGCGTCGTCTGGATGGTGAGCCCGTCCTCGTTGTAGTCGATGGAGCCGTAGAGGAAGCCGTCGAGCTGCTGGCGGACGTATTCGGAGAAGTACCGCGCCTTGTCGTCGCGGTTGTAGTAGGCGGCCGTCGCCACGCGGGTGTAGTCGAAGGAGTCCCAGTACTCCTTCCAGGACGCCTCGGCCTCCTCCGCGGTGCAGTAGCCGTGACTGGCCATGTCCTTGAGGATGGTGAGGCTCCGCGCCTTCGCCTTGTCGGGGTGCTTGAAGGGGTTGTACATGCCCTGGATCGGGCTCGAGAGCTGGGGCACGAGTACCGAGGCCTCGGCCAGGGTGATCTCCCGGGCCGAGTGCCCGAAGAAGTACTTGGAGGACGATTCGATGCCGTAGTACCCGTCGCCGAAATAGACCTCGTTGATGAAGAGCTCGAGGATCTCGTCCTTCGTGAAGCGGCGTTCGAGCTGGAGCGCGAACCAGAGCTCCTTGATTTTCCGCCAGATGGTCTTCTGGTCGCGGATCTTGAGGAGGTTCCCGGCGAGCTGCTGGGTGATGGTGGAGCCCCCCCCGAGGTTCACCTTGAAGACCTTCCCGATCGCCGCGCGCGTGATGCCCTTCAGCGAGAATCCGCGGTGCTCGTAGAACTGGTCGTCCTCGCGGGTGAGAAGGGCGAAGAGGAGGTGCTTGGGCACCTCGTCGATGGAGATCATCTCCCGCTTCTCGTCCGCGGAGAATTCCGTGATGACGCGATTCCGGCGGTCCAGGATCTTCGTGGGGAGGTTGGGACGGAAATCGGTGAAATTCTCGAAATTGGCCTCGTTCCGGGTCATGCCCATGGCGACCCCGAAGCCGATGCCGAGGACGAGGGCCCCGACCGCGCAGAGGATGGCGACGACGCGGGCGACTGACTGCACCGAGGGCTTTTTACGCATCGCATGAATCCTACGCGCGGCGGCTTCCTTGGTCAACAGTGCAGGCGGTTCCTTCATGGGAGGATGCGGAATCGGTCGTTGAGCGGCTCGAGATCGATTGATATAGATGAGGGTTCCGGGCGAAGAGGGGGAATCGGATGCGATAACGAGGGCGGGAAATAAAAAAAGGCCGGTTTTGCAACCGGCCCGCCCATTGTGGGTATCGACCCGGCCGGAGTGAACTGGGAGGGGAACTCCGGTCGAAGCCGACACTCAATATTCGGTCGTGGGCAGAAGTAAGTTTAACCATTTTTTCAGGCTACTTCAACGCCGTGACAGGATTTACGGGTCTTTCTCGATCAAGATTGACAGGGTACCGCCCCTTGTATAGGGTTCTCGGTAAGGGGTACGTGCCATAGCAGTGATTCATTCTGGCATGACCAGGAGGGACTATTATGCGACAGAATCCACTGCAATCAGCCCTTGACCGAGCCATAACGGCTAAACGGCGGCTCGTCGCGCCCCTCCTCGGCTTCCCCGGGCTCAACCTGACCGGGGCGACTATCAAGCTCGCCCAGCAGAATTACGGCGAGCATTTCGCCGTCCTTCGCGCGATCGTCGACGAATTCCGCCCGGACGCGGTCTTCCCCCTCATGGATCTATCGATCGAAGCGAACGCCCTCGGCCGCTACACCGTCTTCCCCAAGGCGGACTCAGCGACGGTCGTTCGGGAGCCCTTCCATCTCGAGGATCTCGAATCGATCGAGTCGATCAACATCGCCTTCGATACGCGGCTCCTCGGGTACGTGGAGACCGTCAAGCTCATGAGCCTCGGCCTGCCCCGGGACGTCCTCAAGTGCGCGTACGTATGCGGCCCCTACACCCTCTCGGGCCTCCTCATGGGCGCCGACGAGGCGGCCATTGCGAGCGTCATGGACTGCGAGGGCCTCGAGCGGATCTGCCGCGCCGCGGCGGGCGCCATCCATACCTACGTCAGGCTCCTCGTCGCCGCGGGCGCCCGAGCGATCTGCATCCTCGAGCCGAGCGCAGTCATGCTCGGCCCCGAGCAGTTCAGGCAGTTCTCCGCGGCCTTCGTGAAACCCATCAGCGAGAGCTGCCAGTACAGCGGCGTTTCGACCGTATACCACATCTGCGGCAACACCATGCACCTCGTTAAGGAAATGGCCGCTACCGGCGTCGACGCCCTCAGCCTCGACGCCCCCGAAACCGGCGTGGATCTCCCGGCGGCCGCCGCGATGCTTTCCGGCCGCGAAACGATCCTCATCGGGAACCTGAGTCCAACGGGAAGCATCCTCCGCGGCTCGCCGCGCGAGGTGGAGGCCGATACCGAGCGCCTCCTCAGGAGTATGGACTCTTGTCCGCGTTTCATCCTGAGCACGGGCTGCGATCTTCCCCAGGAAACCCCGGCGGAAAACATCAAGGCGTTCATGAGGGCGGGGAGGGGGTACGCGAAAAGGAGCCAGTGATCAACTCCGGATTCCTTCCGTTAATGCCATCATGATGGATCGATCCGAAGGAAAGGTTTTCTCCAGGATACATGGCCGCCATGGCGGCTTTTTTCTTTTTTGACCCATGTCAATCCGCAGCGCTGGTCGCCGTGTCAACAGAGACGAACCCTTGACAGGTCCGCTATACTATCTGAGCAGAAGGTCATCTTCTGGGGAGGATTCTATGAGAAGGATTGGCATAGCCATGCTGGTCGTATCCCTGCTGGCCGTCGGATCGGCTTGCGCTCAGGGAAAGGTCAAGGCCAAAAATGGCGTTTATTTCGCCCAAGCCGCGGAATTCAGCAAATCCGGCTGGAAGGCCCAGGTCGTGCTGGAAGTGAAGGGCGGGAAGATCGTTAAGGCGGTCTGGAACGGAACGGCGAACATCGCCGGCGCTTTGGATAAGAAAGCCCAGGCGAAGGCGGGAAAGTACGGGATGGCTAAGGCCGCTAAGCAGGGCGAGTGGGATGTCCAGGCGGAAGCGACTGAGGCGTGGCTGGTCAAGACCCAGGACGTCGGATTCGATAAGTTCGACGCGGCCGGGCATACGGACGCCATCACCGGGGCGACGATCTCCGTCAAGGAGTTCTTCGAGCTCGCGAACAAGGCGCTCGCGTCTCCCGCGGTCCCGAAGGGCAAGTTCAAGAAGGACGGCTGGTTCTACGCGGAGTCAGCGGATTTCGATGCCAAGTCAGGCTGGAAGGACACAATCCTCGTGACGGTCGTGAACGGGACTATCGTGGATGTCCTCTGGAACGGCGTGAGCAAGGACCCGGCCAAGAAATCCAAGCTGATCGAAGCCGTCGAGGGCCGCTACGGGATGGCCAAGGCCGCGAAGAAGGGCGAGTGGAACGTCCAGGCCGCCGCGGTCCAGGACGCCATCGTGAAGGCCCAGGATCCGGACAAGATCGCCGTGAAGGCGGACGGATACTCGGACGCCATTTCCGGCGCCTCGATCCACGTCACGGCAGTGGCCCTCGCCAAGGAAGCGCTGAAGGCCGCGCGCTAAAGAGCGATACCGGTATCAGAGGGGCGGCGCCGCGGGGCGCCGCCTTTTTTTTATTGATAGCCTTTCCGTGATGGTAACCTCGCGCGGAGGAACGGCGTTCTTAGCCTAACCAGGAGGAATCATGCGCAAAACGATCATCGTCTGTCTCGTCTCAGTAGCGCTTCTTTCGATCTCGAACGGGCTCGTCGCGCAAGCCGCCGTCTCCCCGCCCAAGGCCGCTTCCGTTGAGAAGGACGCCCTCATCGCCGACCTCGAGCGGATCGAGGACCTCTACTTCAAATACCTGTCGTTCGATGAACGGCGGAAGGCGCTGGCCCTCATGGATTCCGTCCTGAGGCGGATTCGGGCGGACCAGGCCGGATTCGAGGACGGACGGCACGATCGCCACGGCCGCGATCCGCGGAACGTCCTTGGCGACGAGGCCTTCTCGTCGCTCCTCGACCAGGTGAAGAAGGAAGGCATGGAATCGAAGAAGAACTCCCTCATCCTGGCCGTGGGGAAGCGCGGATTCATGACTGCGGCCCAGCTCGAGGCCCTCATGGAGTCCTATACGTTCGATTCGAACAAGGTCGCCCTGATAAAGGGCGTGTATCCGAACATCGTCGATCCCGTCAACCTCGTCATCGTCCTGCCCTTGATCGATTCGTCGATCACGCGGGACGAGATCGCCCGGTGGCTCGCGGAGCAGGCTGAGGCCGCTCCGGCGCCCAAGGGGAGCGATCGCTGATAACGGCCGCCCCCGCCCGGGACGGCGGGGGGGCTTGAATCGATCCCCGCAAAATCGATAATATTCCCCCGATAACACCGCCAAAAGCAGGGGGAACTCAATGAAAGTAGCCATCAACGGCTTCGGCCGCATCGGGCGCCTCGTCTTCCAGGCCCTCGTGGAGCAGAATCTCCTCGGGAAGGACAAGGTAGACGTGGTCGCCGTCGTGGATATCTCCACCGACGCGGATTATTTCGCTTACCAGCTCAAGTACGACACCGTGCACGGCCGCATGAAGGCGAACATCAGCACCAAGAAGTCCGATCCGTCCCTCGCGGACAACGACGTCATGGTCGTGAACGGCCACGAGATCAAGTGCGTGATGGCCGTCAAGGAGCTCAAGGACCTGCCCTGGGCCAAGCTCGGCGTCGAGTACGTCATCGAGTCCACGGGCCTCTTCTGCAACGAGAAGTCCACGGGCCACCTGGACGCCGGCGCCAAGAAGGTCATCATCTCCGCCCCCGCCAAGAGCGCGGACGAGAACGTGAAGATCAAGACCTTCGTCATGGGCGTGAACGAGAAGGATTACGACGCGTCCAAGAACGTCATCGTCTCCAACGCCTCCTGCACCACCAACTGCCTCGCGCCCGTCGTGAAGGTCCTCCTCGACTCCGTCGGGATCGAGACCGGCCTCATGACCACGATCCACTCCTACACCGCCACCCAGCAGACCGTCGACGGCCCCTCCAAGAAGGACTGGCGC
>CAYNQK010000018.1:0-37238 GCA_964399285.1 uncultured Spirochaetales bacterium | reverse complement strand
GGGGCCTGTCAGAGAAATATGCGCTTCACTAAGCGTTCGCCTTGATCCTTGATGCGAACGAATCGTTCAGCGCATTTTTCTCCGACACCCGCGCCTATTCATGAAAAAAGCGGATTGATTTTACAGTGATGCATTTCCCCCCTTTCTCTTCCCTCCCGGACCCACCTATCTCATTCCCCCGAGGAGGATGAAGGGGCGCGCTATAGCGGGGGCTTTCCATTCGCCGGGCGTAATCACAATTCCGCGACGGCGCGCGTCTCAGGGCGCCGGGAGCGCCGCTTCCGGTTCGAAGCGGACCCACTCGTATTCGGTGAACGAGGGGAGGTCCCGCTCCTTGAAGGGGCCGAGCCAGTTCCCGGCCCAGTCAGACCCGGGGTCGGCGACCCAGTGGTTCATGAGGATCGAGAGGGGCTCGTCGGGGATGTTCTCCGTATACCTGTTGACGAGCGCTCCGTCCACGAAGAAGTCGATCCGGTCCTTGGTCCATCGGATGGCGTATTCATGGAACTCCGCCCCGTAGTCGAAGGGCGCCGTATGCACGAAGGGTTTTCCGACCGCCGATCCCGATTCCGCGTAGAAGCGGTGGACGTTGAATTGGACGGCGGACCTGCTTTTACCGAGGAGCTCGATGTCGATTTCCTTGTGGAACCAGTTGCCCGGCTCCCAGCGGTTCATGAGGAAGAAGGTGCCGGTGGTCCCTGATGCGATGGGCGCGCGCATGCGGACGGTGAAGGTCCCGTAGCCGAAATAGCGGACGCTCTGGATCGTCGCGCCGCTGTACCGGCGGTCGTGGCGCTTGGCCTTCAGCTTCCGGATGGAGAGCCTGAGCTTTCCCTCGACGACCTGGGCGTCCTCCGGGATGAAGGCGCTCGCGCTCCCCGGGAAGGTGTTGTCCGCGACGATCCAAACGGCGGGGTCGAGGCCGTCGGAGAATTTCCAAAAGAATGGCTCCTCCGCGGCTAGAGCGGCGGAAACGACGGCGAGCAGGATGGCCGCCGCCGGAATGATCGTGCGCTTGCCCATAGTGAAAGCATATTCCGGCCCATAGGCCCGCGCAAGCGGCGGCCAAGAGGGCATGACGGCCGGCGCTTGACGCGGAATGCGGGAAGGGCCAGAATCCGCCATGCCTCGTAACGAAACCGTTCGCCGAATGAAATCAGAGGAATCGCTTCTCGACAGGATCATCCGCGAGCGCGCCCTGAGGAACGAGCGCACGGTCGCCATAGCGCGCCTCGCCATCGTGGGATTCTCCTGCGTCATGGATTTTCTCGGCTTCTTCAGGTTATTGCCGTACAACGGCAATCAGCAGGACGTCGTCACCCTCGTCCTGGACGGGGCCTTCGTCCTGAGTTCCCTGGGAATCTTCATCGTCGCCGTGAGGAAAATATCCCTTTCCTGGATGAAGTACGTCGTGATCGGCCTCGATTTCCTCTTCGTACTCATGATGTTCCTGTTCGACAAGCAGTTCGCCCTGGACCCCGGCACCGTGCCCATGATGGGCCTCATCGCGAGCATCTGGGTCTTCTTCCTCAACATACTCAGGTTCTCGGCCGGAGGAATGGCCTTCGCGGGCGGGGCGGCCATCGCTTTCTACGCCGGATTGCTTCTCTATTTCCGGCTTTCCCTCTTCGATCAGGCGGCATTCTTCATGGCCCTCGTTTTCTTCCTGTTCATAGGCACGTCAGTGACCCTTTCGACGAGGCGCATGATGGTGGAAGCCGACGCGAAACGCATGCTGGAGCGTTACGTATCCCCGAGCCTGGCCAAGGACCTCTTCAGGAAGAAGGCCGTCCTCGGTTCGGACGGGAGCGTCGCGGAGGCCGCCATCCTCTTCGCGGACATCCGATCCTTCACGACCGTGGCCGAGGCCCTCCCCGCGGAGCGCGTCGTCGCCCTCCTCAACGACTACCTGTCCGCAATGACGGACGCCGTCTTCGCTCATGGCGGAACGATAGACAAGTTCATCGGGGACTGCGTCATGGCGGTCTTCGGCGTTCCCGTAGGGGGGAAGGACGACGCCCTGCGCGCGATCCGTACGGCGATCGCAATGCAGGAGGCGATGGCGGGCTTCAACGAGCGCCAATCGGACCTCGGGACGCTCCTCGCCGCCGGCGTCGGAATCCATTTCGGGCGAGTGGTCGCGGGAAGCATCGGCTCGGAGAAGCGGATGGACTATACCGTGATCGGGGACAGCGTGAACCTCGCGTCGCGGATCGAGGGCCTCACGAAGCTCTACGGGTGCCCGATCCTCGTATCGGGGGAGACCGTCGCCGCCGTGGGAGAGGCGGCTTCGGGCGAGCCCTTCGCGGTCAGGGAAATCGACAAGGTCGTGGTGAAGGGGCGCGCGGCTCCCGTCACCGTCCTCGAGATCATGCCCTGCCCGGACGAAGGGCGGAGAGGTGAACTCGCGCGCCTGAAGGAGGCGTTCGAGGAAGGCCTTCGCCTCTACCGCTTGCGGGAATTCCGGGGCGCCGCGGAGATATTCGCATCGTTGGAGGGGGACGCGCCCTCGCGCGCCTTCCTCGAGCGGATCGAGGCCTTCAGGCGGGATCCCCCGCCCGCGGATTGGGACGGTTCGCATCCTGAGACGGCGAAGTAGGACCGGGAGGACGGAGGGAAGCATGGGATCCGAGGGATACGCCGAGGTCGAGCCCTGGGAAGCGCGGCAGACGCCGTATCCCGTCGTCTATATCAACGGTGACGGGACCTGGCGCGAATGCACGGCCTCCGAGCGGAAATACCTCGAGGAGAAATTCCATCCCGCGGACGGCGGGCGGCCGTACGTCAAGGACTCGTACAGGAGCCGGACGCCGGACGGTCGGATATCGGGTTTCTTATGGCGAAACGCATTGCCTCCTCGCGCACGAAGGGCCTAGAACGGGGTGGCGACTCCCCCGACGCTCCATAACTATCCTCTACCGGTGGTCGCGAGGCGCATCGACGGGATAGAATCGGTGTCGATATGAAGTCAGGATCCGATCGCCTTCCCACGGCGGCGCGGTTATTCGCTCTCGTTTTTCTCGCTGCGCTGGCTTGCTCCGGCTGCGACTACAGGATCGGGACCGCGCTTCCGTACGCCGATTGCGAAGTCTACAGGAATCCCATCCGCCTCCCGCAGGACGCGGAGGGGTGGACCGTCTTCGCGCCGTCGGCCGACTCGAGGATCCTCTACGTCTCCGCGGCGACGGGCAACGACGCGACGGGCCGGGCTTACGGCCGGGGCGACGCCGAGCTAGGGGGGTATCCCTTGGATCCGTCGGGCTCGATACTCGCGTTCGCGAGCTACGATGCCGCGCGGGCCCTCTCGCGCGAGGGCTTTCCCGATTGGATCCTGTTCCGCCGCGGCGAGGCGTACGATGGCGTCAGCGTCGAGCTCCGCTCGGGGAGGGGCGAGACCGAATACTCGCTCGTCGGGGCCTACGGAGCGGGAGCCCCGCCGGAGCTTCATCCGCGCCCGGACTGGCCCGTCATCCGGGCTTCGAACCGGGGCAACCTTCAATACGCGGCCGCCATCGACCTGGATTGCTACGATCCCCTGCATGATCCCGCCAATTATCCGCCTGGAACCATGCCGCCTGAGAGCGGAACGGGGATCGACGGCACCGACGGCGACGGCGTCACGCGGAAGATCCTGATCGAGAACGTCTCGTTCCGTTGTTTCTCGGGCAACGTCATGCAGGCCTATGGCGGCGGGGCGATGCGGGATATCGCGTTCCGCCGCTCGATCTTCCTGGACAACCATAGGGGGGACAGGGCGAACGGCCATTCCCAAGGGCTCTACGCAGCGCAGGTCCGGGGCTTCTGGCTCGAGGGCTGCGTGTTCGACCATAACGGATGGCACAACCGCGACGACGGGAATCCCGCCACGGAGCTTCCGGGCGAAGCGACGATGTTCAACCACAACACCTACTTCGCGGATTGCCGCGACGTCGCCTTCAGGGACAATCTCTTTCTCCGGCCCTCGAGCATGGGGAACAAATTCACGGCGAACCTCGGGCTCGCGGGGAGCTCCCCGAACATCGCGCTTCAGGGCAACCTCTACTTCGACGGCGAGATCGGGATCGGCCTGGGCGGGAACGTGCCGACGCCGCATAAGTTCAAGGGCGTCCTCGTGGAGGGGAACGTCTTCACGGAGATCGGCCGCTCGCGGCCCACGAACCGCACGCTCGGCTGGGGCCTCGAGATCCAGGATTGGGACGGCGGCGTGGCGCGGGATAATCTCTTCATCCACAACCCCCATGCGGACGTGGACAACACCTACGCCATCGCCGTGGTGGGCGGAACCAAGAACGTCCTCATAACGGACAACGTGATTTACGGCCAGAACGAGGCGGGGAACAACCGCTGGGGCCTCGGCCTGACGGTGGACGCGGCCTTCGAGAAGGAGAACATCAAGGTTTCCGGGAATCTATTCCAGGAACCGGCCGCGGGATGCGTCTTCGCGCGCATCGAGGAGCCTCGGCTCGCGGCCGCCCTCGACTTCCGCGCGAACCGTTTCTGGGCTCAGGGGGAAGCGGGGCGGGGCGCGTCGTTCCAGGTCGGGAACGAACTCCTCTCCTACGAGGAATGGACGTCGCGCATCGGCGGTTCCTCGGCTTTCGGGCCAGTCTCGTTGCCCGATCCCGCGCGCGACATCGCCGCGTACCAGGCCGGTCCGGGCGGCGGCGGCGGCATCGAAGAATTCATCGCGGCCTGCCGCGCGCGCAGGAAGGGCGCCTGGAGCGCGGCGCACGACGCTCGCGCCGTCATCGCCTGGCTCAGGAGCGGCTTCGGGCGTTACTGACTCGGTATCATGCCGCCGGATCAGTCGCGCGGTTCAGCCCTTCCTCTTGGCTTTCTTCTTTTCGTAGAGGAGCGCGTCGGCCTCGCGGAGATAGTCGTCCAGGCCGCGGCGGGTATCGGGGAGGCAGGTCACGTAGCCGATGCTCATCGAAAGGGCGTAGGGGCGCTCCGCCGCGGCGTTCTCCTCGGCGATGAGGTGTTCGATCCTGGCGTTGAAGAGGTTGACGTGGCTCTCGTCGGCGTTGGGGACGAAGACGGTGAACTCGTCCCCTCCCATGCGCGCGATGATGTCCATGGCGCGGAAGGTCTTCTTGAGGATGTCCGCGGCCGCCTTGATGGCGCGGTCGCCTTCCTCGTGGCCGTGCGTGTCGTTGATGGCCTTGAGGCCGTCGAGGTCTCCGAACACGAGGAGGGCCCTCCTCCCCATCTGCCGGGCGATGCTGAGCTGTTGGGAGGCGAGCTTCAGGAAGCCGCGCCTGTTGTAGAGCTCGGTCAGCTCGTCCGTGAGCGTGAGGTAGTTGAGCTGCTCGTTGTATCCCTCTAGCTCGGCCATGGCCTGCCTCAGCTTGTCCTCCGCGCGCTCCTTGCCCTGGAAGAGCATGACTGTCTTGATGACGCCGGCGATCTGCGTCGTCATGCTCTCGTAGACGTGGCCGTCCCTGTGCCTGACGCCGTAGACGATAGTCCCGAGGTGCGCTTCCCGGAAGAACAGCGGGAAGACCGCGAAGGTCCGTCGCGGGCCTCCTCGGAGGGCGTCCGGCGGAAGGAGCGCGTCCGAGCCGTACGCGCGGTCGCCGGCGGGCCTGACCTCGGTCCCGTCGACGAGGGCCGTGACGAACTCGATCCTTTCGGGGACGTTCCATCCCGAGCGGGGGGCGTGCATCCACTCCGATTCGAACCGGGATAGGAAGAACGTGTCTATGCCGATGCGGGGGAGCTGGTTCCGGAGGGTCTCCGCGAGGTCGTCGAGGTTCATGATCGACGAGAGGCCGTATTGGACCTCGCGCATCGCCGCGTTGACGCTGCTCTCCTCGAAGGCGATGGCGTTGCGCCTCAGCGCGGAGGCTTCGGCCGAGAGGAGCGACCAGGTCCTGACCGCGCGATCGAGGGCGATGAGGTCCGTACCCTCGGCCGAGCGCCCGATCGCCTCGGCGAACGCGGGCAGGATGAAGCGCCAGTCGCCGGGATCGAGGCCGCCCCGGCTCTCCGCGCGCATGCGCGCCGCGAACCACTGGACCGCGGACTCGGGATCGGCGTCCGGACGCCCCGCCTCCGCGAGCCGCGCGTACGCCTCGCCGATCGCGCCCTCGCGGGCGGAGATCGCGGCGGGCGGCACGAGCTCGCATCCCCTGAGGGCCTCGAGGGCGACTTCGGGGCCGGCGGCGGTTCCCGCCTCGTCGATCCGCCGCTCGATGGAGCGCATCTCCTCGACGCAATGGAAGATGCATCCGCAGGAGGCCCGGATCACGGGTTCCGTCTCGAGCACGGTGAGCTCGGGGACGGGCCTGCCCTCCAGCATCTCGCCGAGGCGCTCCACCGCGAGCCTTCCCATCTCGAAGAGGGGCTGGCGGACCGTCGTCATGGGGACGGAGAGGTTCGCCGTCTCCTCGACGTCGTCGAAGCCCGCGACCGCGACGTCCTCCGGCACGCTGAAGCCCTTTTCCCTCAGGACGGCCATTCCCCTGATGGCCATCTCGTCGTTCGCGAAGATGAACGCGTCGGGCAGCCCTCCGAGGCGTTCGAGCACCGACTCCACGGCGGGCCGGGCCGAGTGGGTCGTGAAGTCGCCCTGCGCGACGAGGCGGGGGTCGAAGGGGATGCCGAGCCCCTCGAGTTCCTCCCGGTACGCGGCGAAGCGCTCGTTCGCCTCCCAGTTGTTCGCGGGTCCCCGCACGTAGGCGATCTTCCGGGCGCCGTGCCGTTCGGCCACGTGCCTAATCTCGCTCCTGACGCCCGCCCTGTTGTCGATGACGATGCCGGGTATGCCCGGGACCGCGAGCCCCACGCTGACCGCGGGAATGCGGGAATAGCGAGCGCAGAAATCGCGGAGCGCCTGCCCGTCGATGAAATTGCAGACGAGGGTGGTCATGAGCACGAGGGCGTCGAGGTTCTCCGCGTTCATCAGCTGGAAGACGCGGTTATACTGGTAGTCGAAGCCGTGCGGGGTATCGAGGTTCCTGCCGGGGAAGATGACGAGGTCGGCGTCGAGCCGCTCGGCGGCGGCGATCGCCCCGCGCCACACCTTCACCCCGTATCCGTAATCCATCCTGGATGTCTGCAGCCCGATCCGCCTGCGTTTCACCGACCGGTTCCCTCCTCGGCGCTCCTCGATCCGGCCTTCATCGAGCCGGCGATCGTCCTTATTGTAAGGCATTTCCGGATTTTTCGCGTCTGAATCGTTGGGTCGGGGCGCCGCATGGCCGGGCCCTATTTCTTCTCGGGATTCGAAGGCGGCTTCGATGGGAGGGGCAATGAATGGAAATTGGCTTGATTTATTGTAACCGCATGGTTACATTAAGGGCATGAAGCGATCTCCTGAATCGGACCGTACGGTCAAGGATCGAAAAGCGACGGAACGAGCCCTCATGGCCGCCGTGGGCGACATCGTCCGGGAAGAGGGATTCAGGGGGCTGGGCGTCAATGCGGTCTCGGCCAGGGCGGGCGTATCCAAGGTCCTGGTCTATCGCTACTTCGACGGGCTCGACGGGCTCGTGGAGGCCTGGGCGCTCCAGAACAACTACTGGGGCGGCGAATCGTCCGCGGATCTCGATGAGGCGAAACGCGCCTCCATGGACGCCCGCGCGCTCGCGGCCGAATTCCTCGGAGGGCAGATCGCGTCCCTCCGCGCCTCGCCCGAACGGCGGGAGATCCTGCGCTGGTTCCTCTCCGAACGGAATCCCCTCGGTTCCCGGGTCATGGCGCGGATCGAGGAGAACGGGCGCCGCGTCCAGGCCTGGATCGCGGGACGGACGCGGAAGGATCGCGACGCCGAAGCTTCCCTGGCGATCATCGTGGGCGGCATTTACTACCTCTCCCTTCTCGCGGACCGGGCGCCCGTTTTCAACGGCGTCGACCTCGGGAGCGACGGGGGATGGGACCGCATCGCGAGGGCCGCCGTCTCGCTCGCCGCGGGCTTGGCGCGCGGAGAAGGCGACTGAACGGATATCGACGCGAAGGAGGAAGGACATGAAGAGGGAATCGAAGGCGAGGGGATCGGCGCGCGCTCGGCGGCCGTTCCTCGTGATGGCCGGCGCGCTTCTCTGCGGGATCGCCTCGGGCGCGGCTCCCGAGGCGATCGAGGGATCGGGCCCGCTCGCGGTCAGGATCGAGCCCGGGCCCGGATGGCTCCATCGGTTCAACGCGTTCAGGATGAACGCGCCCCAGTTCGCCGTCTGGATCGAGGACGAGGGCGGACGCTACGTGAGGACGGTCTACGCGACCAGGAAGATCGCGACCGAGGGATGGGCCTTCAATAAGGGGAACCGCAGGAAGGAAGCGCTCCCGTATTGGTGCCATCGGCGCGGCGTGCGGTATCCGGACGGCCTGTATCTCCCGACCAAGGCCATGCCGCTCGTCGACGCCCTCACGAGCGCCTCGCCGAAGGGGCGCTTCGCGGCCTTCTTCGATCCGCCTGAGGGCATGAGGCGCTTCTGGGTCTATATCGAAGTGAACCATTCCGCGGACTTCAACGCCGCCTACCCGAGGGATGCCGTCGAGGGAGGATCGGGCTGGTCCGGCGGACCCGAGGGGAGCGGCCAGCCGGCGCTCGTCTATCGCGTCCGCGTCGACCTGGACGCCGCGACGGTCGGGAGCGCCCTCGAGTACGCCGGGCACGCGTCGCCCGACGGCTCGGACGGGAAGCTCTACCCCGGAAAGGAAGGGATCGATTCCGCCTTGCGGATCCTGGGGGGCATGGCCGTGACGCGGGGGTGAGCCGCCCGGGGGAAGATTGCGCGGACGCGGAAGACGGGTTACACTGGGAGGACATTCCTCGTTAAAGGAGCATAAAGGATCATGAAGAAGACTATCGCCTTGATCGCACTCCTCGCCCTCGTCTGCGCTTCCGCGCTGTCCGCCCAGGCGGTCCTCAAGGGCAAGGCCGTCGTCATCCAGAAGACCGCGGAATTCTGGGAGATGAAGGACGGCAAGAACATGACCTACGTCGAGACGCTCACGAGGGGCCAGGAGCTCGACCTCGAGCGCGGGACCTCCGAGGGCGCGTACAAGGGCAAGAAGTACAATCTCCAGAAAGTGTCCCTGGACGGGAAGCAGGGCTGGGTGATCGAGACGCTCATCGCCAAGGAGCCCATCCTCGGCGTCGTGAGCGCCGAATTGGCGACGCTCTACTCCCAGCCGCGGGATACGGCCGTCCTCTCGACCGTCCTGCCCGTCGGGAACGTCGTGGCGCTCTGGCCCGTGACCGGCAAGCCCGATTTCTACATGATCACCGCCTACGAGGGCGACACCTGGACCCTGTACAAGGAAAAATACATTCTCTCCTCCGACGTGTCCGTGAGGTCGCAGGACGTGAGCGTCGTCCTCCTCGTCGGCGCCGCCGCGGGCATGCCCAAGAAGGAGCAGAAGAAGAAGATCCTCGAGACGATCCGGACCAAGTACTCCGATACCGCCATGACCGCCCTGGTCGAGAAGCTCCGCGCGGAAGTCGAAGGCGACGCTGCCTCGGTGAACATCAGCCTTGAGGGGGATACCGGGGTCTCCTACGTCGATACCCTCAAGGCGCTCAAGCCCGTCAACGTCCGCGAGACGCCCTCGACGAGCGCGAAGGTTGTCAAGGTCATCGAGGCCGGCGAGCTCATGGAGGCCTCTTCCCGTTCCGCCGAGACCTCCACGATCGGCTCCGATACCGACTACTGGTACTTCATCACCTCGCCCGTCCGGGGCTGGGTGTTCGGCGCCTTCGTCGAGGGAGTGAAGTAGGGGGCATGCCCGCGGAACTCTCCAAGGACCTCACGGAGGGCGGGGTGACGAGGAATCTCGTCGCCTTCGCCCTCCCGCTCATGGCCTCCACCCTCCTGCAAGCCCTGTACAACGTCGCCGACATGCTCATCGTGGGCCTCTTCACCGACGCCTCCGGGCTCTCGGGCGTCTCCATCGGCGGGCAGGTGACCATCCTCGTGACCAATACGGCCATCGGTATCGTGTCGGGCGGAACGGTGCTCGTCGCCCAGGCGCACGGGGCCAAGAACCCGGCATCCGAACGCGCGGCCATCTCCACCACCCTGGGGCTCTGCCTCCTCATCGCGGTCGTCGTCACCGCCGCCATGACCATCCTCTCCGGGGAGGTCGTCCGCCTCCTCAGGACGCCGGCCGAGTCGGCGGCGCAGGCGCGCGACTACCTCAGGATCTGCATGACGGGATCGGTCTTCATTTTCGGGTACAACGCGCTGAGCGCCATCATGCGCGGGCTCGGCGATTCTAAGCGCCCCTTCGCCTTCATCGCCATCGCCACCGCGACGAACGTCGTCCTGGATCTCTTCATGGTCGGGGTCCTCCGCATGGGCGCGGCCGGGGCCGCCTGGGCCACCGTCGCCTCCCAGGCGCTCAGCCTCGTCCTCGCCGTCGCGTACCTCGCGAGGAAGGGCTTCCCGTTCTCGCTCAGGATCGATCGCCGCATTCTAGGACGGCTCGTCGGCATAGGCCTCCCGATGGCCCTCCAGCAGCTCATCATCCACGTCTCGTTCATCTTCCTGACCTTCCTCATCAACCGCTACGGCGTGAGGGCGAGCGCCGCCGCCGGCGTCTGCGCCAAGGTGAACAGCTTCGCCATCCTCCCCGGCATCGCGATGCTCGGCGCCGTGTCCTCCATGGCGGGGCAGAACATCGGGGCGGGCAGGCACGACCGCGCGCTCGGGACGATGTTCGCGGGCCTGAGGATCATCGTACCCGCCGCCCTCGCGGTGTTCGCGGTCGTCAACCTGTTCCCGCGCTCCATCATCGGGTTGTTCTCGGACGATCCCGAGGTCACGAGCATCGGTGTGGAGTACCTCCGCTTCCTGAGCGCCGACGCGCTGATAGCCTCGATCGTGTTCTGCTTCTCGGGCCTCCTCGTGGGGGCGGGAAAGACGAACGTGACTTTCGCGAACAGCTTCGTATCGTCCATCCTCCTCAGGATGCCGCTCGCCTGGCTCTTTTCGCGGGCGCTCGGCCTGGGCATGCGCGGGATCGGACTCGCCGTCGCGGTCGCCACGGCGATATCCTTAGCGATCCTAGCGTCGTACGTCGCCTCTGGCAGGTGGAAGCGGCCTATAGCGGCCGAAAGGAGCGCGGGATGAAAACGGCAAGGGCATCGAAGGCGGACGTCGAGGCGTTCATCGCCCAGAGGAAAGTGGCCGTCGCGGGCCTGTCGCGGAGCGGACAGGCGTTCTCGAACCTCGCCTACGGCGAGATGAAGGCGCGCGGATACGAGCTCTTCCCCGTCAATCCCGCCGCGGACAGCATCGGCGGGGAGAAGTGCTACCGGAGCCTCGCCGAGCTCTCGGGCAAGGCGAAGGCGGCCATCGTATTCACGAGCCCCTCGGCCACCGCCGGCGTGGTCCGCGAGGCCGCCGCCGCCGGTTTCGAGCGGCTCTGGATCCAGCAAGGGGCCGAATCCCCGGAGGCGCTCGAGGCGGCGCGCTCCGCCGGCATTCCCTGCGTCGCGGGGCAGTGCATCCTCATGCACCTCGAGAACGCCGGTTCGATACACCGCGTCCACCGCTTCTTCGCGAGGCTGTTCGGCTCGGCGCCGAAGTGAGGAGGGCGAGCGCGGACTCGCGCTGAGAACGAGCGCGGACTCGCGCTGAGAACGCGCGCGTCGGGTCCGAGCTTGAAATTAGGCACGGGATAGCCTAAAGTCTAGGGATGGAACGGAGCACCGCCGCCTCTCCTGGAACGCCAAATAAAATGAATTCATCCTCCCGGACCGCATTCATCCTCGATTACCTCCATGGCTACCAGGAAACGCTCTGGCACGAGGCCGAGCGCGAGGCCATCACGCAGGGGCGTTCCCTGTTCACCTTCGTCGGGCAGTCGCTCCTGCGCGGCGATAAGTCGGACACGAAGGCGAGCAATACCGTGTACGAGCTCGCGCGGTCGCCGCTCATCGGCTCCTACCTGCTTTCGGGAGCGACCTTGGGGTCGTACATCTCGAAGGAAGAGTACGCCCGAAGCCTTAAAAGCTTCATGGACAAGCCCGGCGCGTCGATCGGCCCCGTCCCCGCGTCGATACCGACTATCACGATCGAGAACCGATCGGGGATCTCGCGCATGGTCGAGCACATGGTAGAGGCGCACGGCAGGAAGCGCATCGCCTTCATCGCGGGACCGATCGGTTCATCGGAGTCGGAGGAACGCTTGGCCGCCTACCGGGAGGCGCTCGCGGCGCGCGGGATCCGGATCGACGACAAGCTCCTCTATAACGGGAATTTCTGGTACAACGGCGGAGCCGCGGCCATAAAGGAATTCCTCGATGTCCGCAAAACCGATTTCGACGCGGTGATGGCGGCGAACGATTACATGGCCATCGGGGCGATGCGCGAGCTCATCGCGCGCGGCATCAAGGTCCCGGAAGCGGTATCCGTTTCGGGCTACGACGACACCCTCGAGGGGCTCACCGAAACGCCCTCGATAACCTCGGTGCGTCAGCCGTTCCCGGAGCAGACCGCCGCCGCGGTCCGGTACATCGCGGAGCTCGCCTCGGGGAAGGACGCGCCCGTTCCGGCGCCGCTCGCGACGGGAATGGTGCTCAGGCGCTCTTGCGGCTGCGAGACGATGTCCCAAGAGCTCGCCGGCAGGGGGCGCATCTCGAAGACCCCGGAACGGATGCCCGAGCCTCAGGAAATCATGGCCGATCTCATGCAGGTCATGCCCGTCGACCCCAAGAACAGGGCTACCATGCTCGCGCTGTCGACGACCGCCGTCCGGTGCGCCGGACGGGGGGACTTCAGGGAATTCTTCGAGGCGGCCGAGAAGGCGATCTACGAATGCCTCGCGTGCCACGGATCCTTCGAGAAATGGCAGGACTACTTCTCCGTCGTGCGCTCGGACCTCCTTCCCGCCATAAGCGGGTGCGACGCCGCGATCGAGTTCGAGAACGTCCTGGGCAGGCTCAGGATACTCGTGTCGTCGCTCTCCTTCGGAACGGCGACCGTGAAGCGCTCCAAGATCCTGACATTCGAGGAAGACATCAGCGACGCGTTCAAGGCGGTGGGCGGCTCCGATTCGTTCGAGGCGCTCGGCGAATCGCTCGCGAACGAGCTCGAGCGGCTCGGCGTGCGCACGTTCTATCTCGCGCTCCGCGCGGACGCCGGTGACTCGCGCGAAGGCGACGGATGGACCGTCAACGGCGATTTCATGCTATACGCGGCCCGCAGGGACGGCGAGAACGCCATGGCCTCGCTCGGAGGCGGCGCGTACCCCGCGATCCAGCTCCTGCCCGAGGAGGCGCTTCCTAAAAGGACCTTCGCGCTCGTGGTGATGCCCGTAACCTTCGGGTCGACGTTCTTCGGAATCGCGGCCTTCGAGCGAGGCCCGGACGAGGGGTCGGTCTACAAGCTCATCAGCGACCAGATCGGCGCCAACGTTCAGAACATCGCGCTCTTCAAGAAGACCAAGCTCGCCGAGGCCGCCATCACCGCCCGTTCGGCCGCGGTGGAAGGCCTCGCCAAACCGATGGGATCCTCGGTGATGGAGGTGTCCAGGATCGTGGAGGCGCGCGCGGTCACCGTGAAATCCGTGGGCGAGGCGGCCGCGCGGACGAGGGAGGACATCGTCGCGACCCAGGACATGATCCAGAGGATCACCGCCGGCATGAAGCAAATGGGGGAATTCGTCGAGGTGATCGACGACATCGCCTCCACCGTGAACCTTCTCGGCCTCAACGCCGCCATCGAGGCGGCCAGGGCCGGATCGAACGGAAAAGGCTTCGGCGTCATCGCGTCCGAGATCCGAAAACTCGCCGAGTCGACCAAGACGAACTCCGATCGCATCCGTTCGCTCATCAAAAACGTCGTATCCGACGTCGACAGCACCGCTGAGGCCGCGGGCCGCTCGCAGAGCACCTTCCTCAGGCTCGACGCCGACGTGGCGGAGGTCCTCGAATCCCTCAAGCAGATCGCGTCCAGGATGGAAAGCCTGTCTTCCATGTCGGTGGATCTCCTTCACGCGATGAAGTGAGCGTCGTGGTATAATCGCTCCCCGAGAAGGCGTCGGCCGATCGCCGCCGACGCGAAAAAAGGAGGAGCACCCATGCATCGAACGCGGTTTTTCCGCGCGGCCTTCTCGATGGCCGCCTCCCTTTGCATCGCGATAAGCGCGGCGGGATGCGCGAAAGGCGGACATGAGTCCGCGACGAGCCGATCCGGTCCCTCGGATCCCTCCGAGGCGCTCTCAAGCCTGTCCTGGCTCCCGGCCGGCCACCAATTCGGTTCAGCATCGATGCTCCTCGAACGGAACGGCCTCGCGGTCTACGTCGATCCGGTCCGCATCCCGGGTGTCGAGTCGCTGCCCGACGCGGATTGCATCCTCATCACCCATTCGCACGGCGACCATTTCGCCCCCGGCACCGTGAAAGAGCTCCTCAAGAAGGGCACGGTCATCGTATGCACCGGCGACAGCGCCTTCCCGCTCCAGAAACTCGGGATCAAGGGCGTCAAGACGGTGAAGCCCGGCGATTCCCTGAAGGTGAAGGGCATGACGGTGAAAGCCGTTCCGATGTTCACCGTGACGCCCGACCTCGGCAACCACGCGACCCACCTCGAATCGATGGGATGGGCGGGCTTCATCGTCGATCTCGGCGGGGCCACGTACTATTTCTCGGGGGATTCCGAGCTCACCGAGAAAATGGAATCCGTCACTGGCGTCGACGTCGCCGTGATAAACCTCACCGCGCAGTACGCGGTGGGCGCCGAGCGCGCGGCGGCTTGGGCCAAGGCCGCGAAGCCTTCAATCCTCCTTCCCGTCCATTGGATCGCGAACGATGCGTCCATGGTCAAGGAGCTCGAGAAACTCAAGGCGATCATCGATCCCGGAATCAAGGTCGTCACGTTGGAACAGCGTGAATGAGGCGTCGTCAAGCCCAAGGCCGTCGTTTCCATCCACTGGAGCGAGACGACCTTCGACGGCCTCGAGGACATCGAAGCGCTCAAGGCCGGGATGCCTGAAGTAATCGCGCTTCGTTTGCTCGAAAAGCGCAAAAAGTCCGCGTTCTCCGTCAAGCGAGCGAGAACCTGACGCGCTCCTTCCCGCCATCGGCGGGGAGGAGCTTGGCGCCGGATGGGCGCTCGCCCGATGGGCGCTCGCCCGATGGGCGCTCGCCTGCGCACGGTTGATCGAACTGGAGCGCGAGTTCGTCGCCGAGGAAAGCCTCCGCGAGGAAATTGACCGTGACGCTCGAGGGGACGAATCCGGGGAATGATTCCGCGAGCCCGTCCGAGAGCATCTTGAGGTAGGCCGTGTTCGTCATGTGCCCGTTCATGTCGAGGTCGCTCGGACGAACGCGGAACGCCGACGCCCCGTTCGCGCCGGGATGAACCTCGAAATCCGCGAGCTTTACGGCGTCGGAACCGAATACGCTGTCATCGGTCAGCCGGAATCGCTCTGATAGGTACTCCTCGACTCGGAGCGGTCTCCTCGTCGCGACCTCCACGAGGAGCCATGAGCTCGTTCCGAGCGCGGCCTCCCGGCCCTCGGCGTCCGTGATCCGGAAATCGCGGAGCGCGAGGAGCCCTTGAACGCCCCTCGGCCAGGTGGCCACTTCGATGACGTCGCGGTAGCGCATCGGACGCAGGAGGTCCACGCGCATCCGCGAGAGGATCCAGGTCCTTCCCGCGGGGAGGAGCTCCATGAAGCCGGCGCCGCAGAGATCCGCGTGGTAACCGGCCGCCTCCTGCAGCACCTCGAAGACGGCGTCCAGGCGCATCGCGCCGTCCGCGCCGCAGTCCACCGACCGTAACGCGTATTTTTCCGAATAGACCGAGGGGGATGCGCTCTTTTCATCCATAATCGCACTGTACCAGGGGCGATCCGGACGCGCAACGGGGAGGGAGTCCCGTCGATAAAATTCGATCGAGGTTGCCGCGGATCGGGCGAGGGTGTACCATCGATGGAGGAGGCGCGGAATGGCGAAGATCGTCGAGAGCGCGAGCGGCGTCGCGGATGCGGTGCGGTCGGCGAGGGCGGCGCAGGCCGCGTGGGAGTCGATGAGCGTCCGCGCTCGCGCGCGGAAACTCAGGCCGATGCTCAGGCACATAGCCGGCCATGCGGAGGAGATCGCGGAAGCCATCTGCTCGGACACGGGCAAGACTCGCGTCGACGCGATGGCCGCCGAGATCCTGCCCGCGGCGCTCGGCCTCGGGTATTACCTCAGGAAAGGTCCGGGCATCCTCGCGGAACGGCGCCGGGGCCGATCCACGATTCTCTTGTTCAACAAGGCGAGTTCCGTCCAACGCGTCCCGTTCGGGGTGATCGGCATCATATCGCCGTGGAACTACCCGTTTTCCATCCCCTTCGCGGAGATTTGCACGGGATTGCTCGCCGGGAACGCGGTAATCCTGAAAATAGCGCAGCTCTGTCCCCGCGTAGCTAAGGCCATCGACGCCTGTATTGAGACCGCGGGTCTCCCTGAAGGGCTTTTTACCCGAGTGGATTTGCCCGGACGCGAGGCCGGAGAGGCCATCCTGGCTGCGGGCGTCGATAAACTCTTTTTCACCGGTTCGACCGCGACCGGACGCACCCTCATGGGAAAGGCTTCCGCCACGCTGACCCCCGTGGTCCTCGAGCTCGGAGGATGCGATGCCGCCATCATCCGCGCCGACGCGGACCTGGAACGCGCCGCATGGGGCATACTCTGGGCCGCGTTCGCGAACGGGGGACAGAGCTGCGGCGGCGCGCAACGCATTCTCGTGCAGGAACGGATCTATCCGGCGTTCCGCGAACTCATCGCCGCGAGGATAGCCGCCCTGAGGTACGGCGCGCCCGGCGCGACCGACGCGGACATCGGCCCCTTGGCGTCCGAACGGCAGAAATACGAATGCGAAGAGCAGATACGGAGGTCGAAACGGGCCGGATCGCGGATCGTCGCGAACGCCGAGCCGCCAAAGGATTGGACGGGACCCTATACGGCCGCGGTCGCGATGGAAGACGAATCCGATTCCCAATTCCCCGGCCCGGCTTGGACTGAGGAAATTTTCGGACCGGCTATCGTCATGCGGCCATATGCGGATGATGAGGATGCGATAAGGACAGCGAATGCGTCGATATTCGGATTGACGGCTTCAATATGGTCTCGTGACAGGAAAAAAGCCCGATTCATGGCTCGAAGGCTAAAAGCCGGAGCGGTGATGATCAATGATCATCTTATGTCCCATGGTCTCGCGGAAACGCCCTGGGGAGGTTTCAAGGAATCGGGGTTAGGGAGGAGCCACGGAGCGGAGGGGCTCCTAGAGATGACGCAACCGCGCGCGATCATTGATGACACATTGAGCGTCGCTCGAAAAAACCTCTGGTGGCATCCATATACGCCGAAAACCTATCGCGGACTCAAGGGGGCGATAGAATTTCTCTATGGAAGCGGTCTACTGAAACGCCTGAAGGGCATGGCCGCGCTTCTTGGCATCGTTAAGCGGTATTTCGAGAAGTGATGCCGCCGCGCCGCGGCATCAGCCTCGGGCGGCGATGGATTCGGAGAAGGGAGGGGCCCGCCTCAGGACCTCGCGGATGACCGCGTGCTCAGGGGCGATGAGGCCGGGATCGCTCGCCGCCGCCTCGAAAGCGTCCGCCCGCGCCTCCTCGAGGAGGCGCGCGTCCCGCACGAGGTCTGCGAAGGCGAGCTTCAGCTGGCCCGATTGGGTCGTGCCCGATATCTCGCCGGGCCCCCTGATGCGCAGGTCCTCCTCGGCGATCCGGAAGCCGTCCGTCGTATCCATCATCGCCTTCATGCGCCGCCGTCCGTCCTCCGTGAGGTCCTTGGAGTAGACGAGGAAGGCGTACGACTGGGCCTCGCCCCGCCCGACCCTGCCGCGCAGCTGGTGGAGGGCCGCGAGGCCGAAGCGCTCCGCGTGCTCCACGACCATGCAGGTCGCCTCCGGGACGTCGACGCCGACCTCGACTACGCTCGTCGCGACGAGGACGGATATCCTCCCCGCCTTGAAGTCGGCCATGACGGCGCGCTTCTCCTCCTCCGGGAGCCGCGCGTGGATGAGGCCGACGCCCTTGCCCTTGAAGGGGCCCCCGGCGAGGGAATCCCGCATGCTCGTCGCGTCCTTGAGGTCGAGCTTCTCCGACTCGCCCACGAGGGGGTACACGAAGTAAGCCCGGTTGCCGCGTTCGATCTCCCTGAGGACGAAGTCGTAGACCTTCTGTTCCTTCCCTTGGACCGCGAGGTGCGTCACGACGGGCTTCCTCCCCGCGGGCATCGTCCTGATCTCCGATACGTCGAGGTCGCCGTACTCGGTGAGCGCGAGGGTCCTGGGTATGGGGGTGGCGGTCATGAGGAGGACGTCCGGCTCGCGGGCCTTAGCGCCGAGGGCGACGCGCTGAAGCACTCCGAAGCGGTGCTGCTCGTCGATGACCACGAGGCCGAGATTGCGGTAGCGGACGTCCTCGGAGAAGAGGGCGTGGGTGCCGATGGCGAGGTCCACGTCCCCCAGCGCGAGCGCCTCGAGGAGGGGCTTCCTTCCCGCGTCCTTGACGTTGCCCGAGAGGAAGGCGAGCCTTATCCCGAGCGGGGAGAGGAGGCTCGCCGCCGTCTCCGCGTGCTGCCGCGCGAGGAGCTCCGTCGGGGCCATGAGGACGGCCTGGGCGCCGCGCTCGATCACCGAGCACGCGGCCAGGAAGGACACCAGGGTCTTCCCCGATCCGACGTCGCCCTGGAGGAGCCGGGCCATCGGCCTCGGGGAGGCGAGGTCCCGCTCGATGTCGGCGAAGGCCGCTTCCTGTCCATCCGTGAGCCGCCACGGCAGGCGGGCGATGAGGCGCCGCGCGAGTTCCGCCCGCGCTTCGCCGCGTTCGATCCGGTACTCCTTCCGGGCCCTCGACCGCTTGGCGATCATGAGCTCGAGGTAGAAGAGCTCCGAGTACGCGAGGCTCCGCCGCGCGAGCGAAAGCGATTCCATCGAGCCGGGAGCGTGGATCTCCGCGATGGCCTTCGAGGAGGGGATGAGGCCCCGCCTTTCCATGATCGAAGCGGGCAGGTCGTCCTCGATCCGCTTCCCGTAGCCCTCGATGGCCCGGGCGCAGGTCTTCCGCATCACTCCCTGGGCGAGACCGGCGGTCAGGGGATACACGGGATAGATCCTCCCGATCGGCGCGGGGCCGTCCACGGGCAGGGCCTCCGCCTCGAAGGCGGACGACTGGATGTCGCCGTAGCGGAACTGGAAGACGCCGGTCAGCGATACCCTCGCCCCCTCGGGGAGGCGGTCCTTGAGGAAGGGGCGGTTGAAGCAGACGAGGGCGGCCTCCGCGCTGCCGTCCGACACGACGATCTTGAGGGTCTTCATCCTCCCGAATCCGAACCACTCGTGGCGCAGGACCCGCGCCACCGTGTTCACCTTCGGGAACCGCGCGAAGTCCGCGATCGGCACGGTCACGGTGCGGTCCTCGTAGTCGCGGGGGCAGAGGAGGAGGAGGTCGGCGACCGTGATGACGCCCATGCCGGCGAGCATGGATCGGACGCGCGGTCCCACGCCCTTGAGGACGGAGATGTCCTGGTTCAGTTCCCGCAAAAACACGGCGTCCAGTATCGGGGCGGGGGCGGTGCGCGGTCAAGCGGCATCATGGGCGGACGGCTATCAGATGAATCGTTTTGGGCAGGTAAAAAAACGGCCCGCCGGCCAACGGAAATTCCGTTAGCCGGACAGGCTCGGATTATAATTCGGACCGGTAGGCTTACTGGAACGAGAATGTTCCCGAATCGCCGAGGTAGGCCCCATAGCCACTATAGACGCCGACTGCCTCGCCGCCCGCGAATGCGGCCATATCCCAATCCCCATCCAGCGCTCGGACGATGGGCGGCTCGCACGATGTAAACCCGATCAAAGCGAGGCACATCAACAATCCAAGTATAACTACCCTTTTCCTCATGTATTCTCCCTCCTGTGGAATTGCCCGCTGCCGCGGACTTATTTTTTACAATATCAGAGCACGACAGAAAAGCAAGGGGGGTTTTCACGGGCTCTTTCAGAAACCTTTTTTATGAAAATATACAAATATATATAATATAGGCAAATGGTTCCTAATAGTAGATTATTGAGAACCAGAAAATAACCATGATATTCTATCGTCCATGGATCATATGAAGCAGGCTTCGACTCCGGCCCTGTCCCGCCTCAAGGAGATCGACTCGGAAATACACGTCCTCTCGGGAACGAGCGCCCTCCTCGGATGGGACCAGGAAGTCTATATGCCAAGCGGCGGGCTCAAGGCCCGAGGGGATCAGCTCGCGCTCATGGAGGGCCTGGCGCATGACCGGCTCGCGTCGGCGGAGACTGCATCCCTCCTCGCTTCGCTCGGCTCTACAGAGGGCGATCCCTGCGGGGACCCCTCCCTGCCCGCCGAAGAAAGGCTCTATCTCCGCGCTTTCCGCAGGGCCTGGGCCCGGGCGGCGAAGCTGCCCGGCGATTTCGTGCGGGAGCGGGCGAAGACGGTCTCGCTCTCGCAGGCGGTATGGGCGAAGGCGCGGGCGGAAAATGATTTCGCGGCCTTCGAGCCGCACCTCGCCAAGATTCTCTCGCTCGCGAAACGGGAGGCCGCTTACCTGGGCTTCGAGTCGGACCCCTACACGGGCCTCCTCGACGCCTACGAGCCGGGGACGACCGAGAGGTCCATCGCCGCGGTTTTCGGCGAACTCAAGGAGGGCCTTTCAGCGATCCTGTCGAAGATATCGGCCCGCCCGCGCATCGACGACGCCTGCCTGCGACGGCATTGCTCCGCGGAAGCGCAGGAGCGGTACAGCCGGCGCGTCATGGGCGTCCTGGGCCTGGATACGGAACGGAGCCGCCTGGATCGATCCGTGCATCCCTTCACCACGACCATCGGCAGGGGGGACGTGCGGATCACTACGCGGTACCTCGAGGATTATTTCGCGTCCTCCATTTCGTCCACCATCCATGAAACGGGGCACGCGCTCTACGAGCAGGGATTGCCCGAGGCATGGGCGGGCACCATGGCCGGGGAAGCCGCTTCCATGGCGATCCACGAGTCCCAGTCGCGGTTCTGGGAGAACATGGTGGGGAAGGGGCTGCCGTTCTGGAAGGCCCGCTTCGGGGACCTGGCGAAGGACCTCGGGGGGCCCCTCGACGGCGTATCGGCCGAGGAATTCCACCGCGCCCTCAACAAGGTCGACCCGGGGCCCATCCGCGTCGACGCCGACGAAGTCAGCTATTCCCTCCACGTGATCCTGCGCTTCGAGATCGAGTCCGCCCTCGTTTCGGGAGCCCTGGAACCCGCGGGCGTCCCCGAGGCATGGGACGGGCTCATGAGGAAGCACCTCGGGATCTCCCCGCCCGACGACGCGAATGGCTGCCTCCAGGACATCCATTGGTCGATCGGGGCGATCGGATATTTCCCGAGCTACGCGCTGGGCAACCTGTACGCCGCGCAGTTCGCCTCGAGGATGGATCAGGATATCGGGGGGCTGGACAGGGCCGCGGGATCGGAGGACCTGTCGCCCGTCCTCGATTGGCTCAGGAAGAACGTCCATCGGAAGGGAGCGCTGCGGACGCCCTCGGAGCTCATAGCGGAAACGACCGGATCGGCCCTCGACCCGGCGCATTTCCTCTCCTATCTAGAAAGGAAGTTTGCGGATATCTACGGATTCCCGCGCGGCTGAGCGGCGCCCGGCGGACGGGCCGCGCTCCGCGGCGTCGAGGCCGCGATCGATCGGGATACTGGTCGTCGCGATCGTGCCCTTGCTCGGCACCGCCCCGTCCTTCCTCGTCGCTGAGGGAATCGAGCTTCTATTTAAACTGATATTGTTTATCAAGGATGATACTATCCTGATCGATAGGAAGCTATAATTTCGAATGCGGTCGCTCTCATTACAGATAGTAAACCTTTTATTTATATGAAATTAGCATTTCAGCAAAAAATGAAAGGCGTTCTTGGCACATATCCTGCTATATAAGTACTGAAGTCGGTCATCGAGGCCTCCGTGGCTCGAAAGACGACTTCTCGGGCCGGTCTTTTGATGTCCCGAATGAATCGCGGAGGGTGATGACATGAAGAAGAATATTTTCGCCTTCATACTCGCAGGATTAGCGATCGTGGCGATGGCTGAGGATAGCGACGGCGGCGTCAAGAAGGACGACGGCGCGCTCGACAAGGCTCGGCAGAAATACGAGCAGCGGCACGGCGACGAGGGAAAGGAATCGCCGCGCCGCAAGAAGGTCCTGAAAAAGAAGAAGAAGATCGTTACGACGAAAAAAAAGAAGATCGTCAAGAAGTCCTGGAGCGTTTTCGACGTCGATACCTACGGAAACCCCGACGCCTCGGATTACAGGGTCGTCGTGAAGAAGCGCCCGGTCAGGAGAATTCACCGGAACAGGAGCTTCCTTCGTTTCGTGGCCTTCCTCGGGCTCGCGGATTTCCTCGGAATAGACGATGTGGATATCAACATCAACGTGAACGCTGACGGAGATAAGCCAGCGGCGAGCGAGTCGGCCGAAGCGGATCGAAAAGCGGACGCGGAAAGCGGCGATGACGACGCCGAGGCAGCTGCCGATGAAGCCGAAGCCGTCGCCGATGAGGAAGCGGGCGATGCGACCGTCGCTGAGGAGGACGATGCGGCGGAAGATGAGGAGTCCTACGAGGATGATGAGATCGCCGAGGCCGACGACATCGAGGATGAAGAACCCCTCGACGAGGCGGATGCCCCCGAGCCTCCCCGCTATTTCCCCATAGTGCTCTCGGTCGTTCCCGGCATCTGCTATCCGAACAACGTGCAAGATACGAACATAAGCATCGGGATGATAGGATCCGCGACGCAGAAGGTGGAAGGCATCTCCTGCTCCGGCGTCTTCGACATCATCGAGGAATCCCTGCTGGGCGTCCAGACCGCGGGCGTGTTCTCCATCGCCGGCGGCAAGGTTCTGGGCGGCCAAGTGTCGGGCGTGTTCAACATCGGCGGCGTCGAAATGCAGGGCGTGCAGGCGGCCGGGGTGTTCAATATCGCCGAGGACGTGAAGGGCGCCCAGGTGGCGGGCGTCTTCAACGTGGCCGAGGACGTGAAGGGCGTCCAGACCGCCGGTGTCGCCAACTTCGCGCACGACGTCACGGGAGTGCAGGTGGCGGGCGTCTTCAACGTGGCGAACGACGTTCGCGGGACCCAGGTCGGCCTCGTGAACGTCTCGGAGAACTGTTACGGCATCCCCATCGGCCTCATCAATATCACCAAGAACGGCATCCGCGACGTGGGCTTCTGGATGGACGAGGGCAACAACCTCTTCGGTTTCTGGGCTAACGGCACGAACAACTTCTATACCCTCCTTTTCGCCGGCGAGTCCCTCGTCGATTACGGGGAGGACTGGAACACCTTCGCCGCAGGCTTCGGCCTCGGCGCCCGCGCCAATCTCGGCCCCTTGCACCTCGATACGGACGTCTCGGCGAAGGCCTTCTATGGCGATACCTGGGGATACATGCTCGCCGACCTCAAGGACGGCAGCCCGAAGGCCCGCGACTACTACGCCGCTTGCGAGGCCGGGGTCGACCAGGTCGATCCCTGGCCCTACGGCCCCGTCCAGATATTCCCCATGGTCCGCATGACCCTGGGCATCCCCGTCTTCAAGTTCTTCGAGGTGTTCGGCGGCGTGTCCTGCGATATCGGCGTCAACGGGACGTACCCCGTCCCGGAGATCCTCCAGGACGTCAAGGGATACGGCTTCGAGATCCTGGATACTCCCATCGAGGTCTATCCCCATTTCTTCTGGGGCATCAGGATCTAAAAAACGGCAAAAACGGCCTCCTAGGGTTGGGCCGCTCGCCTCCGTAAGGGGGCGGGCGGCCCTTTTGCTTGACGACGGAGCGACGGCCATCCATAATGGGGCCATGGAATTAGCGATTCCCATCGCTATCACCGCGGTCGTCTGCCTCTCGGGCGTCGCCCTCTTCGTGGTCCTCGCGGGCGGAAAGAAGGGCGGGCGCTCAGCGGGACCCAAGCGGCGGTTCAAGGCGAAGGACAGGAACGCCATCCTCAAGGACGCGAACAAGCGCCTCGCGGGCAATTCCAAGGATCCCGAGGCCCTCCTCGAGCTGGGCGAGCTCTATTACGTGGAACAGGCCTGGGACAAGGCCTTCAAGACCTACGAGACCCTCGCCGACCTCTGCGGCTCGAGCACGGAGCTCGATGAGTTCGAGATCAATTTCCGCTACGGCATGGCGGCGCTCAAGATCCATCGCCTGGACGACGCCTACAAGGGCTTCCTCATCGCCCGCACATTCAAGCAGGACAACTTCGAGGTCAATTTCAATCTCGGTTATCTCGAGTTCCAGCGGAGGAATTACGATAAGGCGGTGGTCCTGCTCAAGCAGGCCGCGTCGCAGAATCCCGAGAACACGCTCGCGCAGCGCTACTACGGGCACGCGCTCTTCAGGCTCAAGAGCTACAAGGAGGCCCTCGCCGCCCTCAAGAAGGCCATAGACCTCGAGCCAGAGGACAAGGAGTCGATCTTCGCGGTCGCGGAGACGTATTACGAGCTCGGACAGGCGGAGAACGCAATCAAGATATTCTCGCACCTGCGGACGGACCCCTCGCTCGGGCCGAACGCGGCCCTCTTCGCGGGGACGATCCACCTGAACCAGCACCAGTATCCGAAGGCCATCATGGACTTCGAGATCGGGCTCAAGCACCAGGGCATCAAGATCGAGACCCTCGTCGAGCTCAAGTACCGGCTCGCCGCCGCCTACCTAAAGCAGCAGGAGATATCGCGGGCCGTCGGGCTCCTCAACGAGATCCAGGCCGCCTATCCGAACTACAAGGACGTGGTGAACCAGTTGGATCGGTACCAGGAGCTGAACGCGAACAGGAACCTGCAGACCTACCTCATCGCCCCCACGTCCGACTACGTGACGCTCTGCAGGCGCCTCGTGCTGACTTTCTTCCCCGGAGCCAAGATCAAGATCACGGACATCTCCGTCATACGGAACGAGTACGCGGACATCCTCGCGGACGTCGAGACGAAGAAGTGGCAGGATAACGTCATGCTCCGCTTCATCAGGTCGACGGGGGCGGTCGGCGAACTGACGCTCCGCGACCTCTACGCGAAGATCAAGGAGATGAAGGCCGGCAAGGGGTACTGCATCACGGCGGGCACCTTCTCGGACGAAGCTCGCCGCTTCGTCGAGGCGCGGCTCATCGACCTCGTGGAGAAGCCCGGGCTCGTGAAAGTCCTCAATTCGATAGACAACGCGGCAGCGAGCGGCATCCTCGTCGAGGTCTGAGCGCGGCGGGAGAAACGGGCCGGTTTAGGGACGAGCGCCCGCGTCAGGATTTTTTCAGGATCACGAGATGGCGTTCCTCTTCCAGGAAGGGGACATCGATCCGCTCTATCGCCGTTTCCAGCCCGAGCAGCGCGATCGCCGCGAGTTCCTCTTCGATCTTTTCTCGCTTGCCTTTATAAGCGACGATCGATCCGCCCCGCGCGAGGAGGGCGGCGAGCGTCCTCACCACTCCGGGCTCGAGGGGCCTGAAGCCGCGGAATGTGATGAGGTCCCAGGAACCGCTGAGCTCCTCGATCCTCTTCCGCACTACCTCGGCGTTCGGCAAGGGGAGGATCGCTTTCTGATTCTCGAGGAACCTGCAGCGCCTGTCCGAGGGCTCGATGAGATCGATCCGGGAGTCGGGGAGGGCGATGGCGAGCGGGATCCCCGGAAGCCCGGCGCCCGAACCCATGTCCGCCACGCGTCCGCGGACCATGGCCTTGATCCTCGCGGCCCCCGCGAGTGAGTCGAGGAGATGCCTGACGATGAGGGCGTCGCCCGAGTCGTTCACGAGGCCGTATGCGGAATTCCAGAGTTCGATCTCGGCGACGTAGCGCGAAAGGCGGGTTAGCGCTCCCTTAGGAATATCGAGTCCGAGCCGGAGGACCCCATCCTCGATGAGCTTTTCGTTCACGGGCACGGCGGCTCGCTCGGGCGCGCGCTCAACCGGCCGAGCCCGCCTCGTAGGCGGCTGCCGAGGCGGGAACGGAGTTGAGCTGCAGGTATATCTGGTCGGCGATCCCGAAGGACGCGTTGCGGGACATGGAGAGGGCGTACTCGTCGTAGAGCATGTCCTTGAAGACGTCCTCGGCCATGCCGCCGTCCACGAGCCCGGATTTCTGGACCGAGTCGCGCATGGTCTTTAGCATCATCTTCACGAAGATCGATTCGAATTCCTGGCACTGGGCGTAGAGCTCCGAGCCGCGGTCGATTCCCTTGCCGCCCGAACCTGCCTCTCGGGCCGAGGGCTCGCGAACGGAGCGGTTCTGGAATTGGAAGAGCGCGGAAGACGCGATCGAGTTCGTTTCGCTCACGGGATCCTCCTCGTCTCGCGAATAGCGCGAGCGGGCGCCTCGGCGCTCTCAATCATCGTTCTCACCTCTTGAGCGACGTAGCGGTGCCGAGCATGTTGTCGCTCGTTTGGATCGCCTTGGAGTTGAACTCGTAGGCGCGCTGGGCGACGATCATGTTCACCATCTCGCGCACCACGCTCACGTTCGACATCTCGAGCATCTTGTGGATCGTCTTGCCCATGCCGTCGAAGCCCGGCCTGCCCGATATGGCGTCGCCCGAGGCGGGAGTGGTCTTGAAGAGATTCTCGCCGACCGCGGTGAGGCCGACGGGATTGGGAAAGCGGTGGAGCTCGAGCTGCCCCACTGCGATGGGCTCGTCCAGCCCGGGGACCTTCACGGTGACGCGGCCGTCCTGGGAAACGGCGAGGGTCTCGCGGATGAATTGGTCCGGGAGTACGAGCTCGGGGAGGAGCCGATAGCCGTTGGCGGTGACGAACTGGCCGTTCGAGTCGATCTCGAAGGCCCCGTCACGGGTGTAGGCGTAGCTCCCGTCGTACATGAGCACGCGGAAGAAGCCCTCTCCGGCTATCGCGATGTCCGATACCTGCTCGGTGTGCTGGAGCGCGCCCTGGGTGAACTGACGCTGCGTGGCGGCGAGCTTGACGCCGTGGCCCATCTGCACGCCCACCGGCACCACGGTCTCCTCGGTCGCGGGAGTCCCCGCCGTGCGGAGCGTCTGGTAGATGAGGTCCTCGAAGTCGGCGCGGACGCGCTTATAGCCGGAGGTGTTCACGTTCGAGAGGTTGTTCGAGATGGTGTCGATGTTGGCCTGCTGGCCGATCATTCCCGACGCCGCCGTCCAAAGGGAGCGGACCATGGTTCCTCCTGCTAGACCCTGATGGTCTCGTTGATGAGCTTGCCGAGCATGGAGTCCTCGGACTGGATGGATTTCTGGTTGGCCTCGTAGGCCCTGTTGACTTCGATCATCTGCACCATTTCAGTGACTGGATTGACGTTGGCCGCTTCGATGAAGCCCTGGATGATCGCCGGCCTGCCCGGGACCTTGGGCGCGATCCGCGCGGGGCCCGAGTCCTCGGTCTCGCGCCAGAGGCTCGTGCCCTGTTTTGCGAGGTAGCGCTGGTCGCGGAAATCGACGAGCTTCAGGGTGTCGAGGAGGACGGTCTGTTCCCAGTCGTTCTCCTCGCGGCTCACGAGCCGGGTCGGGTCGTCGGCGAACTCGGCGTTGATCCAAACGCGGCCGTCCTTGTCGACGTTGAAGTTGTTCGCCTTGACCTGGATGGGACCGTTCTCCCCCAGGACGCGGTAGCCGTCCTTGGTTTCGAGCCAGCCTTCCTTGCCGAGGGTAAAACCGCCGTTCCTGGTGTAGCGCTCCCCTCTCGGGGTCTCGATGCAGAAAAAGGCGGCTTCGTTGTCCTCGGAGCGTTGGTCGATTGCGAAGTCGAAATCCGATTCAGTCTCTTTGAGGGCGCCCTGGGTGAATTCCGTGAAGATCTCGTTTTCCTCCACCCCGGTGCCTATTTTTCCCACGATCGGCATGAAGTCGCCCGATCCGAGGGGGTGGATGATCTCGCCGTCGTCGCGGCAGCGGCGGAGGAGCATTTCCGGGAAGGATTTATGGATGGAAATATCCTTCTTATAGCCGGTCGTATCGACGTTGGCGAGGTTGTTGGAAATGGCGTCCAAACGGAGCTGCTGCGCCGCCATGCCGCTCGCGCCGGTATAGAACCCACGAATCATGCCTGAGCCCTCCATGCATCATATCGGACGTCCCGAGGGGCGGCTTAAGCGGTCCTGAAGGCTTTTTCTGTCTAGAACCGGGACACGAGGGGCTTTTCACGGCTTAAGCGCTGGCTCTGTCCCCGTGGAGGGCATTTTCGGTAGCGACTTTGGCTCTGTCCCCGGGAAAGCACCCCTGAATGCGTTGAAATCGGACCGAGCCCTGGGTTAGGATAGGTCCATGTCCGGGAAAAACCCGCAGGGAGCGCGCAACGGAGCCTTTTTCTTCCTCTTGGCGGCTATTACCGCCCTCGGCCTCGCTTCCTGTTCCGCCCCGGTAGGGTGGGGGGTCGTGCTCTGGCCCCCGGAAATCCCCGGAATCGATGAGCGACCAGAAGCCTCCGATCAGCCCCCCACAGTCGCCGGAGCGGAAGCGACCGCCTCGCCCGCTCCCTCGGGCCTCGCGTCCGGCGATCTCGTGCCGGTGTACGTGAAATCCCTTATCCGGAAGATCTACGTGGTCGGCGTTCCGGGAAGCAAAGCGAAAGTCGAGCTCGAGCAGTGGCGAGTGGAATTCTCGAAAGGGAAGGGCAAGGCGAAGAAGTACCGCGACGCGTTCGCCGAGTGCGCGCCCCTATTCGCGATCGCCACGAAGGACGGGCTCGAGATCAGGGAGAAGGCGGACAATAAAGAGGACACCGTCTATCGCCTCAGGGCTTCCGAGCGCCTCAAGCTGCTCAGGAAGGTCGAGGGCGTCGCCGTCGAGACCGGAGGCAAGCGCCTCGCCGGGGATTGGTACGAGGCGCTCTCCGCCGACGGCACGAAGGGCTACGTCTATTCCAACACGCTCCGCGTCTACGACGTCCGTTCGGGGTCCGTCGCGGCGGGCTCTCCCGCCGAGACCGACGGCTCCGAGGCATCGATCGATATCGCGCTCTCCAAGACCTGGCGCCCGGAGTATTTCAAGCGGATGCTCGATGACGGCAGATTCGACTTAAGCGAGTTCTCGCTCAAATACGGATTCTTCGTCGATACGATGAAGAAGGAACTGAAGGTCGAGCTGCCGAAGCACTCAATCAGGGTCGCGTACACTGGCGTGGTGGCCTTGAAGCGGAATCTCTACGGCTTCGAGGGCACGAACGTCAGGCTCCTCCTGCGCGGCGACGATCTCCTCACGCTCGAGTTCCCGCTTCCCGACGGGAAGACGCGATCCGAGGTCATGGTGACCGTCGAGGCGGACATCGAGGCCGCGATCCGGGCGGAGGAGGACCGCAGGCAGGCGATCCTGGGCAAGGTGCTCTCGCGCGGCAGGATCCTCAGGAGCGATTCCTACGGCTCGCTCGAGATACAGCGCTCGCGCCGGTTCTCATGGACGGGTTACGGCATGTTATCGCCCCTCGTGATTCCCGAGGGCTCGGGTGAGTCGGGCGAAATGGCCTTCGACGGCTATCTCGACGAGGAGCTCGCGAAGGACCTGGACGGCGTCATGAGCTTCTACTTCGACGGCCTGCCTCGCAGCACGCCCGTTCGATTCTACTATTCGATCACCGCGGACGGATTGCGCCTGGAGCAGGTGCCTCCCGCCGCCTTCGATCCGACCGGCCTCGTCGCGCGGAAGCGCGGTACGGGACCGCTCGTCGCGTTCTTCTCTTTCGCGGAATAGGCTCCCATGGGATCGATCCAGTACTCCGGCCTTAGGCTCGCCTTCGGTAACCGCGATCTGCTCGACGGCGTCGGCCTCACGCTCAGGAACGGGAGCCGCGCAGCGCTCGCGGGCCCGAATGGCGCGGGCAAGTCCCCGCTCATGAAGATCATGGCCGGACTCATGGACGCCGACGGGGGCGCCGTCGCCCGCGAGCGCGGCGTCCGCGTATCGTACCTGGCCCAGTCCGGGGCGGTGCTCGGGACGAGGAGCGTCAGGGAGGAGGCGGAACTCGCCTTCGCCGAGACAGCGGCCCTCCTCTCCGAGTACGAGGAGACCGGCGCGCTCCTCGCCTCCGCGACGGAAGGCGGATCCGGCGTCCAGGCGCTCGTGGAGCGGCATCACGAGCTCGGGGAGCGCATCGAGGCGTCGGGGTATTGGCGCCGCGAGCAGCGGATCGAGATGGTGCTGTCCGGCCTCGGGTTTTCCGAGGAGGACGCCGTAAGGCCGGCCGGGGAATTCTCCTCGGGCTGGCAGATGCGCATCGCCCTCGCCAAGATCCTCCTCGAGGCGGCGGACATCATCCTCCTCGACGAACCGACGAACTACCTCGACATCGAAGCGCGCGAGTGGCTCATGGGCTACGTCGCGGATTTTCCGGGAGGCGTCCTCGTCGTATCGCACGACCGGTCCTTCCTGGACGCGACGGTGAACGAGGTCTACGAGCTTTTCAACGGGAAACTAACGCGCTACCCGGGGACCTACAGCCAGTACGAGGAGCGCCGGTCGCGCGAGCTCTCGAGCCTCTTCGAGGCCTGGGAGCGGCAGCAGGAGGAGATCCAGGCGCTCGAGGATTTCATCAGGCGATTCCGCTACAACGCGTCGAAGGCGGCCCTCGTGCAGAGCAGGGTCAAGCAGCTCGAGAAGATAGTGCCCATCGAAGTGCCCGAGGGCATGAAGCGCATCCATTTCAAGTTCCCGCCCCCGCCGCATTCGGGGAAGATCGCACTCTCCTTCGAGGGGCTCTCGAGGAGCTACGGCGAGAAGCGCGTCTTCTCGGGGTTGTCGCTCACGCTCGAGGCGGGCGAGAAGCTCGCCCTCGTCGGCCGGAACGGCGCGGGCAAGTCGACTCTCATGCGGATCCTCGCGGGAACGGATGCGGGTTACGAGGGCGCGTACCGCCTCGGGGCGGGCGTAAGCGTCGGATACTTCGCCCAGGAGAGCGCCGAGGCCCTCGCGGGGGAGGGGAGCGTGGAGGAGGAAATCGAGGGCATGGCGCCCACGCACCTCGTGCCCCGCGTGCGCAACCTCCTCGGGGCGTTCCTATTCCGCGGCGACGACGTGCAGAAGCCGCTCTCCGTGCTCTCGGGAGGGGAACGCTCACGCCTCGCGGTGCTCAAGCTCCTCCTCAGGCCCTCCAACCTCCTCATCATGGACGAGCCGACGAACCACCTCGATCTCACGAGCAAGGACGTGCTCCTCGAGGCCCTCGGCTCCATCGAGGGAACCGTCATCTTCGTATAGCACGACCGCTTCTTCATCGAGCGCCTCGCCACGAACGTCCTCGAGCTCGAGGACGGCAGGATGAGGCTCTATCCGGGAGACTACCGCTATTATCTCGACCGGAAGGCGGCGGAGTGCGAAGGGGCCGATCAGGACGCGTCCGTCCGGGCGGGAGCGAATCGGCGGACCGCGGATCCGGCTGAACGCGCCGATCTCCGCGCCCGTCCCTCGGTTCCGCCCTCCCGGCAGGCGGTCAAGCCGGCGGCGACGGCGTATTCGCGGGAAGAGGAGAAGCGCGTCAAGGCGGATCAGAGACGAAAAGAGAAGCGGGAGGCGGAGCTTCTCGCGCTTATCGATTCGCTCGAGGCCGAGAAGCGTTCGATCGAGGCGGCGATGGCCGAGCCTGAGAATTATTCCGACGGGGAGCGCATGAAACGCCTCGTTGCCGATCGCGCGAGGGTCGACGCGGAGATCGCGGGAGCCACCGCCGCCTGGGAGGAGCTCCTCGCGTAAGCCGATTTTTCGCTTTTCGCCGAGGTCGGAGTTGAGTAATTTCTAGTTCATGAAGAAGGAACGACGTGTATCGATATTGATAATGATTATCATTATCAATATGGCGGGTTTGTCCTCCCTGAACGCCCAAGGCGTCGAAGCCCCCGCGGCGCGCGCGGAGGCGGCCGGAGTCGTATTCGAACTCAGGTTCGACGGCGATGAAGTCGAAATCACGCTCAGGGCCAAGACCTCGGGATGGGTCGCGTACGGCCTCGAGCCCTCGCGGCGCATGAAGGACGCGGACATCGTGATCGCCTACGTGAAGGACGGCAAGGCCTTCGCGCGGGATGATTACGGGACGTCGGACATCTCGCACCGGGATGACGCCGCGCTCGGAGGGTCGGATGGCATCCTATCGGTCCGGGGGACGGAGTCGGGGGGCGAGACGACGGTCGTCATCCGGCTCGCGCGGTCGCCTCAGGACGAGAAGGACAAGGCCTTCGGGCCCGGCAAGCGGAAGCTCATACTCGCGCGAGGCGCCCGGGACGATTTCGCCTCAAAACACGTCGCCGCCGCCGGCGTCGAGATCGAGATTCCGGCGCGGTGAACCGCGGGGCTTGAGTCCGCCCGTCCGTCCGTCCATAATGGAGCAAGTCGTCCGTGAAATGAAGGGGGTAGGATGAACTCGTTCCTCGTCACAATGATCGGCGGATCGGTCGGCCTCGTGGCGGTGCTTCTCGCCGTGCTTTCGGGCCTGAGGATCATCAAGGTGAAGGCGAAGGTCCATAAGGCCTTCGGCCTCGCGGTTCTCGCAGTATCACTGCTGCATGGCCTTTTCGGCCTGCTGCTCTATCTCGGGGTTATTTGACGGCCGCGGCGCGACGGAACGGGTTCAGTCCTCGCCGATTTTCCTGAAGACGTAGACGAAGGAGCGCTCCTTCCCGTTCTGGATCTCCTTGACGGATTCCGCGGCCTGGCCGAAGTGCTCCTCGAAATCCGGGTGCGTGGTGATGACCGCGAGGTCCCATCCGGGGAAGTCCCGCTTGAGGTGCCGCATCTGCCTGTAGAGATTCTCGGCGTACTCGACGTCGCGTATGCGTTCGCCGTAGGGAGGATTGGCGATGATGATGCCCTCGGGGGCGCTCGCCTTGCACTCCTCCATGCTCATCTTCGAGAACGATACGCCGAGGGGCGGCCCTGAGTCGCTCCGCGGAGATCGGTAGAGGCCGCGCGCCGAGGCCGCGTTCTTGGATGCGGCATCGATCATGGCGCCGTCGCCGTCCGAACCCGAAATGTGAAGATCGTATCCGTAATCGGCGAGCGCGAGCGCCTTGTCGCGCTCCGCGCGGAAGACCGAGTCGTCGAACCCGGGCATGGCCCTGAACGCGAAGGATCGTCCCGCGCCCGGCGGAACGTTGTAGCCGAAGAGGGCCGCCTCGATGGGGATGGTGCCCGTGCCGCAGAAGGGATCGTGGAGCGCGAGCCTCCGTTTCCACCCTGCTTTGAGGATGAGCGCCGCCGCGATGGTCTCCTTGAGGGGCGCCGGGCCTGAGATGGTCCTGTACCCGCGGCGGTGGAGGGGCTCGCCGCTCAGGTCCAGGCCGATGACGGCCTCGTCCCGATCGATGTAGAGGCGGAGATCCGCCGCCTGTCCCGTCTCGGGGAGCCGGGCGAGCCCGTAGGCCTTCCCCATGCGCTCGTAGACGGCCTTGAGGGCGATGGAACGCGCGGACGAGGCCGAGTTCACGCTGGAACGGGTCAGCCGGACCTTGTCGAGCGCGATCCGCGCGTCCTTGCGGAGGTATTCCTCCCAGGGTATCTTCCGCATCCCCTCGAAGACCTGGTCGAAATCGGCGGCCGGGAACCGCCCCGCGACGAGTATCACGCGCTCGGCGGTCCTGAGCCAGAGATGCGCGCGCGCGACGCCGGCCTGGTCGGCGCGGAAGAAGGCCATGCCCGGCCGGCCGCCTCCCTCCTGGGCGAAACCGAGCTTGCGGAGCTCGTTCCCCAGGACGCCCTCGGCGCCGATCGCGCAGAGGGCGCAAAGCGTCCGGGAATTCGTCGTTTCAGCCATTTCCCGCTTCAATCCTTCGCGGAGAGGTAGGCGATGATCCTGTCGTACATGCCCTTGTGGAGCGGGGGCACGACGGCGTCCACCGAGGCGGGGATGCCCGTCACCGCGATGTCGGAGACCTTGTAGGATCCGCCCGAGAGCCCGGTGCGGAATCCGTAACCCTTCCAGGCGATGCGCTGGACGTCGGGGTCGTCGAATGCCTCCACGTACCGCGCGCCCTTCTCGGTGAGCGCCGCGGCGCAGTGGGAATTCCAGATGGTGGGCACGGGGTAGAGGATGCGGACGCGGTCCTTGATCTGCTCCCACCCCTCGGGAGACCTGACGGCGAAGTCGAGCATGCTTTTCTCGTAGTCCACGATCATCGGCCTCGCGCCCATGCCCTGCCTCAGGTAGTTCTCGAAGAGGTCGGCTGGCGTCTGGTTCATGTAGCCGGATTTGACGTAGAAGGCCTTAAGGCGGGGAAGGACTTTCTCGAGGGCCGCGTCGTCGACCGATCCCCCGTTCATGACGGAGACGAGGAGGCCGTAGTAGGTGGCCCCGGGCGAGGAGGTGACGGGATCCGTGGAGGCGATGCCGACTTTTCCGTAGAGCCCCTCGAGGCCGAGGTCCTTCCATTCCGCGCCCGCGACGATCATGTCGAGGAGCTTGGCGAGGCCGGTGAGGTACCACACGCCTCCCCGCTCCTCGGCGAGGCCCGCGCGCTCGAGCGCGTCCACGACTTCCTTCCAGCTGTACACGACGATCGGCGTGTTGAGGGTCTGGCCTCCCTTGAGGATCGGCTTCCGCGGCGCCTCCCCGAGGGCCTCGTCCGGCCGCAGCTTGAAGTAGTCGAAGAAGCGCTGGTCGGAGAAGAAAACGAAGTCGTAGGCGCCCAGGTCCTCCTTGATGAGCTTGCCGTTGGACCAGGGATCGTTCCGGGGGGCGATCTTGTACTTCTTGGAGAGGACGGCCTTGAAATCGTCGTCCGCGAGGAGATTCTCCTTGCCGCCGCCGACCGCGCCCGCGATCTCCTCCGCCCTCCTCAAGTCGAAGGCGGAGCGGAGCTTGCCACGGAATCCCGCGGGCAGGTACTTGTACGCCAAACCGCCCGCCACGACGGTCGCTATGATGACGACGCCGATTACGACCCTGGCTTTTGCCTTCATACGCTCTCCTGCCTCCGGCGCGGCTCTCCTGCGGAGGCCCCCATTCTCACGGAAGCTCCGGGGTTTGTAAAGAACCCGGGAATTCCGTTCCGCCCGCGCGCCGCCCGCCGGGCGCCCGAGCGGAGCCAAAAGCCCGTATCCGTGGTATATTCCATGCATGAGGCTTCGGTACGCTTTCCTCGCCGCCGCACTGGCTCTCGGAACGGCTCTGGCCGCCCAGGAGGCGCCCGCCCCGGCCGACGACGCCGATCCGGCCGCGGAGGCCGGGCAGGGCTCCGACGCCTTCGCGGAATCCGATCCCGACGGCGCGTCGGCGGAGCCCGCCGACGTCGACTGGCGCGAACCCGTCAAGACGAAGTATCCGCCCACAGACCTCTTCCTGAGCGATACCGTCCAGGTCATCATCAACGCCGACGAGGCCCGGTTCCTCGAATCCGGACCCTCGCCCATCCTCAACATGATCGGCGTCGGGACCCGCTTCCCCATATCATCGGGCTTCTCGATCGCGCCGCGCATCGACGTCTTCACGACGTATTACGGATGGATCGAGGGCCGGGCCATGCCCGTGGACGTCGAGAACCGCCTCGCGGTCCTATGGGGCCTCATCATCGACGTGCCGGCCAGGTACGACCTGGCCCTCGGCGGGAATCACTCGATGCAGTTCACGGGCGGGGTCGCCCTCATGACTCGGCTCGCGTTCAAGGACGCTTCGGTCCCGGCCGATGAACAGGCCGAGGTCGATTCCGTTTCCCGCTACCTCTGGGACAAGGCGCGCTTCCTGTACCCCGAGCTCGGCGTCTCCTACTCGTACAAGATGGCCGATTGGGTGAGCTTCGGCGTGAGCGCCCGCGTCCTCCTCCCGATCTTCAACGTATGGACCGGGGAGGACCTCCCCCTCTGGGACAATCTCGTGGTCGGCGGCGGGATATGGATATCCTTCACCGATTTTTGGAGCAAGCTGGGCAAGAAGTGACGCGCTCAGGCGCGCGGCCTTCGCGGTCGTCAGCGCGGGCGCGTCTCCTCCTCGAGCTTGAAGAGGTACGCGAGGGCCTCCTCGCGCGTATCGCCGCACATCTCGGGCATGGGCCTGAGGCTCGCGCAGGCGGCGGGGCGATCGGGATCGAGGTAGATCGCGCACGTCATGTCGGCTCGGAGATGAGGACAGGGGAGCCCCGAGGGTTTCCCTTCGGGCAGGCCCGGACGTCCGTCGCGCGCCGGGATCGGCGTAGAGATCGATAGGGCGATGCAGCAGGCACCGCAACCTGGCCTGCATGGATAGGCTTCCATCGGATTTTCCCGTTCAGTCATTGATCGATCGCCTCGTTAGCGGAGCAGGGGGTCGAGGGATCGCGGCGAATAAAAAAGCCGCGCCCCCGGATGAACGGGGGCGCGTATCGCATGGGCTTCCGCTTCGCATCAGGCGGAAGCCTCGGGGCATAAAGTCGGTGATATGGATGAACGCATATTCGCCTCCTTCACGCTTGATCGGTTCAGTATGCCATGATCGCCGAAAAATGCAAGCGGTCGGAAGGCTGAGCGGGGCTTCGTTCGCAAAAATTATCATATTCCAGGTAATCAACGGGTAACGGTGTATATTTAGCCCGAAAAGTCTATATACCGGGGTGTACTCCATGAATAAGCGAGCGTGGTTACTCATCGTCCTGGCTCTCGCGGCCAGCTCCTGTGAACAGAATCCTCCTGATCCGAACCCGAGTCCCGATGCGACCTCCTCAGCATCGGTACATACCTCGCCGAGTCCGAGCCCGAGCCCGAGCCCGAGTCCGAGCCCGAGCCCGAGCCCGAGCCCGAGCCCTTCAGCGGCGCCGCTATATTCGGTGACGCTCACGTTCAAAGGTCCGAGCGTGAGCAGTAATACCGTATATGTCGCATGGATCGAAGATGAGAGCGGGGAGAATCTCCAAAATCTTTATATATGCAACAAGCTTATAGCGGGTGGATTGACCGGTACCGCGGATCCGTATTGGAAACGTGAAAAATTCCCCGGAAGCGTCGTCGATGGCCTAACGGGAGCCTCGGTACAGGGAACCACCGGGCTCACTGTGTCGCGCGATCTCGCGATCGGAAGCGTTAAGCGATTCCGCGTCTGCTTCGAGATAGATCGATCATGGAATTTCAACGATAATTTCTATGACCGACCCGCGTTCACGTACCGGAGCGACTTGATCGATATTGACGATTTAGAAGCCGGCTACGATCTCGACCTCTACGGTTGGATGTCCAATGACACGACCGGGACGAGTCTCGGCCAGCAGCCGAAGGTCGATGACAGCATACCCGGCTGGGCGGTCTGGAAGTTAATGACGGATATCTCGTTCATCGCGGCCCATAACGATATGGTTTCATCCCTTAAGGTCGTGGTC
>CAYNQK010000017.1:0-43089 GCA_964399285.1 uncultured Spirochaetales bacterium | reverse complement strand
CTGGACAGGCTGAATCCAAGCGATTGAAAGAATACAACGACCTTTTTATGGATAGGCGGACCGTTTATTATCAATAATATATAAACCGATGTAATAAAATGAATTAGTTCGTAACATTTAGTATTCCTCTTTTTCCAATTAATTGTAATTCTGATAATGATTTGTTGCCATTTATTAGGCTTATAATGTTTTTGTTCTTTGCGAGCATAAGTATTTGGTAGAAGGAACAGGCCTAAATACCTTTTTTGGCTTTACCAGATCCGGTTAGTCTTCACCTTTCGTGGGTATTCCTCAGTATGAAAAGGTGCAGGAATTTTCGGTTATTTTTATATTTTATTTAGATTTAAATCATTGAGCCCATTTGCGATTTTCCTATGCAGAAGGGGTTCGCAAAGAATTTCTTTTGCTTGACAGCCTATTTTGGCGCTGGTATACTTTCCGCCGAAGATACAGATAAGGGTCTTGGTGGACAGTTTGTCCCCGTCCTTGCTGAATTCTTTAAGGAGGAGTATTCAATGAAAAGAGCGTTTGTGAAGTCAGCGGTGGTAGCGCTCGCTATCATGCTGATCAGCGTTTCCGCCTTTGCGGCCGACGTCAGCGCCAGCGTGGTGATGGACGGCAACCTCTGGGGCACCGACGGTCTCGTGATCGGCAACCAGAACCAGAAAGATGCCGATCTCATCCAGATCAGCATCAGCGATGCTCAGTTCGGCGCCAGCTTCAGGCTCTGGGCTCCGCTTCTCAACAACATCACTACCACTACCACGATAACTGGTGTTGATTACGCTGGTACTCTCAGTGGTACTGACGGTGGTATTGTCCAGCTCCGCAAGGCGAACCTCTGGCTCAAGCCCATCGACATGCTCAAGATCTCCATCGGCAACGTGAGCGCTGGCCTCTTCACTGAGCAGCTCAACTGGTGGATGGTCCCCTGCGCCGCTTCTGTCGCTCAGTTTGCTGGTTGGTCTCCCAGGTGGAATTCTGGCGCCGCGTTCGACGTCGAGGGCGGTCTCTCCTTTGAGCTCACCCCCATTGAAGGTCTCTTCATCGCCGCGGGCGTCGCTCCTGGATATGGCAATTCTTTCATGTTTGATCAGGATGCCGGTGCTGAAGTTGACCTTGTTGTTGGTGCGAACACCGCGTTCGGCGTGGTCGCGAAGTACAAGATCGGGAACATCGGTACGGTCGGCGCTTCTTATCGCTACAATGGCGGCGCCACTGCCGGCGATGATGTAACGAGCGAGTGGCAGAACATCCGCGTCGGTATGGACCTCACCATGGTCCCCGGCCTTTATGCCTTCCTTCAGGGCGTTTTCATGCTCGAGACCGATCCTGAGAGCCCCCCTGACAACACCCTTACCGGCGTCACGATCGACAATTACGTCGCTTACACCGCCGGCGCTTTCTCCGTTAAGGCCGAGTTCCCCTTCACGATTCGTCTCCTTGAGGCCGAGACCGATATCTACTCCGGTTACATGACCTTCGACGTTAAGGCCGCGTACAGCCTCGGCGCCGTTTCTCCCTTCGTCCGCATTCGCCAGAATGGCGATAAGGATCGCGGCACGATGATGATCTTCTTCGCTGATGATGTCCCTGGCTATCAGATGTTCGCTCCCGCCATCGACCTCGGCGCTGACATGACCCTCGGGAAGGCCGCCATCATGGTCGCTCTCCGCGTCAGGCTCGCTCCTGATGAGGATGAGGACATTGACTGGTCCATCCCCTTCAACGTCCGCGTTTCCTGGTAAGCTGATCTAACCCATTAGCTTCAAGCCGCCCTGCAAGGGGCGGCTTTTTTATTTCCGCCGAGTAGACTCAGCTGATCGCGCAAGCGAACACGTAAACCACCTTCCTCTCCATACCTGCTCGACGCCCATAATGAAAAAGCCACCCTTTCGGGTGGCTTTTGTTATTATAGGCGCCGAGCAGACTCGGTCGGTCGCGTGAGCGACCACGTTAATCCCTTCCACTCCGTACCTGATCGGCGCTAAAAATGAAAAAGCCACCCTATTGGGTGGCTTTCATAAAACAGGCGCCGAGCAGAATCGAACTGCTGCATAAAGGTTTTGCAGACCTCTCCCTTACCGCTTGGGTACGGCGCCAGGAACGACTTTAGTATACTAAAATGCTTCCCGGCCTGTCCAGGCTTATAGGGATGATAGGCCTTTCACCGATTTCCCGGATAAATGGATAAGCAGAATTCGGCCTTGTTGCTAAGGCGCCCTGACCCTATACTGGCCCCGGAGGCTAGGATGAATCGCTTTAAAACCAAGGATCCCTATAACCTCTCTATAAACCCTATTGACCGGATCGGGAAACGATGGATGCTCATCACGGCGGGCAACCTGGGAGCGTGGAATACTATGACCGCGAGCTGGGGCTTGCTCGGGGAGCTCTGGGGACGCCCGACGGCTGCGGCGTTCGTCCGGCCGAGCAGGCACACCTTCGGTTTTATGGAGGAGAACGAACGATTCACGCTCTCATTTTTCCCGGACGACATGAAGAAGGCCTTACAGATCTGCGGGAGCACCTCCGGCAGGGATACCGATAAGGCCCGCGAAGCGGGAATCACGCCGATGGAACTGGCTTCCGGTTCCGTCGCCTTCGAGGAGGCGGAATTGATCCTCTGTTGCCGCAAGCTCTACGCGGCCGACATCGACCCAGCGCTCTTTCTTGATAAGGATGCGCTTCAGGAGGCATACCCGCAGGGAGACTATCATCGGATGTACGTCGGGATGATAGAAAGCTGCTACTCCAGGGCTACGGAATAAGGCGATGGACATCGGGCCGGACCGGGCATCCGCGAATGGCGCGTCGGGAAGCCGATGAACGAATCTGTTTCAATAGGATCCGTCCTTCAGGAGAAAGCTCGGAATCCGAAGGCGCGGTTCGTGTTCCCGTCCTCCGTGGCGGCCGATTTCTGGGCGAGGGAATGCCTCCTCCGGGGCTGGGCCGCTGCGGTCGAGGCGAACCGATTCCTGGGATGGGATCGCTTCAGGGATTCCGCGTTCCGGCCAAGCGATGCGTCGGGACGCACCGCGGATAAGCATGTCCGCCTCTTGTTCGCATCGGAACTCCTGAGAAGGAATGCGGAGGCGCCTTTTCTCCGCGCGCTCATCCAACCGGAAAGGGCCGATGGCTGGAGGCCCTTCGCCGCCGGGTTGGCTCGAGCGCTCCCATCGTTATGGATGTTCCTCGGCCAGAGGCAGCGGCGCGTGGATCTCGAAGCCGCGGATTATGTGGAAGTCGCCCATCGATACGGTTCGTTCTTGGCTCAAAAAGGCCTCGTTGAACCCGCTTGGAATCGAGGCGCTTTCGATCCGGGTTCCGGAGCGTGGACGATCTTTTTCCCGGAACTCATGGAGGACTTCCCGGATTACGAGGAGGCGCTCGCGGGAAATTCAGCCGTGAGCATGATGCGTATTCCCGGAGACGCGCACATCCCTCCAGTGGAAATCCACGCTCGAATGCTCGATGAGATCGGGACCGTCCTGGACGATATACGCGATTTCATCGAGGTGGATTCCACAGCGATTGACGGAGTCGTCATCACCTGCCCGGACCTGGACGCCCTGAGGCCGTACCTCGCGAGGGAAGCGAGGCTCAGGGGCGTTCCCCTCGATTTCAGGAGCGGCGCCCCCTTGTCTTCCCATCCCGCGGGGCGGATCTTCGAACGGATCGCCGATTTGACGGGCTCGGGGTTTCCGTACGAGGGGCTGAGGGATCTCGTGATGGATTCGGGGCTCTCGTGGAGGGAAGGGGGCGCCGCCGCGGAGCTCCTGTCCTTCGGCGCGCGGATGACGGTGGCGCGCGGTTGGAAGGATGGAGGCAAGGACGTCGACGCCTGGGAAGCCGCGTTCCGAGAGGCGGGCGACTCCGCCGGCGCGGGGATGAAGGCCTTCTACCGGGGGCTGAAGGCGAACGCGCTCGCGATCGTCGGAGCGCGCGATTTCAAGGCGATCAAGGGAGCATGGACGGCGTTCTCCAAGTCGATGCTCGATCCGCTGAGTTGGAAACCCGAGGCGAACCGAGTCATCGGGCGCTGCGTGGCCTGCCTCGACGCGCTCGATGCGGCGAAAGCCCTGGGCGGTTTCGATGATATCGAGGGCGCGTACGGGATTTTCGCTTCGGCGCTCGCCGAGGAACGGTACGTGGGCGCTTCGAGCGCGGGAGGAGCGCGTGTATACGATTACCGCGTCTCAGCCGGAATCGAGGCCGCGAGGCACTACGTCATCAACGCTTCCGAGGACGGCGTTTCCGTTCGCGCCGGCGAGCTTTCCTTTCTCCGGGAAGACTTGAGGGAGGGAATGGGATTCGTCGTAAGGGACATGTCCGCGGCTTTTCTCCGCGCGTACGGCCTTTCGGGGAAGCTCGTGTCCATCTCATGCTCGCTCGAGGGCGCCGATGGGGCGCAGATGCCGCATGGTGCTTTCGAGCTTCGCATGGAGCGGGACCTGCCCGATCGAACGTCCTCCGATCCGAATCGGGCGCTCGGGGACTACTTCGCGCGGAAGGCCCGGTTCCCCGCGAGCATGGCGCCATCCGCGTTGCGAGGGCTCGAGTACGCGTCCCGCGTTTCCTTCAAGCGGCCTATCACGGACTGGACGAGCGGCGTCGCGGAACGGCGCGGAATCGACGTCGCGGGCCGCGCCGCCATCGAATCGCTCTCCGCGGGAATGGACGAGGGCGTCCTCGCGCTTTCACCGTCGATGATCGCTCGGTACAGGAATTGTCCCGTATCGTGGCTCTGGGAATCAGTGCTCGGAGCGGGCAAGGAGCCCGAGGGCATCGCGGCGCTCGATACGGCGTTCATCGGGAGCGCCTACCACAAGGCCCTTCAATACCTCTACGAGGAAGGCGACGTCGTGGGCGCGGGAGGCGTCGCGGCGGAGGATCGGATCGAAGGAGCGCTGAGGTCCGCCGCGTCGAGCATGGCCCGTCGCCGCGGCCCGCTCGCCCGCGTGATCATCGAGATGAGCGGATCGGATATCGCGCTCGTCCTCCGGAAGGTGGCGGAGGCGGACGCGGCGCTCATGCCCGGCGCGAGCGTCGTGGCGATCGAGAGGGAAGCCTCCGCTTCATTCCCCGAAATCGGGATCGTCGTCCGCGGAAGGCTCGACAGGCTCATGCGCTCTCCCTGCGGACAGGTCATCGTGGACTACAAGAGCTCCGGGAATCTCAGGCGATCGGACTACGCGCCGGTCACGGACGGCTCGGATGTGAAGGACCTTGTCGACGTGCAATTCCCCGCGTACGCACTCATCCTGAAGGAAGGCGGGCTCGCGGACGGACAAGCGCATGGCGATGCCGGGGGGGAAGGCGTCTGTGCGCTCGCGTTTTCCATCGGCAAGCGAACCTATGTCGCGATCGCCGCAGACGAAGGGGAGCTCGGCACGGGAGGCAAGCGGAAGGCGGTCATGGATAAGGGGACGTTCTCCGCGGCGGCGGCGAAGCTCCTCGAGATCGCCGCCGGCATAGCGGGGGAGCTGCGCGCCATGTCGTACCCGCTCCCCTCGCGCGAGGACATGGAGACCGCGTGCGGATCCTGCCCAACGCGTAACGTCTGCCGCGAACGGTACAACGTGAGGTGATGATGGAGAGCGGGTATGACGGGCTCGACCCGTCCCAGGGGCGCGCGGTAGAGGCCGAGACGAACGCTGTCGTCAGGGCGGGCGCCGGTTCGGGAAAGACGCGCGTCCTCGCGGCCCGTTACGTCCGCGAGGCGCGGGCGGGACTCCCCCTCGAATCGATCCTCGCGCTCACGTTCACGCGGAAGGCCGCGGGAGAGATGCGTTCGAGGATCCGCGAAGCGCTGAGGAAGGATTCCGATCCCGCCGTCCGGGCGAAGGCCGCGGAGTTCGATCGGGCCGAGATCTGCACCTTCGATTCGTTCTGCGCCCGGGTCGCGCGTTCCGCGTGCAGGGCATGGGGGATGAGCCCCGATTTCTCCCAGGACGAGGACGCCCTCGACGCCCTCGTCTCCTCGGAGGCGTTCTCGTTCATCCTCGAGTGGCGGGAATCGGGCGCGTTCAGGGCCCTCGTCGCCGCGAACGGCTTCCAAGGACTCCAGGAGGGCGTGCTCGCCGTGGCGGCGAAACGCATGTGCCCGTCCTCGCCCTCGGACTACCTTTCGATGCCGGGGAAGTATGAATCGGAGCTCAAGGCGATCGTCGTGAGGGCGATGGAGGGACTAGCTTCCATGCGCGCAATCGCTTCGGGCGAGAACGGCTCGGGATCGGGCGAGTCGCACAAGGCGCTCCTCGCGGCGCTGGCGGAGCCCTTGCCCGTTTCGGTCGATGACCTCGGAACGTGCAGGAGCAGGATCTCCGCGATCATCTCTATTCGCGCTATGGGCAAGCAGGATTCGATACAGGCGCTCAAAGCGTGGAAGGAGAAGGCCGGGCCCGAGGCCCTCAAGGCGCTCGTCGCTCTCGACCGGATGCCCCTCTACGCTGAGCTTTGTTCCCTCCTCTTTGAATTCCAGGAACGCATCCTCGCGGCGAAACGGAAAGCGGGCGTGTTGGGCTACCATGACGTCGCGGTCATGGCGAGGGATGCGCTCGTGAGGGACGCCGCGCTCCGTTCGTACTACAAGGATCGCATCCGTGCGATCATGGTGGATGAATTCCAGGATGACAACGCCCTGCAGAAGGAGATCCTCTACCTAATATCCGAACGGAGGGATATCCGCAGTCAGCGTACTCCCGAGGCGGCCGACCTGGAGGACGGCAAGCTCTTCTTCGTCGGGGACGAGAAACAGAGCATATACCGATTCCGGGGCGCCGACGTCTCGGTGTTCAGGTCGCTCGCGAAGGAGCTCGGATCGTCATCGGGCGCGCTGTCCCTCGATTGGAATTATCGATCGGCGCCGGGCCTCGTAGATTTCTTCAACGCCGTCTTTCCCATCGTCATGGGCGACGCCTCGATGTCCTGGGAGGCGGAGTACTCGCCCGTGAAAGGCGCGCTCTCGGGTGGTCCCGGATCGCGAATTATCCTCCTCGATTCAGAAGAAGCGTATAATGACGACGACGCGGATGGCGTTTCCGACGATGGCGAGGACTCGGATAACGGGATGGCCAGCGGAGAGGGCGCGTCCGATCCGGAAGAGACGATGCTCGAAGGGAAGGAATCCCAGGCCTGGGCGATCGCCGAATTCATCCGGGATTCGGTCGAGGGGGACGATCCCCTGCGCGTGCGCGACGGAGAGGGCGAAAGGGCGGTCAAGTACGGGGATTTCGCCGTGCTCGTGAGATCGACGAATCTCCAGGCGCCGCTCGAGCGGTTCTTCAGGCTCATGGACGTGCCGTATTCCGCGCAGAGCCTCTGCGCCTTCTGGTCCGACGCGCCCGCGAACGACATCCTCGCCGCCCTCCGCGCGTCGGCGTATCCCGGGGACAGGAACGCCATCGCGGCGTACCTCAGGTCCCCGTTCGCGAGGCTGGGCGACGCCCTCGTCTCGAGGATCCTCCTCGAGGACGCGCCGCGGAGCCGATGGAAGGAGATGGCCGACGGCGAGGACGCCGAGAAGGCGGCGCGGGCCGCGGAAACCCTCGATGAGATCGGGGATTTGGCCGAGGGCGCGTCGCTCGCCGAGGCCGTTTACGCGCTCTGGCACGAGAAGGGGTACCGAGATTTCATCCTCAGGCGGAAGCGCAACCGCTCCTTCGCGGAGTACTTCGAGTACGCGTTCGCGCTCGCGCGCAGGGCCGACGCGAAAGGGCTCGGGCTCGCCGGATTCATCGCGGAGCTCGAGGAGCTGAGCGAGGACGCGAGGGGCTTCAAGGAACTCGATCCTCCGCGCGAATCGCGCGAAGGCGTTCGTATCATGACGATCCATGCCGCCAAGGGGCTCGAATTCCCCGTCGTGGTCATTCCCGACCTCGAGTACCGCGGCGCCGACCGCGAGGGCTCGCGACCGGCGTACGTCAGGGACGACGGCCTCATCACCGTCCGGATGGCGAAGTCGACGGAGGAGAAGGGGAATCTCTTCTACGAACGTGAGAAGGAGCGGAACGACGAGCAGGCCGTCGCCGAGGTTAAGCGCCTCCTCTACGTAGCCTGCACCCGCGCGGAGAGCCATCTCGTGCTCGCTCGCGTGCCCGGGAGGAGGGCTCCCTCGCTTATGTCCTTCTGGGCCCATTTGGGACCGGCCCTCGCGGATTCCGCGGTATCCGCCATGGTGGAGCGGCGTTCGTATCCATCGAAGACGGTCAAGGACGCGAGGGAGCTCGGTCATGGCGCCGCCGAGCGCGAGATCGGCGCGGATGAACTGGCGGCCGCCATCGAATCCGCGACGGAATACCGGATAACGACGTCAAGGCGCGAATTCGCCGTGACGGAAGCGAGCGCCGCGAGGATGGAGCTCGACGGGATCGAAAGGGCAACGCCCTCGGTCCGGACGGAGGGCGATCTCGCGGCGGGGCTCGAGTTCGGGACCCTGGTCCACGAGATCATCCGCGCTTCGTTCGATTCCGGCGCGGGGGAGGGAATCGCCTTGGCCGTTCCTCTCTCCGAGGCCGCGAAGGCCGCCCTCTCGAACCTCGATCCCTCGGCCGAAGGGGAAGCCCGGGGAATCGCCGACGCCTTCCTCCGGAGCCCCGTGGCGCGTCGGGCGGTCGCCTCGGGCACGGCGAGGACGGAGGTCCCCTTCCTCATGCGCGTCGACGCACCGAGCGGACCGGCGATCCTCAGGGGCGCCATCGATCTCCTGTTCGTGGAAGGCGATGCCTGCGTCGTGGTCGACTACAAGACCGATCTCGAGCGGACGCCGGGGGCCTACGGGGCCCAGGTGTCGGCCTACATGGAGGCCGCCCGGGAGCTTTGCGGAAAACCGAGGGCCGAGGGCATCCTGTATTGGCTCAGGTCAGGGGAAGCCGAAGCGGTGGAGGGCGGGGCGGATCTCGGGGAGGCGGTGGCCCTGCTCCTGGAACGACAGGCCGCTTCTGTACTATGATGCTGGGGGAATGAGCAAGCAAGTCAGGGATATCCTGGAAAAGCTCGGGCTCAAGGGAGAGGAAGCCGACCTCGGCCTCCGCGACCTGGCCGACGCCTACATCGATCAGCGCCTCCTCATATCGATCGGCCGGAACCTGAACGTCGAGCGCGACGCGGACAAGCTCCTCAAGATGATCCTCACGGTGTCGGAGGAGATCACCTGCGCGGACGCCTGCTCCATCTTCCTCGTCGAGGACGAGGGGAAGACCCTCCGCTTCAAGTACAGCCACACGACCTCCCTTGACCTGGACTACGAGGAGTTCACCCTCCAGCGCGACCGGCACTCGATCGCCGGCTACGTCTCGCTCACCGGCGAGGTCCTCAACATCGCCGACGCCTATTTCCTCCCGTCCGACCTGCCCTTCGGCTTCAACGAGAGCTTCGACGTGCTCCACGGCTACCGGACCAAAAGCATGCTGGTGGTTCCCATGAAGAACCACTTGGACGAGGTGATCGGCGTCATTCAGCTCATCAACTCCAAGGAGAATCCCTCGCTCCCGCCGGGGCAGGACGCCCTGGGCAGGCGGCTCGTCACGAGGGAGGATTTCGAGCAGCGCGTCTTCCCGTTCAAGAAGCGTTACGACAGCCTCATGGTCGCGGTGGCGAACCAGGCCGCCATCGCGCTCGAGAACTCCCGCATGATCAAGCAGATCCGGGAGCAGTTCGAGGCCTTCGTCTCCGCGTCCGTGACCGCCGTCGAGTCGCGCGATCCCGCCACGTCCGGGCACTCGCACCGCGTGTCCCGGATGGCCGTCGCGCTCGCCGAGGCGCTGAGCGGAGCGGAAGAGGGGCCGTACGCGTCCCGCGTTTTCTCGAAAAGCGAGCTCCGCGAGCTCGAGTACGCGGGGCTGCTCCACGATTTCGGCAAGGTCTATCTCGATCCCCAGGTCTTCCTCAAGGCGAAGAAGCTCTACCCGCGTGACTACGACTGCCTCATGATGCGCCTCAATTACCTCTACCGCACGGTCGAGTACGGCTACGCGAAGCGCGAGATCGAATCCGCCGACGAGGAGTCCGAACGCCTGAAGCGGGAGCGGGACTCGGTGCTCGACGAGCTCCTCGGGGTCTCGACACTCGTGTCGATGCTCAACGAGCCGAAAGCCCTCGACTACGACCCGATGAAGGAGATCGAGAGGATCCTCAAGACGCCCGTTCCGGAATTCGCGCGCGGCATCGACGGGGAGCGCATACCCCTCCTCACCGACGACGAGATCGTTAATTTGAGCGTTCCGCGGGGCTCGCTCAACGACGACGAGCGACGGATCATCATGAGCCACGTCGAGTACACCTACTCCTTCGTGGCCAAGATCCCCTGGCCGCCCGAGTACCGGCGCATCCCGGAATACGCGTACGCCCACCACGAGATGCTGGACGGGAGCGGGTACCCGCGCGGCATCAAGGGCGAGGAAATCCCGCTTCAATCGAGGATCCTCGCGGTCGCTGACGTGTTCGACGCCCTCATCGCCTCGGACAGGCCGTACAAGAAGGCACTCCTCGCCGAGCGGGCGCTCGACATCCTCCGGGAAGAGGGCGCGCGCGGAAAGCTCGATCCCGCTCTCGTGGAGTTATTCATTTCGCGGCGCGTTTGGGAGGCCGCCAGCCCCAAGGCGGCTTCGTGAGCGGGCTTTCGGAGAGGCCATCCTCGGAACGCGAAACCGACGCGATACGCGAGCCCGGAGCGGGACGCGAACCCGGCGCGGGTCCTGAGAGGCCGCGCGCCGCTCTCGGCAGGCTCTTCCTATCATTCTCTTGGATTTCGGCAGTCACGCTCGGAGGCGGGCTCTCCATGGTTCCGGTAATGGCCGCCGAGTGCAGGAAGCGCGGCTGGATGGACGAGCGAACGTTCTACGGGGTGTTCGCTCGCGCCCAGGCCTTCCCCGGGCCCATAGCCGTCACGATGTCGTGGAGCCTCGGGCGAGAGCTCCGCGGATACGCCGGCGCCGGCCTCTCGGCTCTCGGCGTCGTGATACCGCCCTTCTTCTCCGTGCTCCTGGTAGCTTGGCTCGTCGAGGCGCTGGGCGCCCCCCCATGGCTCGACTCGTTCTTCTCGGGCGTCTACGCCACGGTGCCGGGCCTCGCGGCCGCTCTCGCGTACCGCATGCTCAGGAAGGGGGCCTGGCGGCTTCCCGCGGTGGCGTTCGCTTTCCTGCTCGCCGCCGCCATGATCGCGTTCAGGGGATGGGCCGTCCCGATTTTCTTCGCGGGCGTCGCGGCTTGGTATTTCATGGGACGGTTATGGAAATCCTGAAGCTCGTCCTCGTATTCCTCAAGGTCGGCGCGGTTTCCTTCGGAGGCGGCTGGACGATCGTCGGCCTTCTCAGGGAGGAGATCGTATCTGCCGGGCTCATGGGCGAGGATGCCTTCCAGAGGGCCGTCGCCATCGCGCAGATCACTCCAGGGCCCGTCGCGCTCAACGTGGCGACGCTCGCTGGCTGGGAGACCGCGGGATGGATCGGTTCGGTGATCGCGACGCTCTCGGTGCTCGCCGTTCCCATCGCCGCGATAGTGATCGCGGGCATCGTGGCGTCGAGGCTGCCCCTAAAACGCGAACGCCTCGCCGAAGCCCTCGCGGCGGGCGCCCTCGCGATGACCGCCATGACCGCGGTCAATATCGCCCTCGGCGCGGGCCCCGACGTCCGCTTCTTCCTGATCGTTGCGGCGAGCTTCGCGCTGAACGCCTGGACGAAGGTCAATCCCGCCTTCGTCATCCTGGGGAGCGGGGCTTTCGCCCTCTGCTGGGACCTCGTCGCGGAGCGGATCGCGGGCTGAGGGGGCGGTCGCGGAAGGGAGCCGGGCGCGGGACGGAGGCGGGGATCAGCGCTCCCGCGACCAGAGCGAGACGAGCTCGAGGAGAGTGCAGGCCGAGAGTGTCATCTCGGTCAGCGAGGCCCATTCCTTGTTGGAATGGAAATTGTGGCTTCCGGTATAGACGTTCGGCGTCGGGATGCCCATGGCCGTGAGGCGGGCGCCGTCGGTCCCGCCGCGGATCGGCTTGGATACCGGCTCCACGCCCGCGTTCCTCGCGGCCTCTTCGAGGATGCGCGTCACCTCGGGGCGCTCGTCGAGCTTCGATCGCATGTTCCGGTACTGTTCTTTGAACGCGATTTCCGCCTTGCCTCCGGGGAAGCGGGCTTCGACGGCGGCCGCCATCGCCTTGAGCGCCGCGAGCCTCCGCTCCATGCCGGCGTCCGTGAAATCGCGGACGAACACCACCGTCTCGGCGCTCCCGAGATCCCCCTTTATTTCTAGAGGGCAATAATATCCGCGCCAACCGTCGGTCGCCTCCGGGCTCTCGGAGCGCGGCAGCCCGTCGGCGAAATCCGCGGCCATGGCGGCGGCGTTCGCGAGACGGCCTACCGCGCTTCCGAGGTGGATGACCGAACCGGTGAACGTCGCCCTCGCCTCGTAGGCGTTGAAGCATTCGTACTCGAGCTCGCCGAGCTTGCCGCCGTCGAAGGTGTAGCAGGCCCGCGAAGAGAGCCATTTCGCGTCGAAGGCGTCGAGGCCCTTGCCCGTTTCCTCGTCGGGCGTGAAGACGATTTCGAGCGGGCCGCGAGGAGAATCGCCGTGAGAGGCCATCCACGAGAGCGAGGCCATGATGATCGCGACGCCGGCCTTGTCGTCAGCTCCGAGGAGGGTCCTGCCGTCGGACGTGACGATCGCGTCCCCCGCGCGTTCGGCGAGTTCCGGGAATTCCCCCGGGGAGATGGTCACGCCCGCCTCGAGGACGATGTCTCCGCCGTCATAGCCCTTGTGGACGATCGGCCTGACGCCGGAGCCGCTCACGTCGGAGGCGGTGTCCACGTGGGCCATGAGCCCGATGCAGGGAGCGTCCTCGGACCCTTGGGTCGCCGGGATTCTCGCGATAAGGTAGCCGGGCGGGACGATCTCCGCATCGGCGAAGCCCATGCCCTTGATTTCCTCGAGGAGGAGATTCATGAGGACCATCTGTCCGGGCGTAGATGGGATTTTTTCCGCGTTTCTATCGGAAGTCGTGTCGATTTTCACGTATCGGATGAATCGCGCGAGTATTTCCTCGCTAAGAAAGGCTTTAGCCGTGGTTTGTTTCGGATTTCCCATGGGATAGAGTATGATGCGGAGCCGCGGGAAAGACAAGCGCATCCAGGTCAGGCCAGGCCGGAAAACATTGTCCCCACGAGATTTCCATGCTATACTGATGATGGATATTAATATGGATCGGAGTATGCGGTTTCTCCACCGAGCCGTTTTTATAACGGCCGCCATTTCTTTCCTCCTGGGATGCGATTCATCCCTCGGTTTCCTGGGGAAGCCGTACTCCGACCAATATTATTCCGTTTCGGTCTCCGCCGCGGCTGAAGGCGATTCAGACGGCGTGCCAGTAGAACCCGGATCCGTCCTGATCCCCGGCGCTCCCTTCACGGTCGCGGTCGATCCTCTTCCGGGCAGCTCGCCGATCACCCGCGTGGTCGTCTCCTTCATCGCCCAGGAAGCGGCCGTGGCCCAAGCGGTATTCGCCCTCGCCGGAACGAGCGATCCGAAGGGCATGGGCAATCTCATCTCGGCCAAAACCGAGGTTCCCGCGCTCGACGGCATACCCCTCTCGATCATGGTCCCGGAGGGCATGGCCCAAGGCCTCTATCGGCTCCGCATCGACCTCTACGACAGCGACGGTTCCGTGTACGGGAAGGATAACCTCGTGTTCGTGAGCACGGCCGCGATGTCGGTGGCCTCCGTCCAGGTCTCTCCCGGTTCCGTGGAACCGGGATCCGTTGCGGTCCTCCGCGCGCAGCTCGAGCTCTCGAACGGCATCGATCCGTACCTCGTATGGATCCATGACGATCGGATCGTCGATCAAGGCCTCCTCTCCGACGGAAAAGCGAACGTCGCGTGGAAGGCTCCCGATGAGGAGGGCGTGTACACCCTCAGCCTGCGCGCCTATCCCTACGCCCCGCGGAACGGCCAGTCCTTCGATTTCCCCGGTGTCGCCGGCCTCTCCGCCAGAGTGATCGTCCGCGCGGCGGAACCCGATCCTTCCGATCCGTTCCAGCCGAACCGCGACTTCTACGCGCAGTTCAGGTTCAACGGCTCCCTCGCCGATTCGGGCTCGCGGCATTCCCGCGCGGCGTCCCGCGCCGAGGGCTCGCCCGGCATATTCGTCTACGGCCCCGGCTACGGAGTGCGCTTCGGCCCCGCCGCGTCGCTCGCGACCGAGGAGTATCTCCTGCCCGTGGAAGACGGAATCCTCAAGCCCTTCAGCATCATGGCGCGTCTTCTCCCCCTCCCGAACGGCGCCGAAGACGAGCTTCCCGTGGCGTTGATCGCTTCTTTGCGCGCTCCGTCATCGTCCTACGCGTCCGCGGGCTTCCTCGCGAACGAGGTCGGTGACGGCGGTTCCTCGGGAGCGGGCTCGTCGGCGACCGATGCGGAGTCTTCGACCGCTTTGGATCTCATCAAAGCCGAGGCGGATGCCGGCGCGCGCGAGAGCGGACTGGGTCCGCGGGCCCGCGGCGTGATTTTCCGCTCGGAATCGGTCGTCCCGGGCTTCGGCCTCTCGCTGGCTATCTCCGATGAGGGCCAGCTCGTCCTATCGGTATCCAACAGGACGGAACGAGCGGTATTCGAATCCGGAATATTCCCCGACGAGCGCATCCACGATCTCGCCGTATCGGTGACGCCGACGGAAGGCGGCGTCGCGGTGTCGTGGTTCTGGGACTACAAGCCCGCGGCGAGCGGACGCGTTTCCATCTCCATCGGCCCGATTCCAGGGGAAGGGCGCGCTTCCTTCGGCGGCGACGGAGCCGCGGAAGTCGTCATAGACGAATTCGCCGTGTACTCGCGCGAGATCGACGGAACGCGGCAGCCGTGGACGGGGGCCTTCGCGACTATGGCGCGTCGCGCCATGAGGCGCGGGTTCGTGTACGCCGACGGCTTCGAGGGCGCTGGAAAGCCGGAAACCGGGGTGGACGGCGACGCGGCGCTCGATGACGGAGCCCTGCTCCTCGGAGCCGGGGCCAGCCTCTCCATTCCCGTGCCGAGCGCGTCGCGGGGCGCGTACGACCTCGTCGTCGCCTTCCGCGTAATGGCCGATTCCCTGAGGAATAGGTCCTTCTCGCTCATAGCCCGCCAAGGCGGCCGCGAGGCGTTCAGGATGGGCCAGGACGGGCGATGCACGTCCGGCGGCGCCGAGCTCGGGAGGCTTCCGGGCATCCTGAACGGTCAGTCCCTCAGGGTGAGGATCGTCAAGGACGCGAAGGGCTACGCGCTCTCGAGCGGCTCGGTCCGCGTGCAGCTCCCCGTCGACTCAGGCTCCGAGCTCGATTTCTTCCTCAGTTCCGGTAAAACCGTCTTGCCCGTCGAATCCCTGCTCATCGCGTCCGGTGCCGACGCGGTGAACGCTCGCTGATATTTTTTCGCCGGCGCCTCCTTCGCGCGGATTCCTTCAACGCGGTGTTCGCGTTCGATGAGGGTTTGCTTTCGCGGGAGCGGCGTGTTAAAGTCGGAGCCAAGGAGCTTCTTCAATGGGCTTGAATCGCGTCCGCCTGATTTCCGCGGCCATGGCCTTTATCGCGGCGATATCTTCTTGCCAGAGCTCCGCCGGCTCCGGAAGCGGATTCCCGACCGACGGGATCGAGCGCGACCGGGCGGAATCGCTCGTGAAGCAGGACCCGGCCGCATCGCCCGCCGCGGCGGCGAGCCCCGCGCCGGCGACCGCTAAGGCCTCCGGCGACGGCGAATCCGGCGAACCTACCGAAGCCGATCGGCGTTTCCTCGAGAGCTACATGGCATCCCTTAAATACATGGTGTATTTCGACGAGGACGCGGGCACGCAGCCCTCGCTCATGAAGGCCGCGGTCGCGCAGGCGAACCGTTACCTCATCCAGAAGGCGGGAACCCAGCCTATCGACCTCGAGGCGATCGAGAGGAAGAAGGCGGACGAACGCGCGGCCTACGAAGCCGAGACCGGCGGGAGCGTGGATTACATACAGTTCCTGGCTCAGAAGCTCAACGCGGACGCGTACGTCGAGCTTTCCCTCTCCGTGACGGGGGAGGAGAACAACGGGAAATACTATTCCACCGTCTCCGGTTCGGCGAAGCTCTACAACGCCTCCTCGGGCGATCTCCTGGGCGCGATCCCGATGATAAGCCCCAAGAGCGTTGGTTCCTCGCGGGACGCGGCCGATACGAACGCCGTCACGGCGGCGGTCTGGCTCATCATGCCCAAACTGACGGAGCAGGCGAAGACGCTCCTCGAAGCCGCGTGGAAGGACGGCATCAGGTACGACGTGGTCATCCAGGCGACGGAGGACGCGAAGGCCGTAGGCCAGATGAGGCGCCAGCTGGGAAAGAAGGTCCGCAAAGTGACCCAGGAGTCCTTCACGGCGCAGGAAACGCGGTGGAGCGTGTACGCGTTCATGAAGGGCGATGCGATCGAGGAGCTCATGTACGAGGCCGCCGAGGCTTCCGGCATGAGGGACGCCTATCTCGTGTACCAGCGGGGGAAGAGCTTCGTGTTCAATACCGGCTTGTGACGGACGGCCGCCGCGAGCGGCGCGATCCGGGGTCGGTCGAATTTCGGTAGACGCCGCCGTCCCGGGCCCGTTCATCGGGCGCGGGCGGGGTTCTTTAAGGAGGAAATCCGTGAAAAAAGCGTACATCGTCGCCGCGATCGCCGTCATCGGCCTGTCGCTCTCCGCGTGCAATTCCACGAAGGACGATCCCAACAAGATCGGGAATGCGGATCTCAGCAAGGTCAACCGGCCGGAGATCATCGATTACAAAGGCTCCGAATTCGGCATGGCCGCGGCCGATTGGATGCAGGCCTACGTGAAGGACGGAGTCGAGGCCGTCGAGAAGCTGCCCAAGTACGAGGACAAGGTCTGCATCGTCGTGGAAGCCGAGGGCAAGAGCAAGGACGGCGTGCTCCTGGCGCTCTCCAATCTCCAGGCCCCGGTACAGATCGCCGGCGCGATCTCCACGCGGGTGCAGCAGCGCTTCGCGGGAGCGCAGGTCGGAGACAAGGACAAGATCGAGAGCTACATGGAGAACGTGGTGAAGGTCGCGCGAGAGGCGACGTTCTCCGGCCTGTTCCAGGACGGAGAGACCTGGGTCCAGCTCCAGTACTTCAAGCCCGGTCCCAAGAAGCAGCCCGACTACCAGATATTCCGCGCGTACCAGCTCTGGACGATCGATCGGGACGCGCTCGTCGAGCAGATCGAGAAGGTCATGGACGGCGTAGACGCGGACAAGCCCATGACCGCCGAGAAGAAGGCAGCGATCGACAGGGTGAAGGAAGCCTTCTACGAGGGATTCTGACCGCGCCGCTTCGGAGGACGCTTTCTCGCGTCCGTCAGGGGCTGTCCGCCGGGCGGGCAGCCCCTTTTCTCATGGAGGTCCTTCGATGAGGAAGACTACCCTCGGCGCCGCGGCCGCCATACTCTTCGCCGCCTGCGTCTCGCCCTCGGGCGCCCAGAAGGCGCCCGCATGGATCATGGGGGCGCCCCGGCCCGACGCGACGCATACCTATTTCACCGCGGAGGCCACTGATCAGGCGGGAGACCGGGCGAAGGCCGCCGACGCGGCGGTCAACGCCGTGATCGCGACGGTGGTGAAGTATCTCGGAGTCACCGTCAAGGCGGAATTCGAGGGAGAGTCCCTCGCGACCCTCGATTCCTACGGCGCGAGCATGAAGCAGAGCGTTACCGTCGCGGGAAGCGCTCGGTTCGCCGGTTTCACCGTCGCCGAGATTTTCTACGCGCCCTCCAAACAGCGGAAATCCAAGGCGGTCACCGCCTACGTCCTCGTCAAGTACGAGACCGCGGAGATGGAGAAGGAGCGCGCTCGGCTCCAGGCGCTGATCGACGAGCAGCAAGCGCTCGTCCTGGCGCCTGAGCGGGACGGCGGCGCCGCTCTCGCCGAGGGGCGCGACGCCGACGCGGCGCGCCTCTTCCTCCAGGCGGCCGCCGGCGCGGCGTCGCTGGCCGTTGACAACCGCGAGGTGAAGATCCGGCGGAACCTCGACAAGGCGCTGAACGCGATCGCCGGAATCCGCCTGACGAGGGCGTCCGCGCCCGAGCGCGTCGTGGCGAACCGGGCGCCCGGAGCGCCCTTCGTCGTGAAGGCGCAGAGGGGCGGCGAGGGCGGAACGCCGGTGAGGGGGGCGCCGCTCGTCGCGACTTACCAGCGGAAGCAGGCGTCGGGGCGGCTCGTCGGCAGGACCGAGGGCCTCGCGACGGCCGCTGACGGTACGGCGGCGTTCGCGCTTCCTCCGCTCGATTACGTGGGCGAGTCGAAGCTGACCTTCGCGCTCGAGTCGGGCGCGATGCGCGAGTATCTCGACGCCCTGCCCGGGGAATTCTCGGCCCAGGCGGACGCGATCGGGAGGGAGCTCGCCGGGAAGGCGATCGACGTGGCCTTCTCGATCGCGTCGGACGCGAAGGCGCATCCCGTGGGAGTCGCCATCGCCGATGTCGGCGAGACCGGGACGCCCGAGGGTTCGGCCGCCCAGCGCGCCGCGCTCGAGGAGCTCCTCGCGCAAGGTTTCTCCGCGAGCGCGCTCGTGGTTCCCGTGGACGCCCTCGCCAAGGGCGACGGAGCCGCGATCATCGCCGCCGCCAAGGCCGCGTCCCCGGCGAGGATCGTGTACGGGACGGCCGCCGTCTCGGAGACGAAAAAGGACGGAGGGGCTTACGTCGCCTCGTGCAGGATATCGCTCGCGGCGATAGACGCGGCTTCGGGAGCGCTCCTAGCGGCTTGCGAAAAGACGGTGAAGGCGATCGGGACCACCGAGGCGGACGCCAAGCGGGCGGCTTGGAAGGCCGCCGGATCCGCGGCGCTCAAGGAGCTCCTTCCGAAACTGCCCTGAGAACGGTCGGCCGCGACGCCGTCCGACGGTCGACTCCCTCAGCCCTCCTGCAGGATCGACTGGAGGAGGGCGACCGTGTCGCCGCTCTCCTTCACGACCGACTCGAGCTCGTCGATCCGCGCGCGGAGCTTCTCGCCCTCGTCGTGCTGGCGACGCATCTTCGCGGCGATGTTGTCGAACTCGCCCTTGATGGCCTCGAGCACGGCCATGTGGTCGCGCTTGTCCTCCTCGTTCCTGTCGGAGAGCTCCTTGATGGTCTGCTGATCGAGCGCCATCCGCCGCGTCGATTCCATGATTTCCGCGAACTCCCCCTCCTGGCTGTCCACCTCCGCCGACGCCTCGTTGACCTTAACCGCCGTCTCGTCGGATTCCCTCACGATGGTTTCGAGGACCTCGGCGACGTCGTGCGATAGGTTCCCCGTCTCCTCGAGGAGCTCGTTCATGCCGCTGAGCTGGACGAGGCTCGAATCCACGGTGTCCTTGGTCTTCCCCGCGAGGGAGCGGATGCTCGATGCGACGATGGTGAAGCCCTTGCCGGCCTCGCCGGCGCGGGCGGCCTCGATTGCGGCGTTGATGGAGAGGATCGAGGTCTGTTCCGATATGTCGTTGACCGAGTCCAGGACGGAGCGGATGAAGCCGGAACTCTCCCTGATCCTGTCGATCGATTCCCTGGCGCGGTCGATGACGGCCGAGCTCTCCCGGGCGATTCCGGCGAGGTGGGTGGCGAGCCCTCCCGAGGAGGCGGTCCGCGTGCGGATGGATTCCACGCGCGCGTTCATCGCTTCGACCGAGCGCGCGATCCCGTCGACGAGCCGGGCCTGGTTGTCGATCGCCTCGCGGAGCACGGTGCCGCTCTTGCCGAGGCTCTCGTTGAGCTCGGACACGGAGCGCTCGATGCCCCCGAGGCGCGAGCTCACGAGCTCCTGGATGGCGCGGCTGTCCTCCTCGTAGGAATTGACGCCCTGGATGGACGCGGCGGAAATCTCCTTAAGGTGGTCCGAGCAGGAAACGATGCTTCCCGAGGCGGCGCGGAGCTTGTCCATGATGACGGCCATGGCCTTGCCGCGCTGCTCGATCGTCGCGGATTGCGAGCGGGCCTCTGACTCGAGGCGCGCTTGCTCCGCCGCGAGGATGAAGAAGACGGCCAGGATGAACGAGAGGAAGCCGAGGCTGAGGAGGAAGGCGTACGGGTTGACTCCCTTGGTGACGTAGGAGATGTCGTGCGCGGCGGTGGCGAAGATGGACGAGAACGCGAGAAAGGTCACCTTGTGGCGCTTGAATTTCTCCTTGACGAGGGCGGCGATGATGAGCCCGAGGCAGAAGAGGAGGTTCGGGAAGATGTAGAAGGTCATGAGCGGCGAGAAGACCGCGTCCGTCTGGATGTTGGTCTTCCTGGTCCAGAGGATGGCGGAGAAGACGACGACGACGAGGGCGTCGACGGCCTTCACGGCCGTGCCGATCCTGCTCTTCTTCATGATGCCGAGGTAATCCGTGAAAAAGAACACGAGGACCATCACCTCTATGAGGAATCCCGTCCTCGATATCTTCTCGAGGAGGAGGAAGGAGTTGGCCGGGAAATTGAACGCCATGTTCGAATAGCAGATCGAGTAGAGGAGGCTGAAGAGGGAGAACCAGAGATGGTGCTTGTCCCGCCCCTTGAGAAGGAGGAAGAGGAATAGGAAATATATGAAGATGACCACGCCGACGATGAAGCTGGCTTGCGTGATGCCCGTATTCGCGAATTTCCGCCAGAAGAAGGCGGTTTCGGCCGCCCTGTACGGGAGGATCTCCGCGCTGAAAAGCGGATTCCGTTGCGCGGTCGCCCATGCCCTGATCAGGATCTCGTCTCCGCCCGGGCGGAACAGGCCCGCGCGATCGAGCGGGGCGGTCGAGGGATCGTAGCTCACGGGATTGATGATGTTTCCGGCGGGGTCGCCCCGCGAATAGACGAGTCTTCCGTTTATGAGAATTTCGAAGGGGTAGGAATGCGGCCCCACGAGGAGCGAAAGCCGTTCGCCGGTCAGCGATTCCGGGAGCGAGAAGGTCTGGGTGAATTCGTATACGCTCACGGACTCGACGCCTGAATCCGGCAAGTAGCCGCTCTCGTAGACGCCCCGGGACTCGCCGTTGATGCTCAGCGCGTACGGGCCGAGGACGAAGCCCCCTCCGTCCTGCGCCGCGAGGACGCCTCCCCTCAGGAACAGCGCGACCGATACGATGACGACCGCGCCGATAGCCGTTTTTCGCATGTATAGGACCCCCGGACGATGTTTAGAGAGAATCTAGCCCTAAGTTTATACCTTTGGCGCGGGAGCGCAAGGTCTCAGGATGGAAAAACCCCCGCTCAGGCCTTGCCGCCGATATCGGACTCGCTGAGGCCAAACGCCTCTTCGGAATGCCGCTTGGATACGGGTTCCACGTGGACCATGATGTCGAAGACGTCGGGGAGGCGCTCCCGTATGCTCCGCTCCACCTTGTGCGCGATTCCGTGGGCGGCCTCGACCGTCATTTTCCCGTCCACCTCGATGTCCATGTCGATGTCCCATTGATTCGCGATCTTGCGCATCCGCATCCTGTGGGGCCTCGAGACGCCCGCCACGGAGAGCGCCGCGTCGAGGACGGTCTTATAGGGGCCGCGCCCCTCGATACCGTCCATGAGCTCGAGGTTGGCGTCGCGGAACACGCCGATGGCCGTCTTTATGACCCAGGCGGCGACGAGGAGGGCCGCGATCGGGTCCGCTGCGGGAAAATCGAAGAGGAGGGAGGCGCCGAGGCCCGCGAGCACTCCGATGGATATGATGACGTCTCCGGCCATGTTCGCGGCGTTCGCCGAGAGCATGCTCGAGTTCGCGCGTTTGCCCTGGATCCTGAGGACGAGGGCGAGAAGGAGCTTCCCCGCGATCGAGACGCCCGTGGCGGCGAGCGCCAGCATCCCCGGTACCTCGGCGGCTTCCGGGTGCAGGAGCTTCTGGACGCTTCCCAGGGCGAGCTGGGCTCCCGCGAAGAAGAGGAGGAAGGCGAGGACGGTGGTGGCCATGGTCTCCGCCCTGCTGTGTCCCCAGGGGTGGCCCGCGTCGGCGGGCTTCGCGATGATCGAGGAGACGATGAGGCTTATCACGGCGATGAGGACGTCCGTGGAGGAGTCGAGTCCGTCGCCCAGGACCGCGAGGCTGCCCGTCATGAGGCCCGCGGCGATCTTCATGGCGGCGAGGGCCGCGTTCACCACGGCGGCGAGGAGCGAGGCCCGCTTGATGAGCTTGTTCCTGTCCCCCGCCGCTGGAGCGGACGTCGATGGATCCATGATTCCTCCGTCCGGCAATGATGCGCCGCGGGGCGATCATGGTCAATACTCGGGAGAAGCGCGTCAGCGGCTCGGCGCCGGGGATCCGTCCTCCTGGGAGAGCGCGGCCGCTCCGCGCATGAGGGCCGCGGCGAGGAAGGCCCTGCGTTCGAGATCCATGCGCTGTGAGGGAAGGGCCATGCCGATGGCCGCCCTGATGCGTCCGGTCCCGTCCCTCACGGGCGCGGCCACGCCGCAGGCCCCCTCTTCCCGCTCGCGGTTCGTGAAGGCGTAGCCGTTGTCCCGCGCCTTCGCGCATTCGCGGACGGCCGAAGCGAGCTCGTCCTCGTCCGCCGCCGGGTCGGCCTCCGCGCAGGCCGCCTTAATGTCCGCCTCGCTCGAATCGGAGAGGAGCGCGATGCCGAGGGCGGACCGGTGCGCGGGAACCGTGTCTCCCGCGACGGCGTCGATCGTGAGCGCGTGGGAGCGTTCCTCGACCGTGGCGACGATGAGCACGCGTCCCTCGCGGAGGATCGCGTAGTGGACGGATTCGCGGCAGGCCGCGCGGATATCGGCGCCGATTTTGGCGAATCCCGAGGCCGACGAGGACGCGCGCGAATAGCTTCGTCCGAGCTCGAGCGTCTTGAAGCCGAGCGTCCATTTCGCCGTTTCCGCGTTCCGCTCCGCGAGCCCCGCCCGCGCGAGGGCCTCGAGGATCGAATGGGCGCTGCTCTTGTTGATCCCCAGGGTCTTGTGGATTTCCGAGAGGGAGAGGGCGCGGGGAGATCGTTCCATGAGGATGTCCAGGATCGCAGCGGCGCGGTCCACGGCGGGTGCGTTGGTTTTCCCGGGGACAGAGCCCATGCTGATAGCTCCCTTCCTTGACAGTCGCTCTGGAATGGCAGTACGATTGTTCTTGGAATAGTATTCTGTTCTATAGGCAGAACATTGTCAAGGGGTACTACTATGACCAGTCATGTGCTGTCGGTGCTCGTGCAGAACCATTCGGGCGTCCTCTCGAAGATCTCGGGGCTCTTCAGCCGCCGATGCTTCAATATCGATAGCCTCACGGTAGGAGAGACCGAGGACCCCAAGCTCTCGCGGATGACGATCGTCGCCCGCGGCGACGACCTCGCGATCGAGCAGGTGAAGAACCAGCTCGCCAAGCTCATCGACGTGGTCACGGTCCTCGAGCTCGAGGAGAAGACCTCCGTCGAGCGCGAGCTCGCCCTCATCAAGGTGAAGGCGGGATTGGACCAGCGGCTCCACGTCCTCGAGATATCGAGCGTCTTCCGGAGCCGCATCGTGGACGTCGGGCCGTCGAGCCTCACGCTGGAGGTCACGGGCTCCCCCGCGAAGATCAACGGACTCATCGAAATGCTCGAGCCCTTCGGGATCGTGGAGACGGTGAGGACCGGCATCATCGCCCTCGAGCGCGGCGAGGGAAGCCTGAGGGGGTAGGGCATGTCCAGGACCGTGAAGATATTCGATACGACGCTGCGCGACGGGGAGCAGGCCCCGGGATGCTCGATGAACCTGGAGGAGAAGCTCGAGGTGGCCAAGGCCCTCGAGGCCCTGAGCGTCGACGTCATCGAGGCGGGCTTCGCCATCGCGAGCCCCGGCGACTTCGAGTCCGTCCGCGAGGTGGCGCGGACGGTGCGGAATTGCACGGTGGCGAGCCTCTCGCGAGCGATAGAGCGCGACATAGACAGGGCGTGGGAAGCCGTGCGCGAGGCCGCGAGGCCGCGCATCCACACCTTCATAGCGACGAGCCCCATCCACATGGAGTTCAAGCTCAAGATGAAGCCGGATGCCGTCCTCGAGCAGGCCGTCGCCATGGTGCGCTACGCGAGGAATCTCTGCCCCGACGTCGAGTTCTCCGCCGAGGACGCGTCGCGCTCCGATCCCGATTTCCTCTGCCGTGTCTTCGAGGCGGTGATCGCGGCCGGCGCGTCGACCATCAACGTGCCCGATACGGTGGGCTACGCGCAGCCGGAGGAATTCGGGGCCCTCGTCGCAAGAATCGCGGGAAGCGTCCCCAATATCGATAAGGCCGTGATTTCGGTGCATTGCCACAACGACCTCGGGCTCGCCGTCGCCAACACCCTCGCCGCCGTCAGGGCGGGCGCGGGACAGGCGGAGTGCACGATCAACGGGCTCGGGGAGCGCGCGGGGAACGCGGCGCTCGAGGAGGTGGTCATGAACCTCCGGACCAGGCCCGATTCCTTCGGCGGCGCGGATTGCCGCGTCGACGCCGCCAAGATCTACCCCGCGAGCAGGCTCGTCTCGCAAGTGACGGGCGTCGACGTCCAGCCGAACAAGGCGATCGTGGGCGAGATCGCCTTCGCGCACGAGGCCGGGCTACACCAGCACGGCGTCATGGCCAACCGCGCGACCTACGAGCTCATGACGCCCGAGTCCATCGGGCTCCCCCGCAACAAGATGGTGCTGGGCAAGCACTCGGGGAGGCACGCCTTCGAGGAGCGCCTCGCGGAGCTCGGCTTCAGCCCGGACAAGGCCGAGGTCGACGCCATTTTCGAGCGCTTCAAGGTCCTCGCCGACCGCAAGAAGACCGTGTCGGACCGCGACATCGAGGCCCTCGCGCTCGGCGCGGAGGGGCGGCCTGAGGAAATATACAGGCTCGACCGCTTCGTGATCACCTCGGGCAACACCATCACCACCACGAGCACGGTGCGCCTCAAGCTGAGGGACGGCACCGATTCCGAGCGCGTCGCCGTCGGGGACGGCCCCATAGACGCGTCCTTCAAGGCCATCGACAAGATCGTCGGGAAGCAGAGCGAGCTCGAGCATTTCTCGCTCAACGCCCTGACGGGCGGCGCCGACGCGCAGGGCGAGGCGACGGTGAAAATCGCGAGCGAGGGCGAGTCCTACAACGGCCGCGGGCTCTCGACGGACATCGTCGAGGCTTCGATCATGGCGTACGTCCAGGCGATCAACGCGATGGTCGCCGGGCTCGGAAGGAGCGGCGCATGAGCGGCGTCATAGAGATACTCGATTCCACCCTGCGCGACGGCGCCCAGGCCGAGGGGATATCGTTCTCCGTGCGGGACAAGCTCGCCGTCCTCGAGGCCCTCGATTCCATCGGAATACCCCTCGTCGAGGCGGGGAACCCCGGATCGAACCCCAAGGACATCGAGTTCTTCAAGGAGGCGGCGAAGCTCAAGCTGAGGAGCTCCCGCATAGCGGCGTTCGGCGCCACGAGGCGGAAGGGCGTCGCGGTAGCCGACGACCCCGGCATCGCGAGCCTCCTCTCCGCCGGGACGGACGTCGTCGTCATCTTCGGGAAGTCGTGGACGCTCCACGTCACCGACATCATACGGACCACGCTCGAGGAGAACCTCGCGATGATCCGGGAGACGATCGAATTCTTCCGGAAGAAGGGGAAGCGCGTCATCTACGACGCCGAGCACTTCTTCGACGGGTGGATCGCGAATCGCGATTACGCCATGAAGTCGCTCGGGGCCGCCCTGGAGGCGGGCGCCGATTGCCTCGCGCTCTGCGATACCAAGGGCGGCTGCCTTCCCGAGACGATCTCGAAGGCCGCCGCGGAGGCCGTCGCGCTCGCGGGCTCCGTCGCGGTGGGAATCCATACGCACAACGACTCGGGGCTCGCCGTGGCGAACAGCCTCGCGGCCGTGGCCGCGGGAGCCGTCCACGTGCAGGGGACCTTCATCGGCTTCGGAGAGCGTTGCGGGAACGCCAATCTCTCCACGGTCATCCCCGACCTCCAGTTCAAGATGGGGAAGCCCTGCGTCTCCGACGAGGCCATGCTCGGCCTCACCGAATGCGCGAGGTCGATCGCCGAGGTTTCGAACCTCCTTCTCCCCGACGATCTCCCTTACGTTGGGACCAAGGCCTTCGCGCACAAGGCGGGGATGCACGCGGACGGCGTCCTCAAGCACTCCGCCTCCTTCGAGCACGTGGCGCCCGAGTCCGTCGGTAACGAGCGCCGCGTCCTCCTCTCGGAGGTGGCGGGGAGGAGCGCGGTGATGGAGAAGATCCACCGCGTGGATCCCGGCGTGGGAAGGGACGACCCCGTGGTCGCGAGGATCGTCGCGCGGCTCAAGGAGCTCGAGCAGGAAGGCTACCAGTTCGAGGGCGCCGAGGGCTCCTTCGACCTCCTCGTCAGGAAGGAGCTCGGGATCTACAAGCCGCTCTTCAAGCTGGAGCGCTTCAGGATCATCGGGGAGCGGCCGAGCGCGGACGAGGGGAGCCAGGCCATGATCAAGGTGGAGGTGGACGGCCAGACCGAGCTCACCGCCGCCGAGGGGGACGGCCCCGTCAACGCCCTCGACCGGGCCCTCAGGAAGGCGCTCGAGCGCTTCTACCCCTCGCTGAAGTCGATGCGGCTCACGGACTTCAAGGTGCGCGTGCTCAACAGCCAGGCCGCGTCCGCGGCCAAGGTGCGCGTGCTCATCGAGTCCTCGGACGGCAAGGACATCTGGACCACCGTGGGCGTCTCTACCGACATCATCGAGGCCTCCTGGAGGGCCCTCGTGGATTCCGTGGAATACAAGCTCATCAGGGAGATCGGGGCGCAGCTCGGGCTCGTTCCCGGCGGCAAGGGAGGAAAGGCATGAGAATCAGGGGCGCCGAGATCGTCATCAAGTGCCTCATCGAGGAAGGCGTCGACGTGGTCTTCGGGTATCCGGGGGGCACGATCCTCAACATATACGACGAGCTCTACAAGCATTCGGGCGAGATCCGCCACGTGCTCACCGCGCACGAGCAGGGAGCGGCGCACGCCGCCGACGGCTACGCGCGCGCTTCGGGCAAGGTGGGCGTCTGCATGGCCACCTCCGGTCCCGGCGCCTGCAACCTCGTGACCGGGATCGCGACCGCTTACATGGATTCGATCCCCATGGTCGCCATAACCTGCAACGTGCCCGTCGCCCTCCTCGGGAAGGACAGCTTCCAGGAAGTGGACATAGCGGGCGTCACCGGCCCCATCACCAAGCACAACTACATCGTGAAGGACGTCCAGGACCTCGCGCGCACGATGCACGAGGCATTCGCCATCGCGAGGTCGGGGAGGCCGGGGCCGGTCCTCGTCGACATCACCAAGGACGTCACCGCTATCGAGGCCGAGTACGTTCCCGGCGGGCGCGTCGCCTCCCCGAAGCCCGAGGAGGGGATCGACGCGGGCCTCGTGCGCGAGGCGGCCGAGGCGATCAACGCCTCCAAGCGCCCCCTCATCTTCGCGGGCGGCGGCATTATCTCGTCGGGCGCTTCCGCGGAGCTCAGGGCTATCGCCGAGAGGCTCGAGGCTCCCGTGGCCTGCTCCCTCATGGGGCAGGGGTGCTTCCCCGCCGGCCACGCCCTCAGCACGGGCATGATCGGCATGCACGGGACCAAGGCCTCCAACATGGCCGCCACCAAGGCCGACCTCATCCTCGCTATCGGCGCCCGCTTCTCCGACCGCGTCATCTCCGATCCGAAGCGCTTCGCCGTGAACGCCCGCGTCATCCACATCGACATCGACGCGGCCGAGATCAACAAGACCGTCCGCGTCTGGCGCCACGTGACGGGCGACGCGAAGGCGGTCCTGTCCATGCTCCTCCCCCTCGTGAAGCAGCGTCCGCGTTCCGAATGGAACGACGAAGTCGAGGGCTGGAAGAAGCACGTGCCGCAGGCCCATTCGCGGAAGACGGACCTGCACCCGCGTTTCATCCTGGAGCGCGTCCGCGAGCGACTCGGCGACGACGCGATCATCACCACGGAGGTGGGCCAGCACCAGCTCTGGGCCGCGCAGTTCTATCCCTTCTCCGAGCCGAGGACCTTCATCTCGTCGGGCGGGCTCGGGACCATGGGCTACGGGACCGGGGCGGCGATGGGCGCGCAGACGGCGATGCCCGGGAAGCGCGTGGTCCACGTCGCGGGCGACGGCTCGTTCAGGATGAACTGCAACGAGCTCGCGACCATATCGCACTACGATATTCCGATCATTATCCTCGTCATGAACAACGGCGTGCTGGGCATGGTGCGGCAATGGCAGAAGCTCTTCTACCAGGAACGCTACTCGGAGACGACGCTCGACCGGCCCCCCGATTTCGTGAAGCTCGCGGATGCCTACGGCGTCCGCGGATTCCGCGCGACCGACGAGGCCTCCTTCGCCAAGGCCTTCGACGCGGCGATCGCCGAGCGGAAGCCGGCCGTCATCGATTGCGTGCTGGACCGGGACGAGAAGGTGCTGCCCATGGTGCCGGGGGGCAAGCCGATCGACGAGCAGATCATCGATAGCTAGGCGATCGCCGGAAAAGAAAAAGCCCTCGTCGCACCGCTCGCTGCGCGAGCTAACAACTCCTCGGGCTTTTTCTTTTCCGGCTGAGCCTACCATGCGATCTGACGTCTGCGGGTCGATCATCTCCCGGATTCGACGAGGCGGCGGAAGGACGGGGGAGGGGGGCTCTCGACGCGGACGAGCTCGCGGGTGAAGGGATGATGGAACTCGATCGCGCAGGCGTGGAGGCAAAGGCGGCCTAAGGGATCTCCGCGGGCGCCGTAGAGGGCGTCGCCCGCGACGGGGTGGCCCGCGGCGGCGAACTGGACCCGCACCTGATGCTTGCGCCCGGTCAATAGAATCGCCTCGACGAGCTGCCGACGGTCGCCGTCGAGGACGACCTCCCAGTCGGTGACGGCCTTGAGGGCCCTCCGGTCGCCGCTCCTCGAGACGCGGACGCGCGTCTGGCCGCGGCCGGATTCCCCCGCCACGAGGAAATCCTCGAACCTGCCCGAAACGGCGCGGAGCCTCCCCTCGATGACGAGGGCGTAGCGGCGTTCGACGACCATGTCGTCCCAGGAGCCCATGGCGGCTTTCTTGGCGAAGGCGTCCTTGGCGAAGAGGACGACGCCCGAGGTGCCCTTGTCGATCCTGTGCACGACGGCGGCGCGGCCCCGGGGATTGCGGCGCTTCACGATGGCGGTGGCCGCGTCCAGGAGGGTCCGCTCCCTGCTCCCCTCCCCGGCGATGACGGGCAGCCCCTCGGGCTTGTCGAGGGCGAGGAAACGATCGTCCTCCCAGAGGAGCTCGGCGCGCGGGAAGCGGGGCATGCGGGCATCATACTCCCCGCGAGGCGTCGCGGCAACGGAGACGGCGGACGGCATCGGGGAAAGCGGGGGAACCGATGGCGCGGGCCGCGGAGCGCGTGTATACTGCCTGAGCGGACGCGGCACGGGGGTTCCATGGACTACATCCAGAAATCGCGGAAGGTATCGGCGTCGCCCACTGCGCCCGGGAAGGGCGCGGGCAAGGGTTTCGACGCAATGGACCTGTACCGGGGGCCGGCGGGGTCGAGCGGGACCGGGACCGCGGCCGAGGCGGGGTACGGGCTGGACGAGAAGCTCCGGAAAGCCTACTTCTGGCTCACGAACGTCGCGGTCATCAGCCCCTTCTGCGACATCGAGTACGCGGACGGCCCCTCGCGCGAGTACGAGCTCGGCGACTCGCGTTCGCGGATCGTCTTCCCCTCCGGGCAGAGCTTCTGCAGCTTCATCCTCCTCCCCCTCCTCAACCTCGCGACGAGGCGTCGCTGCCTGATCGTGGGCGGGCCCGGCCGCGGGAAGACGACGAGCGCCGTGATGATGGGCCTCATCGCGGGCTACGGGATGAAGGACATCCGGAAGGCGATCCAGCACGGCCAGCCCCAGATGACGGTCACGGACCTCCTGGGGAATCCGCTCCCCTCCGACTTAGTGAACGCCAAGTCCTTCGACGATATCCGCATCGCGTGGCGGGCCTGGCTCTCCATGCGCGTCAAGATCATCGACGAGTACAACCGCATCCCCACGCGCACGCAGAGCGCCCTCCTCACGGTGATGGCGGACAACTACGCGGAGGTCCTGGACCAGGTCTACGAGTGCCCCGAGGCGGCCTGGTTCCTCACCGCGAACGACGACGCGGGCGGGGGCACCTACCAGGTCATCGAGGCCCTCCGGGACCGCATCGACATCACGGTGAAGTCCCTGCACTTCAATTCGCGCTTCATTCCGGGCCTCCTCGAGCGCATCGAGGCCGGGGCCAAGCCCGAGGACCTGGTGCCTCCGGAGATCGTCTTCTCCGCGGGCGAGCTCGACGAGATGTACGCCGGGATCCTCCGCGTCGCCATGCCGGAGCCCGTACTGAAGCGCATCGAGTTCTTCTCGTCGCAGTTCGAGTTCGCGGAGGCCGCGGCGGTCCAGCTCGAGTACAAGACGAAGGACACGGTGAAGCTCTCGTCGCTCCCCGACGAGTCGCTGGCTTTCATGGATACGGGCAAGGACCGCATCAAGGACCTCGGGAACCAGACGAGGAACGGCTTCTCCGTCCGCGTCCTCATGACCGTCATGATCTTCGCCAAGGCCCTCGCGTACTTCCGCGGCAAGGAGGAGGTCGGGTTCGACGACGTCCGGAACATCCTCCCCTTCGTCCTCCACGACAAGCTCGTGCCGGACAGGAACGCGCCCTTCTTCGCGCAGAAGGGGAACGAGGCCTACGCGATCGACCGCGTGAGCTGGATCAGGAAGCTCTTCGACCTTTCCTGCGCCGAGTACGACGCCCTGGGACGGGACGCCAAGGACGAGGTGGGCGAGATCCTCGCGGAATTCGGGAAGGGCCTCGAGGGCGTCACCGAGAAGGCCGCGCGCGCCGCGATCCAGAGGATCGAGCGCGTCATGGCCTCGTTCGCGCAGAACAAGAAATTCCACGGGCCTATGTTCGACGACGTGCTCGCCCTCAAGTACCTCCATCAGCGGTACGGCAATTACCTGCGGTGGCTCGAGTGGAAGGACTGAGCGGCCCCCTCGCCCTGGAATTCCTCTCCCGGGAGCGCGCCGCGCTCAACGCGATCGTCGCCCGCGCGCGCCTCGCCTCGCCCTCGTTCAGCGCCGAGGATTTCTCCCGCGGCTTCGCGCTCGCCGTCGCCGCTCCGCTTTCCGCCCTCGAGCGCGCGGGCGGAGGGGCTCCGGCCCGCGCCGTCCTCCGCGCGATCTTCGTGGCCTGCGCCGGCCTCGCGGCGAACGGCGCCTTCAGGGGAGCCGGGGAAGGCGATGCCGAGGCGGAATCGTACGCGGCGGGCTCGGGAGAGCTCCTCGCGTCGCGGATCGGGAGCCTCGTCGCCTCGCCCGACGCGGCCGCGGAGATGCTCATGAACGCCTTCTACCGGCTCAGGACGGAGAGCCGCGAGGGAGCGATGCGATGGAAGGCCGCGATGGAACGGCTCGACGGGGCGCCGAACGCTGAAACGCTCGCGCGGTGCGGCTTCGTCGCCGCCTGGACGGCGGGATTCGCCGCGTACCGCGACGCGGCCCTCGAATCGCTCGTCGCGATGGAGGGAGCGATGGCCGCGAGCGTCTTGGGCCTGCCCGGGTCCGCTCTCTCAGGCCGCGACATGGCGGCCTTCGCGCGCGAGCTCGGCGAGCGCCCCTGGTCTTTCCCGGACGCCCTCGCGCGTGGCTCGGGCGAGGAGCGCATCGTCATGGAGCGCGTCGGTGGCTTCGCCGGCCTGGGCGGGCGTTTCTTCGGCCCGCCGACGGTTTCGAGGATCGGAGGCGAGTTCATCGTGACGGACGGCAGGGCTTCCTTCGCCTTAAGGCCCGACCGCTACGGATCAACGCTCGAACGCCGCTCGTCCCCGGCGCCCGAGGACGCGCGCGCTTCCGCGAGCCGGACCGTCGACGGGCCCTGGCTCGTCGACGCCGACGGAAGCGGGCCGACGAGGATCAGGACGAAGGGGCTCTCCTTCGACCTGCGCGCGGCCTTCCCCCGCGGCATCTCCTCGGCCGCCTCCGACGGGGACACGCTCTGCCTCACGAGCCCCTACAGCTACGCTGTGTTCGTGGCGGGGAGGGCCCTTGCCTAAGAGCGGAACGGCCCGAAGGAAATCCGACGCCGAGGTCCGCGGCTCCGCGCCGGGCGGTTCGCCGTCGAGGGCGGGAATCGCGTCGGCCTGGGAAGCCGTCTGGCCCGAGGCCCTCGCGGCCTGGGGCTTCTACGTGCGGCTCAGGACTCCCTTCATCGCGATGAGCTCCGAGGACGCGTCGAAGGAAGGCCTCCGGGGATCCTTCGCCATGATCAGGCTCGGCGACCACGTCGTCGTCATCGACGCCGAGGCCGTGGAGCGCTGCGGGCTCGGCGATTACGGACGCGAGATCCTCGCGCACGAGGCGGGCCATCACGTTTACTGCCCGGCCAACCTCGAGGACGCGGCGCGGATGTCGCTCCGCGTTCGCAAGGCGCTTTATACGATGAAGGCCTACGCGCCGATGATCGGGAACCTCTGGACCGATCTCCTCATCAACGACCGCTTGAAGCGCGAGAGCGGATACAGGATGGAGGAGGTCTACGAGCGGATCGGCTCCGACGGCGAGGACGCGCTCTGGCGTTTCTACCTCAGGACCTACGAGATCCTCTGGTCGCTCATGAAGGGGCGGCTCGCGAAGGGCGAGATCGACGACGGCATCGAGGCGGACGCGCGCCTCGCGGCGGGGCTCGCGCGTTCATGGCGGACGGAGTGGTGGCGCGGGGCGGGGAGGTTCGCCGCCATTTGCCTGCCATATCTCCTCAAGGACCAGGAGCTCCGCGACGCGGCCAAGGGCAGGATACGCCTCGTCCTCGACGCCACCGCGCCCGGCGCCGGGTCCGCGGGCGAGCTGCCCGCGGGAGTGCTCGACGATGACGGCTCGGAGGACGCGGTGCATCCCGCGCTCGAGGGGCTCGGGGAGAAGGCGGAGGATCCGGGAGGGAGCGCCTCGAACGCCAAGATCCCCTTCGAGTACGGCGAGATACTCGCGGAGCTCGGGATCGAGGCGGGCGCGGACAAGGCGGCGGCCGCGTACTACCGGGCGATGGCCGCGCCGCACCTCGTCCCCTTCCCGAAAATCACGGAACGGCGTATGGGCGAGCCCGAGGCCGAGGGCTTCAGCGTCTTGGATCCCGGGGATCCGCTCGACGAGGCCTCGTGGATAGAATCGGTCATGCGGTCGCCGGTCCTGATCCCGGGCTACACGATCCTGGAACGCGACTACGCCGTCGACGAGGGGCGGGACGAGGGCCGCGAGCCGCTCGACCTCGACATTTACATAGACAGCTCGGGATCCATGCCCGATCCGCAGAGGGAGCTTTCGCATCTCGCGCTCGCGGGAACGATCATGGCCCTCTCCGCCCTTCGCGCGGGCGCGAGCGTGCAGGCGACGCTCTGGTCCGGACCCCGCCAATGGAGGAGCACGGACGGCTTCGTCCGGAACGCCGACGCGATCCTGGCCGTGGTCACGGGCTGCATCGGCGGCTGCACGGCTTTTCCCATCCACAAGCTCAGGGACACCTACGTCGACTCGAAGCCGAGGAGGAGGACCCACGTCATGATCATCTCCGACGACGGCGTGACGACGCTCTTCGACAAGGACGAACGCGGCGGATCGGGGAAGGAGATCGCGCGGAAGGCCCTCGCGGCGGCGGGCGGCGGCGGGAGCATGGCGCTCAACATACCGCCCTCGCTCGTCGGGACAGAAGGCTTCTACGCGGAGGCCGCGGAGATGGGCTGGGACATCGCGCCCATCTCGGATTGGGAGGACCTGGCCGCCTACGCGCGGGCCTTCTCGCGGAAGACTTACGGAGACGCGGCGGGCGAACGCCGGCAGGGAGCGGTCCGATGATCGACGAAGCGCGCGCGGCCGACGCGAGCCCCGACGGAAAGGGCGCTCGGCTCGAGGAGGGACCGCCGCTCGAGCGGATCACGCGCCGCCTCATGGAGGCGGACGACGCCTGGCTCGACGGCGCCGCGAACGCGAAGGCCCTCGCGGGAGACGCGTTCGAGGCCATGGCGGGAGGGTATCCCGAAGCGGAGAGGCTCGACGCCGTCGAGGACGCGATCGGCCGAGACCGGAACCGGAGGCGGATCGCCGCGCTCTCGCTCCTCATCGCCTCCGATCCCTGGTTCAAGGGGAGAAAGGACCTCGCGGACCGGCTCCTCGCGCTTCCGGGATCGAGGAGGCTCAAGGCGCTCTCCGCCGCGGTCGACGCGGAGGAATTCCGTTCGGACGGCGAGCGCCGCGAGGAGCTCGCGCGCCTCTGCCTCGCGCTCCTCGGGCTCAGGCCCGAGGGGGAGAACGAGGCGGCCGCGATCGACAGGCTCGCGGCGGTGGACTCCGTGGAACGCGCGCGGCTCGTCGAGCTGAGCAGGAAGGCCCAGGAGCGGGCGAGGGAGCTCCGCGAGGCCATGGAACGCGCGGCGGCCGAGGAAGCGGCCTCGAAGATGTCGAGGGAGTGATGGAAGGACCTTTGGTGCCCGAGGATATCCTGGTCCGCGTCCCGCTGATGCGGTCCGAGTGGATGGAGACCTACCGCTTCATGGGCGAGCATCCCGACGCGCCGCGGTGGAACGCCGTCTGCGGCGACCGCGTCATGGACGACGACCTCCCGTTCATCGAGGAATTCGCGCGCGCTCTCCGAGACCGCGGGCGGGCGCGGAGGGGAGAGTCCTTCCCGCGAGCAGCGGAGTTCGCCGCGGCCATGGCGCGTCGCTCCGCCTGGTTCGCCCGCGCGCTCGCCGGGAAGGATCCCCTCCGCGATTGGGACTCGATCGAGACGATGTCCCGGCCGGACATGCGCGCGCGCATTCACGAGATCGTTCCCGCGGACGAGGACCTTGACCGACTCGTCGTGAACCCCACCGCGGGCACCACGGGCCATCCCGTCCCGGCGCCCAACCACCCCAAGGCCGTCGCCTGCTACGATCCGATGATCGCCTACGTCCTCGAGCGCCACGGCCTCCGGGAATCCACTTCATCCAGGCGCGTCGCGGCCATCCAAATCTGCGACCAGGCGCGCACCATCGCGTACCACGCGGTCCATTCGGTCCTGGACGGCGCGGGATTCGCCAAGGTGAACCTGAGGGGAACGGAATGGCGGAGTCCGGAGGCGAGGGCGCGCTATGTCGCGGACATGGACCCGCTCTTCCTCTCGGGGGACCCCTACGCGTACCTGGGCGCGATCGACGCAGGGATCCGCCGCGGGCCGAGGATCCTCCTCTCGACGGCGGTGGCCATGGAGGCTCCCGTCCGCGCGCGCGTGGAAGCGCATTTCGGCGTCCGCGTCGCGCAGATGTACTCGCTCAACGAGACGGGGCCCATCGGTTACGAGTGTCCAGCGAATCCCGGCTCCTACCACGTCCTGCCGACGGATCTCCTCATCGAGTGCCTGGACGCGGAGGGCATGCCCGCGGGCTCAGGCGAGCGGGGCGAGATCTGCGCGACGGGCGGCCGCAACCCCTTCGTCCCGCTTCTCCGCTACCGGACGGGCGACACGGCGATCCTGGACGGATCCCCCTGTCCCTGCGGCGAGGAGAGCCCCCTCCTTCGCGCCCTCGAGGCGCGGAGCCTCGTCGTCTTCGACCGACCCGATGGCGGCAGGGTCAACCCCGTGGACGTCGCGGGGATCGCGCGGCGCGAGCCGATCGGCTCCTTCCGCTTTACCCAGCGGAAGGACGGTTCCTGCCTCCTCGAGTGCGAGGCCCTCGCTCCGCTCGACGAGGCGGCCATCGCGCGGAGGATCGACGCCCTCTTCGGATCGCCGGGGATTTCGACGGTGAGCGCGGGATTCGCGTCGAGCGGGCCGGAGGCCGGCAAGGTCAGGCCCTTCATCAAGGAGGAGTGATCGGGATGCCGCTGCTTAACGCGCTCTTCAGCGTCGACTTCGTCATCTTCCGCGCCTTCTCCTACGAGATGAGCCTCTGTGAGCTGATCGGAACGCTCTCGGGCATGGCCTGCGTCGTCTGGGCCGCGCGGGCGCGCATCCTCACCTGGCCGCTCGGCCTCGTGAACGCGCTCTTCTTCCTCGTGCTCTTCTACCAGGTCAGGCTCTACGCCGACATGGCACTCCAGGTCTTCTTCATCGCCTCCACCGCGTACGGCTGGTACCGCTGGGCCCGTCCCCGCAGCGTGGCCGAGGCGGACAAGCGCGACGAGCTCAAGGTGAGCGCGCTCGGGAAGCGGGAACGATCGACGACCCTCGTCGCGAGCCTCGCCGCCGCCCTCGCCCTCGGCCTCCTCTCCTCGCGCGCGCACGTCATCCTGCCGGCCGCCTTCCCCGAGCCCGCGGCCTTCCCCTACCTCGATTCGCTCACCACGGTCTTCTCGGTGACGGCTCAGATCCTCATGACGCGGAAGAAGCGCGAGTGCTGGCCCCTCTGGCTCGCCTGCGACGCCGTGGACATGGTCATCTACGCCCTGCAGGGGGTATGGCTCGTCGCCGCCGAATACTTAGTCTTCGCGATCATCGCGGCGGCGGGCTGGCTCGAGTGGAACAGGATCGAGCGCGGTTACCGCGCCGCGGAGGAGGCCTAGCAGCGTGAGGGAAGGGATCGTCATCGGCAAATTCCTGCCGCCCCACCTCGGCCACAGGGCGCTCATCGAGTTCGCGCGCGAGCGCTGCGACAGGCTCACGGTCCTCGTGGGCGCCCTCCGCGGCGAACCCATCCCCGGCCCCCTCCGGAGGGCCTGGCTCGAGAAGGCCTTCTCAGGCGACCCCAAGGTCTCCATCGACTACACCGAGGAGGAGCTCCCCTCCGCCCCCTATCCCTCGCGCGAGGTGTCGAAGGCTTGGGCGCATTGGCTTTCCGGGCGCTACCCAGAGGCCTCCGTCATCTTCAGCTCCGAAGGCTACGGCGACTACGTGGCCGACTACATGGGGATCGAGCACGTCGCCTTCGACCCGCCGCGCAGGACGGTCCCGGTCTCGGCGACGATGATCCGCGCCATGCCCTTCGCGCATTGGGACCTCATCCTCCCCGAGGCTCGGCCCTATTTCGCCAAGAGAGTCTGCCTCTACGGGCCCGAGAGCACGGGCAAGTCGACCATGGCCGCGATCCTCGCGGAGCGCTTCGGGACGGCGTACGTCCCCGAGGTCGCGCGCGCCCTCATCGACGAGCGCGGCCTCTCCGCCGAGCTCATGCCGACCATCCTCGAGGAGCACGCCAAAGCCATCGAGGAAGCCCTGCCGCGCGCGCGGAGGCTCCTCTTCGTCGACTCGGACTGCGTGACGACCGTTTACTACGCGAAGCTCCTCCTCGGCCTGGACCTCGACGTCCCGGGGAGGGTCCTCGAGGCGAACGCCTTCGACCTGTACCTCTTCTTCGACGTCGACGTCCCCTACGTGGAGGATCCCCAGCGCTTCTCCCGCGAACGGCGGGAGGCGCACCGCGACGAGATGCTCGCGGAGCTCTCGAAGCGGGGCATCGAGCCGATCATCGTGCGGGGGAATTGGGAGGAGCGGGAGGAGGCCTGCGTCCGGGCCGTGCTCGGCCGCTGGCCGGACGCGCTCGAGGCCGGGGATGAATGAGCGGGCTTGAACGGCCGCTCGCCCCGCCAAAGTCGACGGGGCGGCCGCTTCTTCCCGAGAAGAGTGCTAAAAAAGACAATGGAGTCTTTCTTAGCACTGCCTTGATTTCGCAATTGCGTAGAGAACCGTCAGGTTCTCGAGGAATTGCATGGCAGGTTGTTGGAATGCTTCGAGTATTTCAACAACCTGCTAGGGTTCGACCCTCACCGAGAAATCGGAGAACTCGCAGCCCGGCCCGAGGGTCCTGAGCGCGACGCCGACGCCGTCGTCGATCCCGAAGAAGGTCTTGTAGACGACGCGGACGGATCCGTCGACGGCCACGAGGACGTACTCCCGCGCGGGATCGTAGAGGATCTCGACCTTGAAGGGCTTGGCCATGTCGTTCGAGAGCTCGCCCGAGAACACCTGCTCCATCTGCACGAGTCCGTCCGAGCGGTAGAGCTGGAGGTAGGTCGACTTGTCGCGATAGGAGGCGGGGTCGCGTGTGAACCAGAGGAGGAGGCTCTTCCCCTCGCCGTAACTGTAACGAACGGTCTTCCCCGAGATGAAGAAGTGGAGACCGACGCCGGTCCAGCCCTTGGGACCGCCCTTCGCGGTGAACGAGTAGAGCGTGCGCTTCCTGCCCTGCTGGACGGGAAGCCTCAGCTTGGCGAAGTACTCGCGGCCGTTCGTCTGCGAGGCCTTTCCCGCGGTCACGTTCCATTTCCCGGTGGCGGGCTTGGCTCCCGCGAATCCCGAGAGAAGCGTGCGGCTGAAGGCGCTCCGATCGAAGTCCCAGGCGTCCACCGCCTTGGCGCCCGTGAGGCCCGAGCGCTGGCTCTTGAGGGCGGCGATCTCGTCCTCGAGCCGCTTGATGTCGCCCTCGAGCGCGACGTTCTTGCTCCCCGACTGGGCGAGGGCGGCCTTGCCGATGGCGACCTCGGCGGTGAGCGATTCTATCTGGAGTTCGAGTTCGTCGATTTTCCTGTTCGAGGCGTCGAGCTCGGCGAGGGCTTTTTCCAGCTCGACCTGCCATTCGCTCTCGGTCCGAGATCCCGGGGCTGAAGCCGAATCAGCGGCCGGGACAGGGGACGCGTCCGCGGTTTCCGCCGAGGCGTCCGGCGACGCGAACTCGACCGCGAAAGGTTCGGTCTCGGTCTCGGCCGCGGGTTCCGTATCGGAAACGGCTTCCGCGGCGGCCTCCTCCGGGACGGGCTCCGCCTCGGTCACGGCCTCCGGTTCGGCTTCGAGCGGAGGCGGGGAGGCCAAGTCCTCGTACGGCGCATCCGAATCCGATTCGGCGATCTCGGGGGAAGGCGAAGGATCGGCCTCCGTCTCGAGGTCGATGTCCGCCGCCGGCTCAGGTGAAGCCTCGGGTTGGGCGACCGGATTGAGCTCGATCACCGCGGGCGCTTCGCCCTCGCCGAGCGCCACGGGCGCGCCGGATTCCTGAAGGGCGAGAGGGACGAGGCACGCGAGCGTCAGCGCCGCGACCGCGATCGTTTTTTTCAAGGCGGACCTCCTCGAAGGATTCCCTTCGATTATCGGCGCCCGGAATCCGGCATTAAGGAAAAAATAGGCGCTCCTTGACCCTCAGAGCCCGGAACGCCTAGGGTGGCGGGCATGAAACGCGCCGCCTCCTTCCTCCTCAAGGTCATCATCGCTGGGGTCGTCCTCCTCGGGGTCCTCGGCGTCCTGGCCCTCGTGCAAGTCCTGTTCCATCCCTTCGACGGCCTCATCGCGGTCGTCAACGAGAAGCTGGACTCGCTCAACGGGACCCTGTCCGGCCATACCGCCTTCGGCGTGACCATCGGCACCTTCGTCCTCGTCGCCGTGCTCGCCGCCTCGCCGCTCTTCATCAAGGGCGTCCGGGCGGGCCAGTACGCCTCGTCCTTCCTCCGTTCGACGCTCGCCGCGGGCATCTACTTCCTCACGGACGCCCTTTACCGCTGGGTGGGATCTTTCGGCGGCTTCTACCTCGCCTTCGCGCTGGCCTTCATGATCGTCCTCACCTTCGTCCTCGTCGAGGTCGTCGCGCGCGCCGCCGACGCGGAGCGGGAATCCGCGGTGCGCACCGACCTCCTGGCCGCCATCGTCTCCGGACTCGCCTTCGGCATCATCGTCAAGGTCGCCCAGTTCGCCATCTCGAAGCTGGAATCCATCGCCCGGATCTGAGCGCTCGGGCGCCGCGGACCGTCCCCGCCTCCCCCGCAACCTCGCATCGACCGCGCCTCATCGGCTTGCGCCCCCGGCGGCGCCGATGTAGAGTCGTTCCATCCCCGAGGAGGTGGCCATGGCCGGATCGCAGGGAACGATCGATTCAGGATCGACGGTCGTCGAGGTGACGGTCTATTCCGACCGCGCGCTCGTGACGAGGGAGGCGCGCCTGGCCCTGCCCCCGGGAGAGAGCCTCGTCGTCTTCGAGCCCCTCCCCGACGCCATGGACGCGGAGTCCGTCCAGCTCTCGGGCTCGGGCGCGCGCCTCAAGGACATCGCGTGGAAGCGCCTCTCCTTCGACGAGGTGCCCGAGGAGGAGAAGCGCGGCCTCGAGCGCGAAGCCCGCGACCTTTCGGATTCCGCGAGGGAGACCGAGGAGCGCAAGGCCCAGGCCAAGTCCGAGCGCGCCTTCGTGGAGAAGATCGCGGCCAAGCTGACGGCCGCCGAATCGGGCAAGCCCGGCGCGCAGGAATTCAGCCCCGACGCCTGGGTGAAGATGGTGGAGTTCTACCGAACGCGCATAGGCGCCCTGGACGCCGAGATCCGGGAGCGGGACGCCGAGCTCAGGGAGCTCGGGGAGCGGCGGGCGACGCTCGAGGCCAGGCTCGCGGCGGCGGGCGGACGGGGCAGCAGGGAGCGGAACCGCGTGGAGGCCATCGTCGAGCGCGGCGCCGACGAGAAGGGCGAGTGCGTCCTCAGGCTCTCCTACGTCGTCATGGGCCCGTCCTGGCGCCCCGTTTACGACGTCCGCGCCTCCATGGAGAAGCGCGTCGTGGCCATCGCGTACCAGGCGATGGTGTCGCAGAATTCGGGCGAGGCCTGGGACGGCGTCTCGCTCCGGCTCTCCACGGCGCGTCCCGCCGTGAGCGGTACCGTTCCCGTCCTGAATCCCTGGCGGCTCTCGGCCTGGGTCCCGCCTCCCCAGGCTTATCGAGGCGGCGCGCCCAAGGCCAAGCGCATGATGATGGCGGAAGAGAGCCTCTCGCTCCGCGACGCGGTCGCGAGCGGCGCGCCCGCTCCCGCCGTCATGGCCGAAGCGGATGACTACGACGAGGCGCCGATGGAATACGAGGCGGCGGAGATCGAGGGATCGGGCGCCCGCGTCGTCTTCATCGTGCCGGGCGGAGCGGGTATACCCTCCGACGGCGAGCCCCACCGCGTGGGCGTATCCTTCGAGGAGTTCCCCGCGGAGTACTCTTACATCATCGTGCCCAAGGTCCAGGACCGCGCCTTCCTCGTGGCCAAGGTCAAGAACCGCGGGAAGAGCCCCTTCCTCCAGGGGCGGAGCAGGATATTCCTCGACAACGCCTTCATCGCGGAGGCGGACTTCGGGCCCGTCATGCCGGACGAGGAGTTCACCGCCTCCCTCGGCGCGGACGACGCCATGCAGGCGGAGTACCGCCTCGTCAAGAAATTCGACGCCACCGCCGGGCTCGGCGGCAAACGCAAGCGCATCGAGTTCGAGTACAAGATCGTCGTGAAGAACAAGCGCTCGACCAAGGAGAAGCTGGAGATCAAGGACTGCTTCCCCGTCTCGGGCCACGAGGACATCGCGGTGAAGGAGCAGAAGCCCGACGCCAAGGAATGGGGCGACAGGATGGAGCGGGACGATTCCGGGCGCTTCGCCCTGAAGGTCGAGGCCGGACCCGGCGAGGAGAAGGAGATCGACGTGGCTTACGTCGTGGAGTATCCGCGCGATCTCAGGGTCACGGGGCTCTGAAGGCGTCTTCGCTGACCGCCGCTCCGCGGACTGCCGCTCCGCGGACTGCCGCTCCGCGGACTGCCGCTCCGCGGCACTGTCGCTGAGGCGCCGTCAGTCTGCCCGCTCGGCGGAGAGGATGACGCCGTTCCCCGCGTAATAGACCGTGTAGCTCGCGTCGCGCTTGAAGAGCCCGCTCGCCGCCGCTAGGGCGGGGAGCTTGAGCCCGCCGACGCTCATGAAGGTCGCCTTGCCCGATTTCGCGAAGGAGACCTTGCCCGTGACGGACCGCGCCTCGGCGGCCTTCGACGACTGAAGGGCCCGCGCGAGGAAGAGGAGCCCCACGAGCGAGAAGAACCCGAAGGAGATGGAGGCCGCGAGCGCCTTGGATTCCGGAATCGCGATGAAGGCGAGTCCGAGCCCCAGGAGGGCGCCCATGGCCGCGAAGGCGCCCAGCGCGGCGAGCCCGCTCTTCAGCATCGCCGAGCGCTGGCGCTTCGATATCCTTCCCGCGCGGTTCTCCGCGAGGTCGTCCGCGTCGAACCTGAAATACGCCATCATCGCCGGATCGGACATGGACCCTCCTACCTGATATCGAGCTCGGCGCCCTCGTAGGCGATCCCGAGCGGCTCGATCTCTACCGCCTTCCTTAGACGGCCCGACGCGTCCCGCTCCTCCGCGACCGAGCCGCCTATGAGGGCGCCGTAGCCCGCCGCGCGCGCGACGCGGACGCAGGCCTCCGCGTCCTCCGGGGCGACGAAGGCGGCCCATCCCGCGCCCATGTTGAACGTCCCGTACATCCCCTTCTCGTCCAGGCCCGCGTACTTCCTGATCGCGTCGAAGACGGGGGGAACGGGAGGGAGGGAGCGCATCCGGTAGACGAACGCGTCCGGGAGTCGCATGAGCTTCCTCCAGCCGTGGCCCGTCATGTGCGCGCAGTACTTGAGCGCGAGCCCCGCATCCTGGCAGGCGCGCACGAAGCCCACGTAGATGACCGAGGGATCCAGGAGGGCCTCGCCGTAGCTCCTCCCGTCGGAAATTTCAGAGAGGTAGCCCTTCGGCATCCGATCCGCGATGGCGCGGCAGAGCGTGAGGCCGTTCGTCTGGACGCCCGACGAATGGAGGAGGACGATCGCGTCACCTGGAGCGATCGCATTGGGGATGCGGAGGGACTTCTTCCTGATGAGGCCGATGGCCGAACCTCCGAGCACGCAGGTCCCGGGCGTTATCATGCCCTTGAGGGTCTGCGTCTCGCCTCCGGACCAGACCGCCCCCGCCATCCTGCAGCCCTCGGCGAAGCCGTCGGCGAGGTCATCCGCGCGCTTCCGTTCCGAGAAGAACTCGTCCCCGCCGACCGCCGCGTACATGGCGACCGAGAGCGGAAGGGCTCCCGAGGCGCAGAGGTCGTTCACGATGGTCGAGACGTCGTCGATGGCCACGTTGCGGTAGAAGCTCTTCCCGGTCAGCTTCCACATGGCGTCGGCCGCGAGGACCTTGGTGCCCAGGGCCTCCTCGACGTGCGCGATGTACGAGTCCCCCGCGTCGATCAAGTAACAGGATTCGCCGCGCACGCCCTCCGGTTCCGATGCTCCGTGCGCGGCGAGGGCGCCCCTCGTGCCGGCGGCCTTGGCCTGGCATGCGCGCTTGAAGGCGTCGAGGACGTCGTAGTTGACGCCCGCGTCCTCGTAGCTCAGGGGTTTCATTCCGCTATCCATGGGGGCATTATGGAGAATCCGAGGGGGAAG
>CAYNQK010000016.1:19772-45116 GCA_964399285.1 uncultured Spirochaetales bacterium | reverse complement strand
TGCGTTGTTCGAGGTGAGAGATTTTTCTATCGATCAGAAATACTTGATTAGTTGATAATGATAATCATTATCAATAACCGGGTTGTTGCCCCGATCGACTCCCCCATGCCCTGCGAGGACTTGCTTCAATGGCCTCATCGATGTAATATCACTATATAAAACTATATTCCATACTATGGAATAAGGAAGTGTCATGGAAACGAAGGGCGCACAGCTCCTGATACGCGCGCTGGACATCGTCGAACTCCTGTCTCTGGAACGCGACGGGCTCGGCGTGACGGCGATCGCGACGAAGCTCGCTCTCAATAAAAGCACGGTGCATCGTATCCTGAACGCCCTGCTCGAACGCGGCTACGTGGAGAAATCGGAGGGGGGAAGCGCGTACCGGCTCGGGCTCAGGTTCGTGGAGATCACGGCCCTGAGGCTCAACCACCTCGAGCTCAAGACGGAGGCCGCGCCCGTCCTCAGGAAGCTCGCGGACATGATGGGCCAGCCGGTGCACCTCGCCATCCTGAGCGGAAGCGACGCCGTTTACATCGAGAAGATCGATCCGATCTCCAACATCAGGCTCTACTCGCAGATCGGGAAGCGCATTCCCGCGTACTGCTCCGCGCTCGGCAAGGCCCTCCTCGTGGATCATCCGGAGAAGGAGCTGGACGTCCTCATGGAGGGGCGGCCAATAGAGCGCCTCACGCCCAAGACGGCGGCGGGGCTCGCGGAATTCAAGGCCGACGTCGCCCGCTGCGCGGAGCGCGGCTACGCGATCGACGACGAGGAGCACGACCTGGGGATCCGCTGCGTCGCGGCCCCCGTGCGCGATTACACCGGCAAGATCATCGCGTCGCTGTCCCTCGCGGGGGACTCGAACGTGATATCGCCCGAGACCGACGAGGAGCACGCCGCGAGCGTGATGGCCGCCGCCGCGGAGATATCGCGGCGCATGGGCTGGGTCGATCCCGAGGCGAGGCGGAAATGACGATGGCCCCCGCGGGCCGGGAGGAGCGATGATGGACACGAGGTACGGCGCCAATCCCGAGGACGCGCTCGCGTACGATACCGAAATGCTGAGGGACGAATTCCTCATCGACGGGCTCTTCGAGCCGGGCGAGGCGAGGTTCGTCTATAGCCATTCCGACAGGATGATCGCGGGGTCGATCGTGCCGACGAAGGCCCCGATCGGCCTGGAGGCGGGCAAGGAGCTCCGCGCGGCCTTCTTCCTCGAGCGCCGCGAGGCCTGCGCGGTGAACATCGGCGGTCCCGGCGTCGTGGCGGCGGACGGCGTCCGCTATCCGATGGCGAACGGCGACGGGATCTACCTGGGGCGGGGGACGAAGGACGTCTCCTTCATGAGCGAGGGCGTGGATAACCCCGCCCAGTTCTACCTTAACTCCTGCCCGGCCCACGCGGCCTATCCCACCACGCATATCCCCCGCTCGGCGGCGCTCGAGACGAAGCTCGGGTCGCAGGCGGAGTGCAACGTGCGGACGATCCGGAAGTACGTCCATCCCGACGGCGTGAAGAGCTGCCAGCTCGTCATGGGGCTCACGGTCCTGGAGCCCGGTTCCGTGTGGAACACGATGCCCTGCCACACGCACGAGCGCCGCATGGAGGTCTACCTCTACTTCGACGTCGCGGAGGGGGGCATGGTGTTCCATTACATGGGGCGCCCCGAGGAGACGCGGCACATCGTCGTGCGCGACAGGCAGGCCGTCATCAGCCCCAGCTGGTCCATCCATTCCGGCTGCGGCACGAAGAATTACTCGTTCATCTGGGGAATGGCCGGGGAGAACCAGGCATTCGGGGACATGGACGCCGTCGGCGCCGGAAGCATAGCCTAGCCGCGGCTCCGCCGCGATCCGATGGAGGAAGCAATGGTGCTCGAGAAGTTTTCGCTGAAGGGCAGGGTCGCGGTGGTCACGGGATCCTCGACCGGGCTCGGCCAGGGGATGAGCGTCGGTCTCGCCGAGGCGGGCGCCTCGGTGCTGGGCGTGGATTACGTGGAATCGCCCGAGACGAAGGCCATGGCGGAGAAGGCGGGCGGGCGATTCGAGTTCATCGTCCGGAACCTCATGTCGATAGAGCCCGCGCAGGGCGTCGTCGATGAGGCCGTGAAGCGCTTCGGGAAGCTCGATATCCTCGTGAACAACGCGGGCATCATCCGCAGGCAGGATATCATCGACTTCACGGAGAAGGACTGGGACGACGTCATGGCGATCAACCTGAAGACCGTCTTCTTCCTCTCCCAGGCAGCGGCCCGTCAGTTCATCAAGCAGGGGAGCGGCGGCAAGATCATCAACGTCGCGAGCATGCTGAGCTTCCAGGGCGGCATCCGCGTCGTCTCCTACACGGCCAGCAAGTCGGGCGTCGCCGGGATCACGCGCTCCATGGCCAACGAATGGGCCAAGCACGGGATCTGCATCAACGCCATCGCGCCAGGCTACATGGCCACGAACAACACCGCCGCGCTCAGGGCCGACGCGGAGCGCTCCGAGGACATCCTCAAGCGCATCCCCGCCGGGCGCTGGGGGCTCCCGGCCGATCTTATGGGACCTGTGGTCTTCCTGGCCTCTCCCGCATCCGATTACGTGAACGGCTTCACGATCGCGGTTGACGGGGGCTGGCTGGCGCGCTGAAACCGGGGCGCCGTTTTCCGCTCGCCGGCGAGCCGCCGGCCTGAGACGCCATGAAAAAAGGCCGTCCGGGAGCTAATCCCGGACGGCCTTTCCATTTCAAGCGATGGCGCGCCGCGTCGATGGCGCTTGCGTCATCGATCGAGCGCGCCGTATCGATCGCGGTCAGGCCCCGGATCCGGGTTCCGCGCCGGCGGCCTCAGGAGCCTTCGGCATCACGATCCCGATGACGTCCTCGACGATGAACCGCACCGAGTAGAGCGCCATGAGGGCCGCCGATACGGGCATGCAGAGGTAGAGGACCTTCTTGGGGATGAGGAGCTTGGTCGTGACTTCCAGGGCGATGGAGACGAGCTTGCCCGAGTACAGGAGGAATACGAGGATGAAGCCGAAGCTCACGAGATCCAGGAATAGCCTGAGAGCCGCTTTCCCCCGCGGATCCTTGATGCGCTTGCCGATCCAGTCCCCGGCGCTGAAATGGCCCTTCTCCACCCAGACGGCCGCCGCTCCGTAGAAGACGAGGGCCGCGAAGAGCATCTCCACGATCTCGTCCTTCCAGTTCATGTCGATGCGGGAGACGAAGGCGCTGAGCCCGGCCAGTTTCCACGCCTGTCCCAGCTTCGAGAGCACGCCGAGCACGACTTCCAGGGTGACGATGGCCGTCACGGCGACGAACGAGATCACGCAGATCCACTTCAGGATCGATACGACGACCGCGTCTATTCTCTTCATCGCGATCAGCTCCTTCATTTCTGGCCTCCCATGATCCAATACGGCAGCCAGGTCGATATCCTCGGAATATAGGCGATGAGCACCGTGACGCCGAAGATCCCCTCGAGGTAGGGGAGGGATTCCTTCGCCAGTTTCCCTATTCCGATCTTGGTGAAGCTCGAGACCGCGTAGAGGCACATGCCCACGGGCGGCGTGAGGTTCCCGATCATGATGAGGAGCGTCATCACCACGCCGAAGTTCACGAGATCGAATCCGAATTGGTTGGCGATCGGGATGAAGATGGGGATGGTGATGAGGAATATGGCGTTCCCCTCTAGGAAGAGCCCGAGCACGATGATGATGACGATGAACATCGCCATGACGCCCGGCCCGGTGGCGCTCATGCCCGTGAGGACGGCGATGATATTGTCGGGAATGCGGTGGAAGAGCGTGAAATAGCCGAAGAAATTGGCGCAGGCCATGATGAGGAGGAGGGCCGCCGATTGCTTCACTGAAGCCCAGAATATCTCGGGGAGCTCCTTCCACTTCAATTCCTTGTAAGCGAACCCCAGGATGAGCGCGTAGAGGCAGGCGATCACGGCGGCCTGGGTGGGCGTGAAGATCCCGGAGAAGATGCCCCCCAGGATGATGACGACCGACATGATCGACCAGAAGGATTCCTTCGTGGCGGTCAGGATCTCCTTGAACGTCGCCCGCTCGTAACGGGGGAATCCGCGCGGCTTGGCCATCAGCGCGATGGCCAGCATGATGGCGGCGCCCATGAGGATGCCGGGAGCCATGCCCGCGAGGAAGAGCTGGGGGACTGACACGTTAGTCATGGCCCCGTAGAGGACGAAAGAAATCGACGGAGGGATGATGGGGCCGAGGGTCGAGGCGGCGGCGACGATGGACGCCGCGATTTCGGGCTTATAGCCGTTGTCCTTCATGGCCTTGTACGAGACCTGGCCGAGGCCCGCGGCGTCCGCGACCGCCGAGCCGGAAATGCCCGAGAAGATCATCTCCGCGACCACCGAGACGTGCCCGAGGCCGCCGGGGACGTGGCCCACGAGGGCCCTCGCGAAGCGGAAGATGCGGTTGGTGATGCCCGCCGTGTTCATGAGGTTCCCCGCGAGGATGAAGAAGGGGACCGCGAGGAGGGTGTAGCCGGTCGTACCGGCGTACATCCGCTGGGGCAGCATCGCGAGGATCCTGCCGTCGCCCAGGCCCGCGAAGAACAGCGCGGCCGTGAGGCCGATGCAGACGAAGATCGGAAGGTCCAGCATGATCATTACGAGGAGAACGATGAATACCAATACCGTGAGCATGGCGTACTCCGTCGGCGCGATGGCCGGTGATGAAGGCGCGCGGCGGCGCCCGCGGGGGAGAAGGGGCGCCCCGGAGGGCGCCCCGTAAAACGATGGTTATTTCTTGCTGGCGGCGAGGAGATCCTGGAACTTCTTGTAGTCGGCGTCGCCGGCCTGGGCTTTCAGGGTATCCCAGACGGAGGCGGTGGCCTTCTGGAAGGGGGCGATGTCCGGCGAGTTCACGAGCATGCCCTGCTTCTTCATCTCCTCGATCTGGCCCGATTCCTTCTCCCGGACGGTCTTCATCATGAAGTCGCCGGCCTTCTTGCCCTCCTCGAGGACGATCTTCTGCTGATCCTTGGTGAGCTTCCCGAACGCGGCCTTGTTCATGACGAGGTGGGTGCCGACGTAGGTGTAGTTGAGGATGGAGAGGTACTTCTGCGTCTCCCACATCTTGCCGGAGTAGATGACGCCGATGGGATTCTCCTGGCCATCCACCACGCCCTGCTTGAGGGCCATGGGGAGCTCCGCGAAGGCGATGGTCTTGGGCGTGCCGCCGAGGGCCTTGACCGTCTCCGCGTTCACGAAGTCGGGCGGGGTGCGGATGAGGAGGCCCTTCATGTCCTCGGGCTTCTCGATGGGGCGCTTGGAGTTGGTGTAGGTGCGGAAGCCCCATTCCCAGCGCGCGACGTACTGGAGCCCGGCCTTGTCCAGGTCCGGGCCGGCCCACTTGAGGAAGTCCCCGGCGAAGAACTTGTCCACCGCCGCGTAGTCCTTGAAGGCGAAGGGGCCGCCCACGAGGTTGAGCTTCTTGGAGTACTTCGCGAGCGCGGGCTCCGTGGGGATCACGAAGTCGAGGGCGCCCATGACGGTCTGCTCGACCATCTCCTGGGAGCTTCCGAGCTTGGAGTTGGAATAGATAGTCACTTTCACCGCGCCCTTAGTGCGCGCGGAGACGCCGTCCGCGAACATCACCGCGGCGAGGTGCGCCGGATGGTCCTCCGTGGAGTAGTGCCCGAACTTGAGTTCCACGGTCTTCTGGGCGGAAAGGGCTCCTACCGCCGCGACGAGGACCATGATGCAGAGCAGTGCCTTTTTCATGTTGCCTCCTGTGTACGCGTATCATGACGTTTCATAATCTGAAACGTGGTTTCAGTATCAGAAACAGTGTACGGTCCTTTTCTCGATTTCGCAACAAAAATCTGAATCCATCAAATATCGGGCATGTCATGAGTTGCAGGGTGTAACGGAGTTTTTTTCTTGTGAGCCTGCCTTGAAGCATCCATAATGGCGCGAAGGAGAAGCGCCGTGGCGATTGTCAGGAATCCCGTCATCAGGGGCTCGGCCCCCGATCCCTGCGCCTGCGTCGGGCACGACGGGGCGGTCTATATCGCCGTCTCGACTTTCGAGTGGTACCCCGGCGTCAACATCTACCGTTCAACGGACCTCGCGTCCTGGGATCTCGTCGCCGCGCCCTTGGCGCGGACCTCGATGCTCGACCTCTCCGGCGAATCGCCGTCATCGGGGGTATGGGCGCCCGCGCTGAGCTGGGCCGACGGAAAGTACTGGCTCCTCTACACCGACACCAAGAATTGGCACGGCGAACCCAAGCTCGGAACTCCGCTCCGCGACCAGTACAACTACCTCGTCACGGCCGAGCGACTCGACGGTCCCTGGTCCGAGCCCGTCTTCCTGACGGGCGGCGGCTACGATCCCTCGCTCTTCCACGACGATGGCGGGCGCAAGTACTTCCTCTACGCGAGGCGCGACTACCGGAACGCCAAGGAGCGCCTCATCGAGGGCATCATGCTCCAGGAGTACGACGCCGCGGCGGGACGCCTCGTCGGCGACGCGGTCCCGATCTACCGCGGCGCGAACCTCCCCATCGATTATTTCATCAAGGCGCAGATCTACGAGGGCCCGCATATCCATAAGCGCGGCGGATGGTACTACCTCGTCACCGCGGAGGGCGGGGTCGGCTCGACGCACGCAACCTGCGTGTCGCGGTCGCGGGATATCCGCGGCCCCTACGAGCTCCACCCCCGCACGCCCTTCCTCACCTCGGCGGGGAAGGGCTCCGCGCTGAGGCGCGTCGGCCACGGCAATATCTTCCGCGGTCCTGACGGGCGCGATTACATGGCCTTCCTCTGTTCGCGGCCCGCGCCTGGAAGCGCGGAAGGGAGATCGCCGCTCGGGCGCGAGACGGGGATCTGCCCGATCGAATGGAAGGACGATTGGCCCCGCATCGCGGGAGCCGCCGAGGGCGCGGCCTCGCCGCCCGAATCCTTCGAGACGGGCCTCGGGGGAGAGGCGCGCGGAGCCGGCGGGAAAGGCGGAACGATGGACTTCGGTTCCCTCGCTCGCATGCCGCTCGGGCTCAGGAGCCTCCGTTCGCCCTTCGATCCATCCTGGTGCTCGCTCAACGCCGAGCGGCCGGGCTATCTCCGTCTCCGCGGGCGCGAGTCGCCCGTGTCGCGCTTCAGGCAGAGCCTCGCCGCGCGGCGGATCGAGCACTTCGAATTCTCGGTCGAGACCGAGCTGGAATTCGATCCCGCGAGCCAGTACCAGTTCGCCGGCCTCATGCTCCGGTACGACGAAAGCGCCTTCTATTATCTACACGTGACGCGCCTTCCGGAAACCGGGGAAAAAGTCGTCGCCTACATGGAGCAGGTCGACGGGGCCTTCGGCCACGTCGGAAGGATAACCGCCCTCCCCGAGGCCGGCTCCGCGTCCCTGAGGGCGGAGTGCCGCGCCGGGGTCGTGAGGTTCTCCTGGGGCGCTGGCGGAGCGGGTTGGAAGGATTGCGGGATCGAGAAGGACCTCGGCGTCCTCAGCGACGAGGCGATCCACCCGATCGGCTTCACGGGCGCGCACGCCGCCATCGCCGCGAGCGACATGCTGGAATACCGGGCCCCGGCCGATTTCAAGCGCTTCGACTACTTCGCCTGAATCCGGGGCTACCCTTCGGACCGTCCATGGACTATCATGAATACATGAGCACCGACGCGCCGAGACCGGCGGATCGCCCGAGAATGCGTCACGAGAGGGAGCGCGGGGCCGGAGGTTCCGACGCCGGGCGTCTCGACGCGCTTAGGCCGCTCGTCCTCCTCGCGTTCGCGCTTTTCATCCTCCTCAGTTCCATCACGCTCTTCATCGAGAACGTGTACGCGGCCGGGCTCGTACGCGTGGATTTCCCTCCTGAGTCCGCGTGGGCCCTCCTCCTGTTCTCGCCGATCGTCCTCATCGCCTTCCCGCGGATCCTGGACGACGCTCGATTCAGGCTCTGGAGCGGCGTCGCCGGGGCGGCGCTCTGGGCCGTCAGCCTTCCCCTCGGGGCGCGATTCGGGATCGGGCCGTCCGGGATCGCCTGCGCCCTCCTCCTCATCCATATCCCCGCTCGCCTGAGGAGCGCGCGCCTCCCGGGGCGGGACTTAGCCTCCGCGCTCGGGGCGGCGGTCCTCATCTCCGCCGTCATGAGGGCTTTCCGCTCCGGAAACCTCTTCCAGGGCGATCCGCAGTTCATCGTACCGGGCGTCATGGTCGCGGCCCTCGCGATCGCGTTGATGCTCGTCGAACGCAAGGACGGCGCGGCGGCTCGGCCCGCTCAGGAACCATCGGCCGGCGACGCGTCGGGATCGTCCCGGCCCGAGCCCGCAGCCAGGCCCGGGGGGATCGGACGCGCTTTCGGGCTCGGCCTCGGGCTCTGGTCCGCCGTCGCCTGCGGATACTTCATCCTCTCGAGTCCGGCGGCGCTGGCGCGTTGGGGAGCGGCCTTCTATCCCGCCGTCCTCGTGGTCGAGCTCGCGTGCATCCTGCTCTCGACGGCGTTCGCGCGATCCGGCCGGCCGCCGAGGACGGGACTCCTCATAGCCTGCAACATCGCGTTCGCGGCTTCCCTCTTCCTCTGCCTGCGGCTGAGCCGGCCGACGTACCCGGCCTGGTCCGTCCTTCCGCTGGACGCGCCGGAAGGAAGGGCGGCCGCCTTCTTCTTCTGGGCGGCCATCGTCCTCCATCCGGTGGTCTATGTCGATTTCTCCCTCGTGGCGGGCGAATTCAGGAGCCCCTCCATGGACCCGGGCTCGCTCGGCGCGGGGTTGGCCGCCTCCTCGATCGCGCTTCCCGCGGGCGTGCTGGCGCAGATCCTCACCACCGCGTACGATTACGCGCCCGCCATGGGATACGCGTTCAGGGACCGCTTCCCGGAAGCGACGGCGGCTCCCGCCTTGCTCCTCGGGATCGCGGCCGTCCATGCGGGGATCGGCGCCGAGCGCGGAACGAGGCCGACGAGGAGGCATCCGCTCTGGACGGCGTCGCTCGCCGCGCTCGCGGGGGCCGCCGCGCTCTACGCTCCCCTGGCCGCGCTGCGTCCCCTCCCCGAGGCCCCGTCGCCGACGCTCAGGGTCATGGCCTACAACGTCCAGCAAGGGCGATCGAAGGACGGCGAACGCGCGCACGCGGAACAGCTCCGCGAGATGGCGCGCATGCGGCCCGACGTCATCGCCCTGTCGGAGATCGACGGCGCCAGGATAGCGAACGGCAACTCGGACATCGTGAGGTACTTCGCGGACCGCCTGCGGATGAGGACATTCTACGGCCCCTCCCCCTCGAGCGGGACCTTCGGCGTCGCGCTTCTGTCGCGGTACCCGATCATGGACGCGCGCGTGTTCTACCTGCCGTCTCCGGGCGAGCAGACGGCGGCGATAGAGGCCCTGATATCGGCGGGAGGGGCGCGCTACCGCGTCGTCGTCGCGCACCTCGGGAACAACGGCGACTGGGCCCAGCAATCCGCGATACTCGAGAGGATCCGGGAACGGACGCGGCCCGGGGAGCGCGCGGTCCTCATGGGCGACTTCAACTTCAACGCGTATTCCGAGCAATACCGGGCCACGACGGCCGAGCTGGACGACGCGTGGTCGATCGCCGAGGGCCGCGTCACGGAGCCCGGCGCGCCGGCCGCCCCGAGCAAGGTCGACCACGTCTTCGTCTCGCGGGGGACGCGCGTCCTCGCGAGCGCGTGCCTCGGAGAGGGGCCTTCCGACCACCCGGCCGTCTTCGCCGAGATCGGCCCCTCTCCGGCTTCGCCTTGACGGCTCCCGCCGGGCTTCGCGTACAGGGGCGGCGGCGTCCGGACGGCATCCCCGCTCCCTGACGGCCTCTCAGATTCCCGCGGCCTTCCTCGCTTCCTCGATGATCGCGCGCTTTTCCTTCCGTTCCCGGTACTCGGGGCTATCGGCCCTGACGCGCTGCTCGTCGAGGAGCTTCTGCTGCTGATCGATCGCGTTCTCGAGGGCTTCCTTCTGCTCCGCGCCGTAGCTCGAGGTATCGGTGGCCTTGAGGGCCTTAAGGGATTCCTCGAGCTCCGGAACCGCTTCCTCGTAGAGCGATTCCTCGGCCTGCGAGAGCATGAGGGCGGATATGGCCATGGATAGCCCCGCGTACTCGTCGAAGGCGATGCCGCCGTCGGCGGGCACCACCTTCTCGATGCTCTTGCCCGCGGATACGCACTGTATGGCGGCCGACGCGGAGTTCTCGAAGTCGATGTCGGGGTATTTCTTGTTGAGCTTGGCGACGGCCCCGTAGAATTTACGCGCCGATGCCTCGGTCAGCTCCCATTCCTTCCCGCTCTCCTGGGCTTTCGATATCGCCTTCGCGGTATCGATGGCGCGCGAGGCGGTCTTCATCGCGTCTCCGGCTTCCTTGAGCTTCCCGCAGGACGAGAGCGCGGCCGAGGCCGCGATGGCGATGAGCGTAAATACGATTCTTCTCATATGAACCCTCCTTGCCGGGTCCAGCGCCCTCCCGTCCTCGGACCGGATCGGACGCCGGACACGGTAAGTATATATCGGGCGGGGCTTCCGCGCTCGGGAAACCGGGCCGAACGAGGTGCGGATCGCCCTTCCTCCCGGGCCGTCCATGGATTATCATTATACGCATGGGAACGGCAGCAGCGGCGGGTTGGGGGGCGCGGAGCGCTCCGCCCGCGGATGTCACTTGATGGCGTGCATCTTGATCGGCGTGTTTTCCTTCGCCTTGGTGTCCATATCAGATATCCTGCGGGCGGGGACTCCCGGCCGGGGCTTCGGCCGGTCCGCGGCGCGCGCGACGGCGGTCGCGGCGTCGCTCATGTCGCTCGCGTCGCCCCTCGCGCTCGCCGCCGCCATCGTCGTCGGGATCCTGGCGGAAGGGCGCATCGGCGCTACCGCGCCCCTGAGGATCGCCTGCGCGGCGCTTTCGATCCCATTCATCGTCCTGCTCGCCGTATCCGAGTTCGTCGAGGTCCGCTTCGTCGGACGAGGCGCGGAGCGGGTCGTGGATAGCGGAACGTACGCCCTCTGCAGGCATCCGGGCTTCTGGTGGTTCACGGCCGCCGCGCCCCTCGTCGCGTGCGCCGCGGATTCCGCCGACCTCCTCGCGGCGGCCCCCGCTTGGGCGGCGGCGGAATTTCTCCTCGTGTACGCCGAAGACCGCTGGTTCTTCCCCGCGATATTCGGTCCCGAATACGACGCGTACAAGAAGCGAACGCCCTTCCTCGTCCCCGACAGGGAAAGCGCGCGAAGATTCGCCGAGGGCGTTTCGCGGAAACCAGGAGGCGGAAGGTGACGCCCAGCGTCCTTGAATTATTGCGGCAAGGAAATAAAAAGGGAATCTGGGAGCGGTACTGCGGATTCCTGGATTGGGACATCGGCCGCTATATGCGCGAGCAGCGGGACCTTCTCGAGGCGCAGCTGCCCGTTTACGCGGAGAGCGGGCTCGGACGGGAGCTCTGGAAGGGCCGGAAGCCCCGCTCGGTCGACGAGTTCAGGCGGATGGCCCCGATCACTACCTACAGGGACTACGCCGCGCGATTCGCTTCGAGGAACGCGGAGGGCCTGCCCGCGGAGCCGCGGGCCTGGGTCCATACCTCCGGCAGGAGCGGGGAGTACGATTACAAGTGGGTGCCGCTCAGCCAGGGCATGTATGAAAAGGTCGGGGAGGCGGCGCTCTCGAGCTTCATCCTCGCGGCCGCCTCGGGCCGGGGCGACGTCGCGCTCAAGGAGGGCATGACGTTCCCGTACACCATAGCGCCGCCGCCCTACGTCACGGGCGTCGGCGCGCAGCGCCTCCTCGAGCTTTTCCCCTTCCGCGTCCTGCCGCCTCTCGAGGAGGCGGAGCCGATGGATTTTCTGGAACGCGTGCGAAAGGCGTTCGCCATGGCCCTCGACGAGGGAATGGACTACTTCTTCGGCATCACGTCGATCATGATCAGGATCGCCGAGACTTTCAGGGGCCTCGGCGCGATGAGGGGCGGCGGTCCCTTGCCCGGACCGCGGGGTTTCCTCAGGCTCGCCTCGGCCGTCGTAAGGAGCGCTCTCCGCGGGAGGAAGCCCATGCCCCGTGATATATGGAAAGTGAAGGGCGTGCTCTGCGGCGGAATGGATACGTCGATCCTCAAGCGGAGGGTGTACGAGCTCTGGGGCGTGGAGCCCCTCGAGGCGTACGTGGCCACGGAGTTCGGGGGCATCGCGACGCAAGCCTGGAACAAGACCGGCATGACTTGCTTCCCCGACACCAATTTCTGGGAGTTCGTGTCCGAGGAGGATTATCGCCGGGCCCTCGCCGATCCCGATTTCATTCCCGAGACGAAACTCATGGACGAGGTCCGGCCAGGCGTCGAATACGCGCTCGTGGGCACGAATTTCCGCTTGGGCGCCCTCTCCCGCTACGCGATCGGGGATCTCGTCTCGTTCACAGCTCTCGAGGACCAGGCGATCGGGATACGCCTGCCCCAGCTGTCCTTCGTATCGAGGATCGACGGCCTCATCGACGTTGGAGGCCTCACGAGGCTGACCGAGAAGACGATCTGGCGGGCCATCGAGGAAACGGGGATAGCCTACGAGGACTGGCTCGCGCGCAAGGAGTACGAGGGCGGCAAGCCCGTCATCAGGATCTACATCGAGACGAAGGGGGCGGCGCCCCCCGAGCGGGGCATCGCTGACGCGATACACGAGCGGCTCAAGGGCATCGACGCCCCCTACCGCGAGATGGAGACCCTTTCCGGGATACGACCGATCCGGGCGACGCGGCTCACGAAGGGCACGTTCCGGCGGTACGGCGAGGAGCGGAGGGCGGCGGGCGCCGACATCGCCCATATCAAGCCGCCCCACGTGAACGCTTCCGATAAGGAACTAGAGCGGCTCATGCGCATGAGCGCTTGGAGGTACTGAGGACGATGCTCACCTTCTTCACGGCGTTAAAGGGCGTCGCCCTCGCGAGCTACCTCGGCCTCCTCCTCCTCGTGGCCCAGAGCAAGGCGGACAAGACGTCGCGATCGTTCTTCGCCGTCTTCCTCGGCGGCATGCTCTTCTGGCAATTCAGCTCACTCATGGCGGGGCTCGCCGCCGATGAGCGGCAAGCGCTGTTCTGGTACAACCTCCTTATCGCGGGTTCCGGGACCTTCTACATCATCTTCTTTCCTTTCACCCGCGCGCTCCTCGGGATGAAGGGACAACGCGCCCTCGCCGCCCTTTCCTATATCGCCTGCGCCGCGGTTTTCGTCGCCGGAATCCTCCGCCTGCCCTGGCAGGAGGCCGTCATCGGGCGCGGTGGGTACTGGATCCCCGTGTACTCGAGCCCCTGGCTCCTCGTCTTCGGACCGATAAGCTACGCGTTCTGGCTGCTCGGGATCGTGAACCTCGTGCGCGGCCTCGTTCGCGAGAAGTCCCCCGTGCTCAGGAACCGGATCCTCTACGTCCTCGTCGGCGCGGTCATCGTCCTCGTGGGCGTGAGCACCAACCTCACGCCGTTGCGCGATTATCCTGTCGACATCGCCTTCAACCTCGCGAGCGCCGTCATCATCGGATACGCCGTCATACGGTACCGCCTCATGGATATCCGGATCATGCTGGCGAGGAGCCTTTTCTATTCCGTCCTCACCGCGATGCTCGTGGCCGCTTATCTCGGAACGGTCTTCCTCCTCGAAGCGTTCCTGAAACGGAGCCTCGGTTACTCAGGGCCCGCGTACGGATTCGTCGCCGTCATCCTCCTCGCCATCCTATTCCTGCCCCTGCGCGACGCCCTGCAGAGGGTCCTCGACAAGGTCTTTTTCCGCCAGAAAATAGATTACCAGAAGGAGGTCCAGGCCTTCAGCGAGTCGATCTCGTCGCTCTACGAGCGCAAGGCGGTGCTCGATCTCCTGCGCGACTCGATCGATCGCGCGGTGAAGCCCTCGGACATCTCCATCGCGCTCATCGAGGGGCCGAGCTCCGCGAGCGGGGCGAGAGCGGCTCCGTCCCCGTCGACCGGCGCGGCGGCCATCGCCCTGCGTCCCGGATCGAGGCTCGCCGAATGGTTCGAGCGTTCGGGCAGACCGATCGTGCGGGATGAAGCGGCCTACGACCCGCGCACGAGGCACCTCGTCGACGAGCGCCCGGGTCCTTTCGACGACCCCGACCTGTCTGTCGCGGCCCCGATCATCCTCAACGGAAAGCTCATCGGGAGCATCGGCCTAGGCCCGAAGAAATCCGGAGCCATGTACGTCGAGGACGACCTCCGCTTCCTCTCCACGCTCGCGACCCAGGCGGCGATTGCGATCGAGAAGAGCGGCATTTTCAGGATGATGAGGCGGAGGATCACGCAGCAGACGCTGCTTTTCATCCTGAGCGAGAAGTTCCGCGGACTCACCGATTTCGACTCCGTCATGTCGTCGGTCATCAGCGCGCTCAAGGATTTCCTCGACTTCGAGACCTGCGCCATCGCCTATGCGGGAAAAGGCGGAACGACGCGGATCTACGCCAATGACCGGGCGAGCGAGGATACTGCGCGGATCGTGATCCGCGATTCCGGCGGTCGGGGGCTCGTGCGCGCGTATCCGCTCGAGGCGGGCGGCGCCGTCATCGGATTCCTCGTGGCGCCGAACGAGGCTGAACGGGAGGAGGGCGACGAGGACTTCATGAAGACGATCCGGTCGATCATCGCCCAGGGGATGTCGCTGCATAGGACCATCGTCGACCTCATGGAGCTCGAACGCTACAACGAGAACGTCCTCAACAGCCTCAACGACATGGGCGATACCCTCATCATCGCCGACACTGACGGGGCGATCAGGCGAGCGAACCGGGCCGCATGCGAGCTCCTGGGAAGGAGCGAGGAGGAACTCAAGCGTATGACCGTGCGCGACATCGTGAACGGCGAAGTCGGCCCGTTCTCCGCCGCGGGGTGGGCGGAGCTGCTCGCGGACGGATCGGTCTCGAACTACGAGCTCGAGTACCTGTCGGCCGACGGGCGCGCGATCCCGATGCTGTTCTCGGGCTCGGTCATGAGGAACGAGGACGAGTCGGGGAGGGAGGTGGTCGGAATCGCGCGGGACATGACCGAGCGCATCAAGGCCGAGGAGGCCGCCAAGAACCTCCTCCTCGTCCAGGAGATCCACCACCGCATCAAGAACAACCTGCAGGTCGTCTCGAGCCTCCTCAGCCTCCAGGCGGGTTACGCCAAGGACGAGACCACGAAGTCGATGTTCCAGGAGAGCATGGAGCGCGTGCGCTCGATGTCACTCATCCACGAGAAGCTCTACAAGTCGGGATCGCCGGGCGGCATGGCGTTCGGCGGATACATACGGGATCTCCTGGACGGGCTATTCCGGTCGTACGAGATCGAGCAGGGGAAGGTGGAGTACTCGATCGATATCGGCGACGTGACGCTCGGCATGGACACCGCCGTGCCCTGCGGGCTCATCGTGAACGAGCTCGTCACGAACGCGCTCAAGCACGCCTTCGTCGCCGGGAGCCGCGGGCGGGTGTCCGTGAGGATGTCGAGAGCCGAGCCGCCCGAGATTCCGGGCGAGGCGCCCAAATCCGGGTCGGCCGAGCGTTGGTACGAGCTCGTCGTCGCCGATGACGGCAAGGGCCTGCCCGAGGATTTCGACCCCGATTCCGCGAAAACCCTCGGCCTCAGGATCGTCCGGACCCTCGTGAAGCAGCTCCGCGGTAAAATGGAGCTCCGGGGCGAGAACGGGTCGGAGTTCAGGATCCGCTTCAGGGAGATCGGGTAGGATCGCCGAAATTCCGCGACCCATCCGCCCGGAACGGCGAAATATCCGCGCGGACGGTTATGGGAAATTCCCCTTCGGAAAGTTATAATGTCCCCGAGGAGGCAGCATGATCGTCTTCATCGTCACCATCGTCCTCAGCCTGGGCGTCTCCGCGCTCTGCTCCCTCCTCGAAGCCTGCGTCCTCAGCATATCGCACTTCGACGTAGCGGAGATGTCCCTCAAGCATCCCCGGCGGGCCGCGATCTGGCGCGGCTTCAAGGACAACATCCAGAAGCCCGTCGCGGTCATCCTCATCGTGAACTCGCTGGCGCAGACCCTCGGCGCCTCGCTGTCCGGGGCCCAGTTCGACCGGCTCTTCGGGTCCAGGTGGATAGTCGGGTACTCGCTCGCTTTCTCGTTCGCTATGATCCAATGGACGGAGATACTGCCCAAGAGCCTCGGCGTGAAGCACAACCGTTCGATCGCCAAGGCCATAACGAGGCCGCTCGCCATCCTCACCGGAGTCTTCTCGCCCCTCGTCCGGCTCATCGAGCTCCTCAACCGCCCCTTCCTCGGCAGGCCGAGGGAGGGCGAGGGCATGGACATCACCAAGGAGATATCGATCCTCTCGAGCATCGCCTCCAACGACAGCCTCATCTCCAAGGACCAGGAGCGGATCATCAACCGCACGGTGAACCTCGCGGGGGTGAAGGCCAAGGACGTCATGGTCGATTTCCCGAACGTCCGCTTCCTCAACCTCGACATGACCATGCTCGAGGCGCTCGTGGAGGCGCACGTGCACAACCACACGCGGTATCCCCTGCTCAAATCCAAGGGATCTGACGAGGTGGTGGGCTACATCAACTTCAAGGACATCGTCTCCGCGATGCAGATCAATCCGGAGAACCCGTCGCTCATGGGCATCGCGCGCCCGATCATCTCCGTTCGCGAGGACGACCTCTACCCGTCCGTGTTCAAGAAGATCACCGCGAGCCACCAGCACATCGCCATCGTGAGGAACGAGGAGGGCAGGGCGACGGGGCTCATCACGCTCGAGACCATGATGGAGGAGATCATCGGCGAGCTCGAGGACGAGTACGACGTGCTCCCCTCGCACCTGTATCCCATCAGCATGACGCGCTACCTCGCGGGCGGAGGCGCCTCGGTGTCGCTCATCGCCGAGACGATCGGCGCCGATCTTCCGGAAAAGGACCTCAACGTGGCCGACTGGGCGGTCAGGCGTTGTTCCGGGGAGCTGAAGGCCGGCTGCACCTACGAGGCCGAAGGGCTCGAGATCATCGTCAAGAAGATGAGCCGCGGCCGGGTGAGCGAGGCGATCATCGAAAAGCGGCCGCCCTCCGATACCGCACCGGGCGCGGCCACGTCGCCGATCCCGTCAACCGTCAAGTAATTGATTTTTAGCAAATAATAGCGGGTGTTTACCAAGGCCGGGCTTTTCGGTAGGATCGAAGTGTCACCAGGGGGTTGACACCGTGTATCGCTGGTTATGGACCTGGCTCAAGCCCCACCGCGCCAGGCTGCTCCTCGCGCTCATCCTGACCTTCCTCACCGCTTGCATGGCGATGATCAATCCGTACCTTTCGGGGAAGGTCGTGGACGAGGTCATCGTCGGCGGGAAGACGGGCATGCTCTGGAAGCTCATCTCGGTCATGCTCGCGGCCGTGGCCGTCAAGGTGACCGTACGGTACGCCTTCCAGATGATATTCGAGAGGGCGTCGCAAGCGACCATACAATCCATGCGCGAGAGCCTCTTCTCGCGGATCCAGCGCATGGATTTCGGCTACTTCGACCGCACGAAGACCGGCGACATCATGGCCCAGATGACGGGGGACGTGGACGCCGTCAGGCATTTCGTGGCCTGGGTGATCTACCAGGTTTTCGAGAACGCGACGATATTCGTCCTGTCCATCGTCGTCCTCTTCACCGTGAACTGGCTTTTCACCCTTACCCTCCTCGCCGCCACGCCGTTCCTCGCGCTCTTCGCGCGTCTCCTCGCGGTCAAGGTGAAGCCCACGTTCTCAAGGGTGCGCGAGCAGTTCTCCCGGCTCAACTCCGTGGTCCAGGAGAACATCGCGGGGAATCGGGTGGTCAAGGCCTTCGCCCGGGAAGACTACGAGATCCGGAAATTCGAAGCGGAGAACGAGGCGTTCAGGGAGCGGAACCTGGAGTCGTCCGCGGTATGGGGGAAGTACATCCCGCAGATCGAGTTCTATTCGGGCGCCATGGGGGCCGTCCTCGTGCTCTCTGGGGGAATCCTCATCATCAGGGGGGACCTCGGCCTCGGCGACCTCGTCATCTTCTCGAGCCTCCTCTGGGCGCTGAGCCAGCCCCTCCGCATGGCCGGCTGGCTCATCAACGACTACCAGCGCTTCGTCGCGTCCCTCGAGCGCCTCTACGCCCTGAGCCGGGTCGAGCCCGCGATCGCGGAAGGCGAAAGGCCCTTCGAACCGGGAAGGGCCTCCGGGGCGATCGAATTCAGGGGCGTCGGATTTTCCTACGGCGATGAGCCCGTACTCGAGGACATAAATTTCCGCGTCGAGCCCGGCATGACCGTCGGTATCCTGGGGCCCACGGGTTCGGGGAAGTCCACCATCGCCAAACTGATCTCCCGTTATTACGAGGCCTCTCGGGGGCAGGTCCTGCTCGACGGACGCGACGTGAGGGAATATAGCCTCGACGCCCTGAGACGCAACGTCGGCATGGCGATGCAGGACGTCTTCCTCTTCTCCAACACCATCGAGGGGAATATCGCCTTCGGAAATTCAGAGGCGAGCGTGGCGGCCGTCGAAAACGCCGCGAGGATGGCCAAGGCCGACGAGTTCATCCGCGAGCTCCCCGAGGGCTACGACACGATCGTCGGGGAGCGGGGCGTCGGGCTCTCGGGCGGGCAGCGCCAGCGCATCGCCCTCGCGAGGCTCTTCCTCAGCGATCCGCCGGTCATGATCCTGGACGACACTACGAGCGCCGTGGACGTGGAGACGGAGGCGCGCATCCGCGAATCGGTGCGGAGCCTGCACGGCAAGCGAACCATGATCATCATCGCGCACCGCATTTCGAGCATACAGCACGCGGACCTCATCCTGGTGGTCCGGGACGGCAGGATCGAGGAGAGGGGAACGCACGACGAGCTCGCGAGCGCCCGCGGCTACTACCGAGAGGTCTGGGAACACCAGAGCGGCTACGCGTTCGCGGATCACGGGGCGGCGATAGCGGCGCCCCGACCGAAGGCGCGAGCGGCCGCGGCGGCGGCCGGGGGCGGCGATGGCGCGTAACAAGTACGACATCGACGAGACCCTCGAGTCCGCCTTCGATTCCAAGAGCCTCGCGCGGATGTTCTCATACGTCCGCCCGTACGCCGGGAAGGGCCTCGCGGCCGTCGCGCTCATGGTCGTCGCGTCCCTCGTCGGCGTGATGGTGCCGTATCTCATGAAGGTCGCTATCGACGACGCCATCCCGAACAAGGATATCCGCCTCATCGTCGTCCTCGCGGGAACCATGCTCGCGGGGCAGCTCGTGAACGCGATCTGCCTGCGATCGAGGATCAGGATCATGTCCGTGATCGGGCAGGACGTCGTACGATCCATCCGAAGCGATATATTCAAGCGCCTCCAGTCCCTTCCCTTCAGCTTCTTCGACTCGCGGCCGCACGGCAAGATCCTCATCCGCGTCGTCAATTACGTGAATTCGCTCTCGGATCTCCTTTCGAACGGCCTCATCCAGCTCATTACGGACCTTCTGAGCCTCGTTTTCATCATCGTCTTCATGTTCATGACGGACGCGAGGCTGACGCTCGTATGCCTCGCCGCGCTCCCGTTGCTGGCCGCATTCGTCTTCCTCATGAAGAACAAGCAGCGGGTGGCCTGGCAGACGATGAGCGCGAAGCAATCCAACCTGAACGCGTACTTGAACGAGAGCATATCCGGAGCCAAGGTGACCCAGTCCTTCGCCCGCGAGCGGGAGAACGAGGGAATCTTCTCGGGACTCTCGGAGAAATGGCGGGCGACCTGGCTCAAGGCTGTCGGGATCCTCTTCTCCCTCTGGCCGGTCATCGAGATGACTTCGGTGGCCTGCGTCTGCATCGTCTATTACACGGGCATCGTGACGTTCAAGGGAACCGTCACGCTGGGCGTCCTCATGGCCTTCGTCGGCTACATCTGGAGGTTCTGGCAACCCATCATCAACATAGGGAACTTCTACAACAACCTCGTCGTGGCCGCCGCCTACCTCGAGCGCATCTTCGAGACCATCGACGAGCCGGAAGGCACGCCCGACCGCGAGGGCGCCGTCGAGCTTAAGGAGATCAAGGGCGACGTACGGTTCGAGGACGTGACCTTCAGCTACGAGAAGGGCCATCCCGTGCTGCACGGCGTCGATTTCCGCGCTGAGGCCGGCGAGACAGTCGCGATCGTCGGACCGACCGGCGCGGGGAAGACCACGATCGTGAACCTCCTCTCGAAGTTCTACCTTCCCGACTCGGGGAGGATACTCGTCGACGGAAGGGACATAGGCGAGGCGACGCAGCGCTCGCTCCGGAGCCGCATGGGCGTCATGCTCCAGGAGCCCTTCCTATTCTCGGGCACCATCATGGACAACATCCGCTACGGACGGCTCGACGCGTCCGACGAGGACGTCGTCGAGGCGGCGAAGGCCGTTCACGCTCACGGGTTCATCGCCGGGCTCAAGGACGGCTACGCCACGCAAGTGAACGAACGGGGCTCGCGCCTCTCCATGGGCCAGCGCCAGCTCATCGCCTTCGCGCGCGCCCTTCTCGCGGATCCGGCCATCCTCGTCCTGGACGAGGCCACGTCCTCCGTGGACACGGAGACGGAGCGGGCCGTCCAGCGGGGGCTCGAGACCCTCCTTAAAAAGCGCACGTCGTTCATCATCGCGCACCGGATCTCGACGATCAGGAACGCCGACCGCATCATGCTCGTGGAGAAGGGGCGCATCGCGGAGTCGGGGACGCACGAGGAGCTCGTCGCGCTCCGGGGCGCGTACTGGCGCCTCTACGCGGGATCGGGCGAGGGCGACTGAGCCGGAACCGGCCCCGCTCGGCGCTTGCATCCCCGCGCCCATGGATTAAAGTATAGGCGACGGCCGCTCGAACGGCCGCGGGGGGCGACCGACTGGGCAAGGCCGTTGATTTCCTGAGACGATTCGATTCCCTTTTCCTCGCGACCCAGGGGGCGCGGGACTTCTCCTCGGGGATGGCCCTCTTCATCAGCCTCTTCAATAATCTCGCCATCTTCATCTTCCTCGTCATCGTGCTGGGAGGCCTCAGGCGGGCGCTCCGGAATTACCGCGCCCCCGCGCGGCAGGCGATCATGGGCGCGGCCTTCGCCGCCTTCGTTTTCGCCTGCATGCACGTGAAGATTACCGTGGCCCCTGGGGTGCAGGTCGACCAGCGGAACGCGATCATCATCCTCGCGGGATTGTTCGGCGGTCCGCTCTCGGCCCTCATGGCGGCGGCGGCCGGGATTTCCTACCGCGCGTTCCTCGGGGGCGCCGGCGTTTTCGGGGGATCCTTCGGCATGCTCCTTTCCGCGTTGGCCGGAACGATACTCCGGCGATACAGGAGGAAGCTCGAGTCTCCGTGGAAGATGGCGGTCGCATCGGTCGCCGCGGCGGTTTTCGTCCTTCCCGGCTTCATCCCCATCGGAACGCTCGAGGAGGGATGGAACCTCATGCTGAGGATGGCCGTTCCCTACGGCTCCGCGATCTCCATGGGAGTGCTCTTCGGCAGCCTCCTCGTCATGAACGAGGAGCGCAGGCAGGACGCGGCTTCGATGCTCGAGATATCCGAGAAACGGTACCGTGAGCTCTTCGAGTCCCTCATCGACGTGAGCTTTCGCGTCGGTCCGGACGGTCAGTTCATGATTCTCTCCCCTTCCGCCAAGAAGGTGCTGGGCTACGCTCCCGAGGAACTTGTCGGTACGCCCGTCGACGGCCATCTGAAATATACCGATGGCCTGCGGGAGATACACGCCCGACTCGTCGCGAACGGAAGGATCGAGAACGAAGAAGCCGAGTTCGTCAGAAAGGACGGCTCGATCGCGGCCCTGTCCATCAACGCGCGCAGGGTCGAGGACAGGACGGGGGCGACGCTCTGGTACGAAGGCGTATTGAGGGACGTGACCCAGGCGAGGAGGGCCGCCGAGGAGAAGAAGCGCCTCGAGGAGGCCCTGAGGCAGGGGCAAAAAATGCAGGCGATCGGCCAGCTCGCGGGCGGCATCGCGCACGACTTCAACAACATGCTGAGCGGGATCATCGGCTTCACGGAGGTCGCGCAATCCCAGCTCGAGCCGGGCCATCCCGCGGGACCGAGCCTCGAACAGGTCCTGTCCGCCGGAGAACGGGCGAAGCGGCTCGTGGAGCGCATCCTCACGTTCAGCCGCGGCACTTCCGGCGAGCTCAGGCCGATGAGGATCCGCGGCGTCGTCGAGGAGGCCCTCAAGCTCATCAGGATGTCCGCCCCGGCCTCCATCGATATCGAGGTCGAGCTGGCCGACGAGAGCGGCTCCGTTCTCGCCGAGGCGACCCAGCTCCACGAGGCCGTCATGAACATCGCCACGAACGGGCTCCACGCGATGAAGGAACGCGCGGGAACCCTCCGCGTGGCCTTGAGGGAGATCTCGATCGACGAGCCGATGCGGGGGAGGATAGGCGCCATCAGGCCCGGGCGGTACGTGACCCTCGAATTCAAGGATACGGGCAAGGGCATGGACGCGGAGACGATGGACAAGGCCTTCGAGCCCTTTTTCACGACCAAGCCCCACGGCGAGGGGACGGGGATGGGGCTCTCGGTCGTGTACGGAATCATGCAGGGCCACGGCGGCGACGTCGCGATCGAGAGCGAGCCGGGACTGGGAACCGCCGTGACGCTCTATTTCCCCCAACGCGCGGACGAGGCCCTTGATGAGGAGAAAGACAGCGCGCCCGTCCCCGTCGGGAGCGAGCGCATTCTCTTCGTGGACGACGAGCAGATGATCGTCGACTTCACCGCGCGGAACCTCGTCTCGCTCGGTTATTCCGTCACCGCCGTCTCCGATCCCCTTCGCGCCCTCGAGATCCTCGAGGCCGATCCCTCAGGCTACGCGCTCCTCATCACCGACCAGAGCATGCCCAGGATGACGGGGCTGGAACTCGCCAAGGCGGCCCTCTCGCTGAATCCCTCCCTTCCGGTGATACTTTGCACCGGTTACAGCTCCGCCCTCGCCGAATCCGAGGCCCTCGCGGCCGGAATCAGGAAGGTCTGCATGAAGCCGGTCAAGAAACGCGAGATGGCGGTCGGGATACGGCGCGTCCTCGACGGAGGGGCGGGCTAGCTGAGGCCGGGTATCCGCGCGACCGGACTGGAAAACCGCCGGTCCATCCCGTATCATGGGCCCATGGACGTCCTTTTCATCGGCGGAACCGGCAACATATCCCTCGCGTGCGCGAGGCGCGCAACGGAGCGCGGGATCCGGGTCTCGTTCCTGAACCGAGGCAATCATCCTGAGCTGACGCCCGAAGGCGTCGAGACCATCAAGGCGGATATCCGCGACCGCGAGGGCGCGGAGCGCGCCCTCGGGAAGCGACGCTGGGACGTCGTGGTCGATTGGGTCGCCTTCACGACGCCACACGTAGAAACCGACTACACGCTCTTCAACGGGAGGACCGCGCAGTTCGTCTTTATTTCCTCCGCCTCCATCTACCGAAAGCCGCCCAATCACTGGATCATCACCGAGGGCACCGACCGGTTCAATCCGTATTGGCAGTACTCCCGCGACAAGATCGCCTGCGAGGACTGGCTCATGGCGAGGCATCGCGAGGATGGATTCCCGGTCACCGTCGTGCGGCCGAGCCACACCTATTCGGACGGCTGGTTCCCCACCTCCTTCGGCTCCGCCGGCTTCACCGTCCCCGCGCGAATCCTCGCGGGAGAGCCCATCGTGGTGCACGGGGACGGGACCTCGCTCTGGACGCTCACCCACGCGGAGGATTTCGCGCGCGCCTTCGTCGACCTCCTCGGCAATCCCGGGACGGTCGGGGAGTCCTTCCACATCACCTCGGAGGAAGTCATGAGCTGGGACAGGATCCACCGGGTGATCGGGGCCGCGCTCGGGCGGGAGCCCGACATCGTCCACGTGCCCTCGGATTTCATCGCGAGGGTGAGCCCCTCCCGCGGCGCGGAGCTCCTCGGCGACAAGGCCCCCTGCGCCGTCTTCGACAACTCCAAGATCAAGCGTTTCGCCCCCAACTACGCGAACCTCGTTCCCTTCCACGAGGGCATGCGGCGGTCGGTCGCTTTTTACGAAGCGCGCCCTTCGCTCAAGATCAGGGATCCCAGGATCGACGCCGAGATCGAATCGGTCTTGGCCGCTTTCAGGAGGAGATAAATAATGGAACAGAGAATTCGCGTATGGTCGCCCTCGCAGCAGGAATGCGAGCCGCACAACCTGCCGCCTGAGCCCGGGCTCGCCGGATCGACGCTCAGGCAGAATTTCCGTCCATCTCTCGCGGGATCCGCTGCGCGGTTCTTGTTCTCCAATGAATACGGCGACGGGAAGGTCGAGATCGCGGGCGCCATGATCGCGCCCTCGCTCGGGATGGATAGGATCGACGGTGGCCGCTCCCGCAGGCTCTCCTTCGGCGGCGCCGAGGGCGTGACCCTGCCGCCGGGCGGGACCGCGTGGTCCGATCCCGTCGATTTCCGCGTGGTTGATCGAGCGCCGCTTTCCGCGGACATCCGTTTCGGCGCCTGCCCCGGGAAGGTGACCGCCCATCCCGGATCGCGTACGACCTCCTACCTGTCCGCGGGCGACGCCCTGGGAGCGGTCGCGCTTCCCGATGCCGCGAGGACGGAGCATTGGTATTTCCTCGCCGGGATGGATCTCGTCCCGGACGGGCCGGCGCGGACGTTCGTCGCGATCGGCGATTCGCTCACGGACGGCCGCGGCACCACGACGGACGGCGATACCCGGTGGACGGACGCCCTCCTCGCGCGGATCCGCTCCGCCGGGATGAGCGGCGTCGCCGTGGTGAATTCCGGTCTCGGCGGCAACAGGGTGCTTCGCGACGGGCTCGGGCCCTCGACGCGTTCGCGGTATCGCCGGGACGCTTTGGATCTCCCCGGCGCCGCGTGGATGCTCGTTTTCGAGGGCGTGAACGACATCGGGACGCTGTGCGGGGAGCTCGGCGCCGCGGCGGTCGTCGAGGAACTGACCGACGCTTACGCCGAGATGGCCGCCGCCGCGAGGGAAAAGGGCATTCGAACCGTCGGAGCGACCATCACCCCCTTCGGAGGCAGCCAGTACGATACCCCGGCCGATCGCGAGGCGAGGAACGCGGTGAACGAGTGGATCCGCGGATCGGGCGTTTTCGACGTCATGGCTGATTTCGACGCGGCGGTCCGCGACGCTGACGATCCCGAGCGCCTCGCGGGCGAGGTGGATTCCGGGGACCACCTCCACCTCTGCAACGAGGGGTACCGGCGTCTCGCCGGGGCGGTGGACTTGGACCTTTTCCGAAGCTGATGAGAGAACATGATAAAAAAAAGGGCCGGCCCCATGGGCCGACCCTCGAGTTCACGCGCCATCCCCCGCTTGGGACCGGTGACTTGTCGCTAGCGACGCGGACTTGTCGCTAGCGACGCGGACTTGTCGCTAGCGACGCGGACTTGTCGCTAGCG
>CAYNQK010000016.1:0-19672 GCA_964399285.1 uncultured Spirochaetales bacterium | reverse complement strand
ACGCGGAATCATGCCTTTTGGCCGGGGATGATCGTGAATTTCGCTCCGATATAGAATACGCCGAAGAAGTTCGTGATCTCCCCGAAGGGAACGAATCCCACGACTCCGAGGTTCGGCCTGAACCAATTCGTCAGCTGGTATCCGACGCTCAGGTCGGCGATCATGAGATCGCTCGTGACGAGGTCGTTAAGAAGCCCGAAGAAGCCGAAGGCGAACCCCCCCAGGCTCAGGGCGCCGACGACGGGGCCGAGCTTGACCTCCACGAAGGCCGTGGGGTAGATGAGGCTCTCGAGGATGATGGTGTAGAGCCTCACGCCGCCTCCGAGCCGCACGATGCCCAGGTCCACCTGGTAGAGCGCCTGGAAATCCGGGATCAGGAACGTGAACGGGATGTCCTCCGACATGACTTCAGTGGTTTCGCCGCTCGTTCCCTGGATGTCCGCCACGAGGGTAGCCGTCAGCGGCACCAAGAGGTCTATGTCCATGCGGAATTGCGCGAATGCCGTGCCGGCGACTGCGACCGCGAGGACGGCCGCGATCAGGAAAACGACTGTTCTTCGCCTTGCCATACTCACCTCCATGGATTCATTTCCTTTCAAGTATAGCACGCCGCGGGAATAATGGCGTTGCGGTCGTCATTTGGGCGGCGAGCGGAAGGACTCCACGGCCTTCTCTTCGGAGTAGAAAATCGGGATGTATTCCTTGAGATTGACAAGATCGAAGGCCTCGTCGACCTTGGGAGGCACGTTCAGGAGGGCGAAATGCCCCTCCTGCGCTTTATAAAGCTTTTTTATCCGGATAATGAGCCCTATCCCGGACGAATCGACGGTGGAGGCGTTTTCCATGTTCAGGAGGAGCCGGCGTACGCCGCCTTTCAGGATCGTCTTGGCGATGAGCGAGATTTCGGCCGTGCCCTCGAGGCTCAGGGAGCCGCGCAGGGTGAGCTTGGCGGCGTAGCCTTCCGGGTTCTCGGGATCCTCGGCGCCCTCCTGCGACAGCGGCAGGAATTCCATCGAGAAGGGCACGGGGCGGCTACCTCGGCCCCTGGGCCTTGAGGCGATCGCGCGCCTGAGCCGCCTCGGCGAAGGACGGATTCCGCTCCAGGGACTTCTCATAGGCGGAAATAGCGCCGGCCACGTCGCCCGCGCCCTCCTTGGCCATTCCGAGGCGGTACCACCACTTGTACATGCTCGGCGTCTTGTAGACCGCGAGGGTGTAGGCGATGTCCGCGTGCTCGAAGCTGCCGAGGCGGAGGTATGCCTCGCCCATGAAGAAATAGGCGCTCGACACGCGGTCGGAATTCTCGGGAACGGAGTCCACGTAGCGTTGGAGGTACCGGAGGCTCGACTGCATGTCTCCGACGTAGTAGTAGGCCTCGCCCATCGTCTCGATGATGCGGTAATCCGTCGATACCCTGAGGGCCGCTTGGCAGGTCGTGATCACGTCGTTGTAGCGCTTGAGGCGGTGCTGGCACCAGCTCTTCACCACGTACGAGTCCATGCGGCCCGGGTTGGCCGCGATCTCGGCGTCGCAGACGACGATGGCGTCCTGGTAGTTCTTCTCGGCCTCCGCGGCCTTGCCGGCCGTCTCGAGGTCGCGTCCGCGCTGGTACAGGAGAAGCGCGTCGGCGCCCGGAGAGGCTTCCTGGGCGGATGCCGCGGCGGCGGCGACGAGCGCGAAGATGAAAGCGTTGAATCGAGTGCGAGTCCGCACGGCGGCGTACCTCCCGGTGAAGGCGCGGGAAGCCGCGGCCTTCCTGCCGGATACTCTAGCTGATTCCGCCGATCGCGGCAAGCGACGCGGCGAACGCGGGTCGTCCCGGCGGAACCGGATCGTCTCCGGCGGAACCGGGGCGATCGGGTTCAGCCCGCGAGGAGCTTGTTGATCGAGGCCGCGGCGGCCCGGCCCTCGCCCATCGCGAGGATGACGGTGGCCGCGCCCAGGACGATGTCCCCGCCCGCGAAGACCGCGGGGATCGAGGTGGCTTGCGCGGCGTCCACGGTGACGTGCCCCTTCTTGTCCACGGCGAGCTCGGGCGTCGTCTGCGAAAGGAGGGGATTGGATTCGTTCCCGAGGGCCACGATCACCGCGTCGAAGGGCTCTACGTATTCGGAGCCCTCGACGGGGACGGGGCTCCTCCGGCCAGAGGCGTCGGGCTCTCCGAGCTCGTACTTCTTGAGCTCGAGGGCCGCCGCCCTGCCGGCCTCGCCGTTCCCGAGCTCCTTGCCGTCGATGACCCGCACCGGATTCCTGAGGAAATCGAAGAGGATGCCTTCCTCCTCCGCGTGCGCGACCTCTTCCGCCCGCGCGGGCATCTCCGCCTTCGTGCGGCGGTAGACGACGCGGACTTCCTCCGCGCCGAGGCGCTTGGCCATGCGCGCGGAGTCCATGGCGACGTTGCCGCCTCCGAGCACCGCGACCTTGCGCGCGGGATAGATGGGCGTGGCGGCCCTGTCCTTGTCGTAGGCGCGCATGAGGTTGGCCCTGGTGAGGTACTCGTTCGCGGAGAATACGCCGACGAGGTTCTCGCCGGGGATGTTCATGAACTTGGGGAGGCCCGCTCCGGATCCGATGAAGACGGCGTCGTAGCCGTCGGCCTTGAGGAGGTCGAGGAGCTTCCGCGTCCGGCCCACGAGGTAGTTCGCGTGGATCCTCACGCCCATCCCCTCGAGGTTCCTGACCTCCGCGCGGACGATCTCCTTGGGGAGGCGGAATTCCGGGATGCCGTACACCATGACGCCGCCCGGCTTCTGGAAGGCCTCGAAGAAGTCCACCTCGAGGCCCTCGCGGCGGACGTCCGCGGCGACGGGGAGGCCCGCCGGGCCCGATCCGATGACGGCCACGCGCTTGCCCGTGGAGGGCTTCACCGCGGGCGGCTTCATGAGGCCGCGGCTCCGTTCCCAGTCGGCCGCGTAACGCTCGAGCCGCCCGATCTGGACGGCCTTGTCGATCGACTTGAGCGACTTCCCGACCGTGCAGGCGACCTGGCACTGCGTCTCCTGGGGGCAGACGCGCCCGCAGACCGCGGGAAGGAGATTGGTGCGCTTGATGACGTCGACGGCGGCCTTGGGATCGCCTTCGCGGATCTTCTTGATGAATCCGGGGATGTCGATGGCGACGGGGCAGCCCGAGACGCAGGGAGCGTTCTTGCAGTCGAGGCAGCGTTCCGCCTCGAGCCTCGCCTGCTCGTCGGAGTAGCCGAGGGCCACCTCATTCATGTTGCGGGCGCGGACCGCGGGCTCCTGCGCGGGCATCTCCTGGACCGGAAGGGAGAGCCGTTCCTTGGGCGAGAGGGTCTTGCCCGCGATCGAGGCCAGGGCCTCCGCGGCTTCTTTCTTCAGGGTTTCGGGATCGCGGGTCATGCCTTGCCTCCGGCGGCGTCGAGGTCGAGGTGGCAGCGGTGATGCGCATCGTCCTCGATTTTCTTGTACGTCCTCATGCGCGTCATCATCCCTTCGAAGTCCACCTTATGCCCGTCGAACTCGGGACCGTCCACGCAGACGAATTTCGTCTCGCCCCCGACGGTGACGCGGCAGCCGCCGCACATACCCGTGCCGTCGATCATGATGGTGTTGAGCGAGACCATGGTGGGAACGCCGAACGGCCTCGTGGCCTCGGCGCAGAATCGCATCATGATGGCGGGCCCGATGGCCACCGCGAGATCGGGCTTGGGATCGCGCGAGCAGATCTCCTTGAGGGGCTCCGTGACGAGGGCCTTCGTTCCGGCGCTTCCGTCGTCCGTGACGAGGATGAACTCGTCGGAGAGCGCGCGCATCTCGTCCACCATGAAGAGGAGGTTCGCCGTCCTCGCGCCGAGGATGGTGACGATCCGATTCCCCGCCTCCTTCATGCCCTGCACGATGGGATGGAGGGGCGCGATGCCCACGCCGCCGCCGACGCAGACGACGGTCCCGTACTTGACGATGTGCGTGGGCCTTCCCAGGGGCCCCAGGACCGCCTCGATGGAGTCGCCGGGCGACTTGGCCGCGAGGCGGTGCGTCGAGGCTCCGACCGTCTGGAATATGAGGGTGATGGTGCCGCGCGCGGGATCGGCGTCCGCTATGGTGAGGGGGATGCGCTCGCCGTACTCCGTATCGATCTGGACGATGACGAACTGGCCGGGCTTGCGTTCCCGGGCGATGAGAGGCGCCTCGATCTCGAAGCGGTAGACCTCATCCGAAAGCCGCGATGCGGCGACGATCCTGTTCATGGACGATCCCCCAGCCTATGAATCTACGCGAGCGCCCTAAGGATGGCGGCGGGCGCCCGAAGGATGAAGGATATCCGCCGGAAAATCAAGGGCGGGAAGGGCCCTTCCGCCCTTGATGCGGGCCCCGCCAGGCATATACTGGAAAAGCAGGAATGGAAAAGCCCAAACGCTCGCTGAAGCGCCTGCCGGCCGCCGGAGTCCTGGCCGTCGGCGTCTCGTTCCTCGCGTTCGCCGCCGGCGACGCGGCGCTGGCCCTTATCGCATCCCTCGTCGGCGAGGAAGCGATCGCCGGCTACGCGTGGGTCATCGGAACGCGCGTGGCCGTGGCGGCCCTCCTCGCGATCGGCTTCCTCGCGTTCTACGCGTCCTACGCCGCGCGCTTCTCCCGCGGGATCGATCGGCTCCTCGGCGCCTTCAGGGGCTCAGGCGGCGGAAAATCGCCCGAGCCGGAACTCGAGTTCGGGGAATTCGCCGCGCTGCGAGCCATCGCGGCCAAGCTCGCGGAGGACCGCGACGAGGCGATCTCGGCCGAGCGGAGGGCCGAAACGGCCTTCGAGGCCCTCATCGAGGCCATCCCCCTCGTCATGGCCGAGCTGGACTCGGCCGGGAGGATCCTGAGGCACAACGCCCGGTTCCTCGAATTCGCCGGCCTCAGCCCCGGCTCGAAGGCGCGCATGGCCTGGGACGAGGCGGTCCCGGGAGCGACCCTCTCGGCCATCAAGGCCTCCGGGGGACGTCCGATCGCCTGCGCCTCTCCCCAGGGAGCGTCGCGGTCCTTCACGTGGTGGACCGCCCGGGCCGGCGACGGCCTCGTCGTGGCGGGACAGGACCTCACCGGTTACCGGGAGATGGAGGACAAGCTCAGGAGCGTCGACCGGATGCAGTCGCTCGGCCAGCTCGCGGGCGGGATAGCCCACGACTTCAACAACCAGATATGCGGGATCATGGGACTCGCCGAGGTCCTGCTCGAGCGGACGAGGGACGAGGGCGCGCGGCGCGACATCGGCGCGATCATCAGCGCGGCCAAGCGCTCGGCCGACCTCACCGCCAAGCTCCTCGCCTTCTCGAGGGCGGGCGCCCAGATCATGGAGCGGACGGACCTCAACGGCCTCGCGCGGGAGGCCGCGGCCCTCCTCTCGGCGAGGGGCGGCGGCGGGAGGACTGAGCTCAGGCTCGAGGCGAGGGCCCGCACCGCGCGCGGTGATCCCTCCCAGCTCCGTAGCGCGATCTTCAACCTCCTCATGAACGCGCGCGAGGCGATGGGCGAGAAGGGTACCGTGGTCTTGAGGACCAGCGACGAGGAGATGGCGCTCGGCAACCAGTTCTCGCTCCGGCCCGGCCGCTACTGCGCCGTTTCGATCACCGACGAGGGCCCCGGGATAGCCCCTGACGTCCTTCCCAGGATCTTCGAGCCTTTCTTCAGCACCAAGGAGCCCGGGCAGAGCGCGGGAATGGGGCTCGCGGCGGTGGACGGCACGGCCAAGGGCCACGGCGGTTGCGTCGAGGTGAGGACGGAGCCGGGGGCGGGCAGCGTCTTCACCCTCCACATCCCCGTGCTGGCCGAGGAGGGCATCGCGGAGGCCCTGCCCCCGGACGGCGGCGCGCCGTATCAGGCCTCGGACGCCGCGGGCGGGAGGGATCTGGCGGGGATGCGCGCGCTCATCGTCGATGACGAGCGCATCGTCCTCGAGACCGGGACCCGCGTCCTCGAGTCGATCGGCATGAACGTCGCGGCCTTCGCCGATCCCGAGGAGGCGATGAGCTGGTTCTCGGTGAACGAAGAATCCGTGTCGGTGGTCATCCTCGACATCGTGATGCCCGGCATGGGCGGAACGGGGCTGTTCAAGCGGATCCGCGAGCTCAGCCCCAAGAAGCCGATCATCATCGTCTCGGGCTACTCGTCCGACGGGGAGGCGGAGGCACTGCTCAAGGAGGAACGCACCCACTTCGTGCAGAAGCCCTTCGAGCGCGCTGCTTTCATCGTCGCGGTCCGCAAGGCCGCCGGGATCTAGCGGATCGCGGGAATGCCCGGGGTATTCCCGCGGCCGGCTAGACCCTGCGCTCCAGGCTCCAGGCGACCGGGCTGAAGAAGCGCGGCCAGAAGCCGATCGCTTCGGGATTCATCGTCTCGCAATCCACGGACATCATTGACTTTTCGGTTTCGGCCGCGCGCCGGGCCAGGCGCGAGAGGAGGAGGCGCCCGAGGCCCGAGCCGCGCGCGCCGGGGGACACGAACATCCCGTCGATCGCGAGGGTCGAGGGGGAATGGACGGCGTGGCTCACGTCGAACTGGGGCTCCTCCGCCTTGATGAAGCCGATCGGGCGGCCCTCGCGGTCCTCGGCGATGAAGGCCGCCGCGTCCTTGCGCGCGAACCACGAGCGCCACTCGGCGGCGTCATCGCCCTCCGTCCGCGGCATGAGCACGGGGGGCGCGGCGATGTGGGCGGCGAGCTCGGCGTCCAGCGCCGCGAGGGCGTCGGCGTCGGCGGGGCCAGCGGGCCTGACTGCGGCGCCGGACGCGTGCGGATCGGAGTCGGCTGTCGCGGCGATTACGCGTTCCGTCGGGGCGGCGGCGTCCATGACGATGCGTCCGAAGCCCGTGAGCGAGAGCGATTCGAGGGCTTCCCGTTCGGACGAGTAGAGGGCGATGCAGTGGATGCGCGCCCCCGCCTCGATCCAGCGAGGGGCGATGGCGGCGTACAGCCGCGTATAGGTACGATGGGGATCCGCGCCCTCGACCGCGCCGTGGCACCAATCAGGGCAGAGCGCGCCCGGTCCGGCGTTCCTGAAATCCTCGATGACGAACCCGCCCATGAAGGCCGTCATGCGGCCCCCGTCCTCGAACGCGGTCACGACGCCCTTCTCCGCGACCCAGCGGATGCGCGGGAGGTAATCCTCCGGGGCGCGGGCGGGGAGGAAGGGGAGCTCGCGGCGGAGCCTCGCGTTGCCTTCGGCCGCGAGCTCCGCCGCTTCCTCGAATTCCGAATCCTTCGATAGGACTTTCGCGGTCATGAGGCTTCCCTCCCGCATTCCTCGCTCACGAGGAGCCCTCGCTTGCGTCCGGCGTAGAGGATCTTCCTGATCCCGTCGGTCGAGAGCGAGTAGTCGTCGGCGAGCTCCTCGACGCTCCTGCCGGCATCCCGCTCCCGGCGGATGCGTTCGTTGCGGAGATCGAGGGCCTCGCGGGTCCCGTTCTTCCTGCCCCAGCCCAGGCGGCAGTCGGCCTTGCGGGGGACGTAGACGAGGGCGCCCTGCACGTAATCCTGAAGGATTCCCAGGAGCTCGGGGGGGAGTACGTCTTCTGCTTTGAGATACGGCATTCCGGTCCTTTGGATGTTCGTCTGAGTCCACATCCGCGGGATCAAGCGCGTGTGCCCGGGGCGACTATCCGTCGTCGGGCAGGAGGGGGATTATCGAACCGAATCCGCTCCAGAGGCTGATCGCGCGGCGCCTGACGGTAAGGAGTCCTTGAAAACAATCGCGTGCATGACTACCTCCTGGAGGATAAGATGGGGGCGATTATGTCATGGAGCGGGGCAGCGTGTAAACAGAGACGATTCGAATAAAACGGAAATTTCCGCGGGGGAAAATATCCTTAAAACCGCTCCTTCGCTTTACCCGGGGCGCGGAGCGGCTTATGCTCGCCTGAGCCGGCGAAACCACTGCCGACGGAAAAGCTCGCGGACCGGCCGGTCAGCGCGCCCGCACCGAGGCGAAGGAGGTGTTAGGTGATGTATCGCTATGAAATGAGGGCTCAAGCCCTCTAAATACGCCGCCGCCCGCCCCTCCGCGCGTCCCGGGTCAGACTCCCCGGGCGTGCGCGGGGCGGGCGGCTCTTCTACCGCGCCTCGACCCGCCGAAACGCAGGTCGCTATTTGTTCGGCTTTACGTTCCAGCCGTCGAGCAGGGCCTTCACGTCCTTGTCCTCGCCGGCCTTCGCGTCGATCGGGACCAGCTTACCCGCGTAGTTCTTGAGCATCCACGTTTCCGCCTTCTCGAAGGTGAGATCCAGCACTCCGAGCATGACTCCGTAAGCCCCGCCCTGGACGATGGGCACGGCCGCGCCTTTCGGGTTTTTCACCTCGATCGGCGCGGGAATGAAGGTGTGCGAGTCGCCGCCGATGATGGCGTCGATCCCCTCGATGGACGCGGCGAGCCGCTTGTCCTCATCGATGCCGATGTGCGTGACGGCGATGAGGATGTCGCATTCGGCGCGGGCGATCGGGACCCAGCGGGCCGCGGCGATGAGCGGATCGGAGATCGTCCAGCCGCGCGTTTGCGGATAGCTCTCCGACCGTTTCGCTGTCAGGCCCATGAAACCTACTTTCACGGACCCGTACCTGCGCACGATGAAGGGGCGGACGCCCTCGACCGGCGTGTCCGAGTCCCCGACCGCGAGGTTGGCGCAGATCCAGGGGAATTCAGATTCGCGCAGGAGCTTGAGGAGCAGTCCCTGCCCTTCTTGGATCGGTTTGCCCTTGAATTCGTTGTTGCCGATGCAGGCCATGTCGTAGCCCATGCGGTTGTAGGCCTTGATCTCCGGTTCCCCGAACGAGGCGAGGTGCCAGGGACCCCGCGCGAAGATGTCGCCCGAGTCGACGAGGGCGACGGGATTCGTGGCCGAGGCGCGGAGCGACTTGATAAGCGAGGCTCTCCGCGCGAGACCGCCCGCGTCGGATCGCGCGAAGGACGCGTCGACGAATTCCCTGTTCGCGAATTCCCCGTTGCCGGAAAGATAATCGAACGGAAGCATCCATCCGTGGAGATCGTTCGTATGGAGGATGGTGATCCGGAAGGGCTCCTCCGCGGCGAGCGGCGCCAGGGAGAGGACCGCTAGGACCGCGGCGAGGACGGCTTTTCTCATGATCGCTCCTTTATGCTTGACCGAGGAGAATTAAAGCGCGCGGAGCGGCCCTCCCTCAAGGGGGGAAAGGCCGCCCCGCGCCCAATCCGTTTTTTTATTATTTCATCCGCGCTGGATCAATCTCTGGCGCGATTTTTCTTTTTTTGAAGACAAGTGCCGCGGCGAGCGCCGCGACCGCGAGGAGGAGCGACGCGGCGGCGTTCGGCTCGCTCATCGATACGTACGAGGATTCCATGCGAGCGGCGGTCGCCTCCTCGAGCGCGTCGTATTGTTTCTCGTCCTCGAACACGGCCGAGGCGGTCGGCCGAGCCACGATATCGAGCCGCCGGGAGAGGACCAGCGCCTCGCGTTCGCGTGCGTGATCAAAATCAGGCGCGACCGAGCATTCGAGCTCGATGAGCCTGAAATAAGGGTTGTCCAGGGCCTGGATGGAGAGCTCGGCGAGCCAGGAACGGATGATGGACGCGGAGCCCGACGAATCCTCCACTACGGAGCATGCGTAGGGGCCCTTGATCGCGCCGACGCGCCGTTTATCGCCGGACCAGCCGAGGAGTGAGAGGCCTTCCGGGCCCATCAGGTAAACGCCGTCGAGATAGGGCGCGAGCCGGGAGAGGTCCTCGAGGATCGCTCGCTCGCTCCGGCACGGGTAGTATTCGATCTCGGCGAGGAGGACCGGAATGACGGCCCCGGCGCCCGATCCCGCCCTGGCCTCCAGCTGATTCTTGAGCTCGGGCAATGGATAGAAGCTTGGGCCGGTACGATGGAAGGCCTTGATGGCGGAGAGCGCGGGCGAGATCGCCTTGACGCGGTCGAGGCCCGCGCGGAAGGCGGGCGAATCTCCGTCCGCGCGGTCGGTGAAAAGCAGGATCTCCGCCGCTCGCTCGGTTTTCTTCCCCGCGTCCGAGGCGAACCACGAAGGGGATTCGTACAGCGGTCCGGCGGCGAGCGGGACGCTCCTGCCCCCGACATCGATCACGGCATCGCCCGGATGATAGACCGAGAATCCGGTGACGCGCGTCTCGTTCCGGGAAAAGGGGAACACCCTGAGCTCGTAGGCGCCGCGGGCAATTTTCCTCAGGATGCTCGGGTCCCTCGCGCGCCGCACGACCTCCGCGTAGGCCGCTGATGCGGCGCCCTCGGCGAAGATCCTCCCTTTCTCCCGCCTGTCCCCGATGAAGAGGAAGTGATCGCCGATCAGGACCTCCTCGGGCGACCTGACGTAGCACGCGAATTCCATGAGTCGTTCCGTGGCCTCGACGCATTCGATAGTCAGCCTGACGTCGCTCTTCCAGAGGCGGCTCCCGCGGTGGAAGGACGAGGAAATCACCTCTGCCTTGAAAGCGAAGTTCTCGGTCTCCATCTGCGACCGACCTCGGCGCGCGCCATCGCTCGAAAGGCGGGATCTCCGATTATCGGGCGCGAGGCTCCGATCGAAGGCGATCCAGAGCGCCTCGAGGTCCTGTTCGGAAATTTCCATGCCCGCGGTCGCGATAGGCGCGATGAGGTAGTCGGCGAGCGTCCCCTCTCCCCAGATCCATCGGTCGAGTCCGATCGCCGACGCGATGAGGGTATCGGTTTCCGCGCCGTTCGGTCCGGTATCGAGGGCCAGCGGGAGGACGAGGTTCGCCGCCGCGGGCGGGGCCGGACGCTCTCCCCGCGCGAAGGCGAGGCCCCCGGGAAGGCTGAGGCGGATCGCGACGGCGAAAGCGAGGCCGGCCGCGACGGGAATGAATGCGCCGATAGCGCCGGTCAGGATCGCCATCTTTCCGGATCCGCTCCTGGATACGGTCAATCGTTTCGCGGAGACGATGAATTCCCTGAGGTGGATGAGGAAATTGAAGGGCGCCGCGAGCAGGGCGAGGCCGGAGCCGTAAAAGAACGTGAGGAGCGGCGCGAAGGGGACGAAGGGCAGCGAGGCGACGAGGAAGAACGTCGACACGGGGAGGTACGCTCCGAGGACGAATATCCTCAAGAGCGCGAGCGGACCGCTCCGGGGCCTGGGGAGGGAAATCGCGGTTCCGCCGACCGCGACGATCAGGAACCACGGCCATGAGAAGGCGCCGAGCGGGCGGCTGGATTCGTTCCCATGCCATGTGCCCATGAAGAGGCGGGCGAGGAGGGCGTTGAGCCCGAGGCATACGAGCGGCGCGCCGAGGCAGCCGACGATCCGCGCGATCAACCTGACGCGCGCGACGAGGGCGGCATGGCCGGCCCTGGCCTCCCTCCTCAGGAAGTCCCGGTAGGCGCCGCAAGCGAGGACGATGGCCGCCACGCCGAGCCCCGAGAGAACGATGGCGATGAGGCTCGTCGTTATTCCGCCGATCCTCCCGAGGTTGAAGGGCGCGAGGGCGCTCAAGACGACGGCGAGCAATGGGTGCGCGAGGAGGAGGAGGAGGCGCCGCGGGCCGGTGATGGACGAAGACCGTTCCCCGAGGAGGGATACTACGGCGGAGCCGAGGGGAATGGCCGAAAGGGCGAAGAAGAGGAGCGTCGAAGAGGGGTCATCGAAGACGTCGATATGCCCCTCGATGAAAAGAAAGACCGTATAGGCCTGGGCGGCGATCGCCGCGGCGAGGCAGGCGATGCGGTACCGATATCCTTCCATGAACGAGAGGAGCGGTGAAAGGAGGCCTATCGCGGCGAAGGCGGCGGCCGAAGCCGACAAGAGCGGTAACCGCTCCGGATCCGTCCTGAACATGAGGAGGGAAATCGTCGCGAGGCACCAGTAGGGAAGGGACCAGGCCAGGATGGAGGAGACGATGGCCTTAACGCGGGAATGCATGAGGGGTCCGCCTTTCGGAAATCGAGATCGTCGCGCGGACCGCGATGACTCCCGTGAATCCCATGATGATGAAGCCTTCCAGGCGGTGGCCCCAGAAAGCGCCGAGGCCGAGCGCCCGCTTGGCGGGTAGGGCGGCGTGGGCGAAGAGGATCCGGAAGGCGTTCGCGCCCAGGACGGCGCCCATGACGCCCAGGTAAAGACGAATTCCCCCGAGAATGCGTTTGAGGCGCGTGGTTCCGCCGCCGCGATCATCGCGAGCGATGCGATCATCGCGGCCGACGCGCTCGTCATCGTCCCTCGCCGTGCGGAAGGTCCGGGCGCTCGCGGCGAGGAAGGCCGCGAACTCGACGAGGCACAGCGTGCCGAGGCCGGAACAGCTCATGTCCAGGCGTGAACCGTAGGCGGGCAGGATGATCGACCCGTCCGGTGCGTCGAGGCATTTCGCGCGCAGGAAGAACTCGAGACCGGCCCGAGGGAGCCAAAGAAAGGATCGCAGCGCGCCCGGAAAGGCGGCGGCGGCCCATGCGCACGCTAGGGAAAGGGCGAGGGCGAGGAGGGCGGGCCCCGCGCGATCCCTCGCCGACTGAACGAACGTCGCTGCGATCCTCATGGGACGCATCATCGGGGCCGATTGTCGCGAATCTGTGGCGAAGTGATGGCGGAAACGGAAATGCGCGCGGACTTCCCGGTTACTTCACTATGCGCTTCTCGAGGCGTTTCACCGCGAGGAACATCACGACGGCGGCGACGCCCACGACGTACAGGAGGTCGAGGAGGAGGGAGGGCTCCCAGCCCGCGGCCATGGCGGCCACGCGGCCGAGGCGCACGGGGTGTGTGAGGGGGAGGAATTCCGCGACCACCCTCAGGGGGGCGGGGAGGTTGGCGACGGGGAAGATGGTTCCGCAGAACATGAACATGGGGGAGAGGAGCCCCGTGAAGAAGAAGTTGAAGTGGTTGATGTTCTTCACGAAGGAGGTCACGAGGAGGGCGATGGCCGCGAAGAGGAATCCCGTGATGAAGCCCACGAGGGGCGTGAGGAGGGCCGTGAGGAAATTCACGATGCCGAAGGCGGAGATGATGACGAGGACGGCGAAGGAGAAGAATGCGCCTTTGGTCCCGGCCCAGAGGGCCTCGCCCAGGATGACGTCCGAGACGGAGAGCGGAGCGGCGAGCATGCCGTCGTAGGTCTTGTCGAACTCGAGTCGGATGAAGGTGCCGAAGGTGCACTCGAAGGAGGAGGTGAACATGGCGCTCGTCATCACGAGGCCGGTGGCGAGGAACTGGAGGTAGCTCATGCCGACGAGGTTGGGCACGTAGCGGGCCATCCCCAGGCCCATGCCCGCGAGGAAGATGAGGGGCTCCATGAAGGGCGGGAAGCCGTTGGCGACGATGTCCTTGGTGTAGGTGCGGAAGTGCCGGTACCAGACCGAGCCGAGCCTGGACGCGAGGGCGGGATAGGGCCTACTGCTCCTCATTGAGCTGCCTCCCTGTCGAGCGGAGGAAGAGGTCCTCCAGGTTGGTGGGGCGTATGTGGGAGACCCCCGAGGGGAGGCGCGCGGCGAGCTCGCGGAGGGACTCGGGGTGGTCGGAGAAGAACTGGGACCGCGATTCGCCGTCCTCCCGCCTGACGCCGGAGGAGAGCGGTCCTTCCCCGAAGGCGGACAGGGCGTCGGGATCGAGGACCTCCATGACCCATTCCTCGATGCCCTTGGCGAGGAGGTCGCGCGGGGGGCCCTCGAGGACGCGCTTTCCCTTATCCATGATGATGATGGAGTCGGCGATCTGGTACGCCTCCTCCATGTAGTGGGTCGTGAGGAGGACGGTGGTTCCCTCCTTCTTGAGGGCGCGGACCTTGTCCCAGATGAGCTGGCGCACCTGCGGGTCCAGGCCGGTCGTGGGCTCGTCCAGGATGAGGAGGCGCGGGGCGTTGAGGAGGGCGCGGGCGATGACGAGGCGGCGCTTCATGCCGCCCGAGAGGTCGTTCACCTTGGATTTCGCCTTCTCGCGGAGCTCCATGAATTCGAGGAGCTCCGCGATCCTTTTCCGCGCCTCGCGGGCCGGTATGCCGTAGAACTTGCTGTAGATGAAGAGGTTGGAGCCGACGTTCACCTCGGCGTCCAGGTTATTGTCCTGGGGCACGACGCCCGAGAGGTGCTTGATGGCGAGCTCGTCCCTGGCGGGATCGAAGCCGAATACCGAGACGCGGGTCTCAGGCCGCTCGTCGCGCCTGACCATGCCGTAGAGCGCCTTCATGAGGGTGGTCTTGCCCGCCCCGTTGGGGCCGAGGAAGCCGAAGCAGGTCCCTTCCGGCACCGAGAAGGAGACGTCGTCCACTGCGGAGGTGCCGTCCGCGTAGGTCTTGAAGATGCGTTCCACTTCGATCGCGGCGCTGGCCATGGCAGAGAAGGTACCGCGTCGGGGCGCGAAGGGGCAAGACTGGCGTCGGCCCACCGCGGCGCGGGATCGGGGGCGGCGAGGCCGAAAGTACTTTCCCCGGGCAATCATCCATCGTTACCTTTATGTCGGGAATCGCGAGGTTCCGGGAGGAACCCATGACAAGGTTCGGCCGATTCATATTCTCGGCGTCGGCGTTGCTCGCCGCCGCCCTTTCGCAATCCTGCGCGAGGCCCGGAGCGCGCGATAAGGAGGCCATGATGCGCGTGAACGGCGGCGAGGATCGATCCAGCGGAACGCTCGAAGCCTTCGACCGCGAGCTGAAATCGAAGCTGAGCGACGTCCAGTACGGGGTGACCCAGCTCTGCGGCACGGAGCCGCCTTTCGAGAACGCGTACTGGAATAACCACGAGCCGGGCATTTACGTGGACGTCGTCTCAGGCGAGCCGCTCTTCAGCTCCACGGACAAATTCGATTCAGGGACGGGCTGGCCCAGCTTCACGAAGCCCATCGACCGGGAGGCGGTGACCGAGCGACGCGACGAGAGCCACGGCATGGTCAGGACGGAGGTGCGGAGCGAGGGTGCGGATTCCCACCTCGGCCACGTGTTCCCCGACGGTCCCGGGCCTGAGGGCCTCCGCTATTGCATCAACTCGGCATCGCTCCGCTTCATTCCCGTGGCGGACATGGAGCGCGAGGGCTACGGGTCCTATCTCAGGCTCTTCGGGAAAACGGCGGCGGGAGGCGGGACCGAGGTCGCCGTCTTCGCGGCCGGCTGCTTCTGGGGAACGGAGGCGTATTTCCGCAGGCTCCCGGGCGTCGTCTCGACGGAGGTCGGGTATTCGGGCGGCAGGACGGCGAACCCCACGTACGATGAGGTCTGCACGGGGAAGACCGGTCACGCCGAATCGCTCAGGGTCGTCTTCGATCCCTCGAGGATCTCCTTCGAGACCCTCCTAAGGCACTTTTTCAGGATGCATGATCCCACGCAGGTGGACCGCCAGGGCAACGACGTCGGCTCCCAGTACCGATCCGTCGCCTTCTACGCGAATCCCGAGCAGAAGCGGATCATCGAGGAGACCCTCGTGTCCCTAAAGAAATCGGGGCGCTACGCGAAGCCGATAGCGACTCAGGCGGAGGCGGCCTCCGCCTTCTATCCAGCCGAGGAATACCACCAGGACTACCTCGAGAAGAATCCCGGGGGATACTGCCACGTGGACCTCGGGCTCCTCGGCGTCCCGCTCGACTAGCCTCCGGACCGGCCGGTCAGCCTTCCGGCCGCGCCTTCCAGCGCCGCATTTTCGCCACGGTCCTGAAGCCGATTCCCTCGTAGACGGGCTTGCCCAGATCGGTGGCGTGGAGAACGACGGGATCCACGCCGCGCTCCGCGCAGCGGGCCGCGGCGATCGAGGTGACGGCCGCGCCGAGTCCGCGCTTCCGCGCGCCGGGTTCCGTCGCCACGAAGTAGACGCCGCCCAGGCCGTCGCCCGCGATGAAGGAGGCGGACGCGGAGACCGGCGCCCCCTTTCCGTCCCTGCAGAGGAAGATGTCCATCGCGCCCGCGTCGCGGAGGAGCCTGGCGCTCTCCGCGAAGGATTCGGCGTAGCGGGGATCGGAGCTGTCGAAAAGATTGCGCGTCACGATGCCGGACCACGCGAGGAGGGCCTCTCCGTCCCCGGGCTCCTCGACGGCAAAGCCCTCGGGGATGCGGGACGCCGAGACGTCCCTCGCGTCGATGATCATTCCGGCGGCCTCGCGGAGGAGGACGAATCCCGCTTGAGCGAGGGCTCGTTCCGTTTCTTCCTGCGACGCGCCCGCGCCGCGCTCGTCCGGCCCGGTGACGGCCGTGCAGCCGAGCTCGCGCATTTTCGCGTCGAGCGCGCTTAAGCTTCCTGATCGGCCCATGGGGATGCGGACGCCGTGGCAGGAATTCCCCCACGAACACCCCGGCGCGGTCCACGTGAATCCGGGCCCGGCCGCGGCGGGCCTGCCGCGGAGCGCCGCGTGCGCCTCGAGAAGGGCGCAATGCGAGCGTTCGGGAAGCATCGCTTTTTCGGCATCGTTCATATCCGCGAGGATACCATGTACGCGGGGGACTAAGGAAAGCGGGGATGGCGTCGCTTGACCCTCGAGGAGCCAGCGTCGTATTATTATATACGATCAAAAAGGTAGTGATTCTCAGCGAGAGGAGACAGCATGCCGGTACGGATCCCGAACGACCTCCCAGCGCGTCGCGTCCTCGAGGACGAGAACATCTTCGTGATGACGGACGAACGCGCGGTGCACCAGGATATCCGCCCCCTCCGCATCGCCGTGCTCAACCTCATGCCCACGAAGATCGTCACCGAGACCCAGCTTCTCCGCCTTCTCGGGAACACGGCCCTCCAGGTCGACATCAGGTTCGTCCGCATGGAAAGCCACGAATCGAAGAACGTCTCCGAGGAGCACCTCGACGCCTTCTACGAGCCCTCGGGCCAGGTCCTGGGCGAGCGCTTCGACGGACTCGTCATCACCGGGGCGCCCGTGGAGACCCTGCCCTTCGAGGAGGTGGACTACTGGCCCGAGCTCGTCCGCCTCATGGATTGGAGCGCGCGGAACGTCTGGTCGACCATGCACATCTGCTGGGGAGCGCAAGCGGGGCTGTACCGCCATTACGGCGTTCCCAAGCATCCCCTCGAGAAGAAGGCCTTCGGGCTTTTCCATCATCGGGTATTGGATCCAGCGGCGCCCATCGTGCGCGGCTTCGACGAGGTCTTCCTGGCGCCGCACTCGCGCCACACGGAGGTGCGCGCTTCCGACGTCCGGGCGGTCCCGTCCCTCAAGCTTCTCGCCACGTCGGAGGAGGCGGGAGTCTACCTGGTCTCGGCGGCCGAGGGGAGGCAGATTTTCGTCACCGGGCATCCCGAATACGACAGGCTCACGCTCAAGGCGGAATACGACAGGGACGTCTCCAAGGGCCTTTCGATAGCGCCGCCCGCCAACTACTTCCCCGGGAACGATCCCGCGCTCCCGCCCATGATGTCGTGGCGGTCGCACGCGCATCTCCTGTACGCGAACTGGCTCAACTACTGCGTGTACCAGGGGACGCCCTACGACCTCGCGGACATCGGGCCGATCGCGCCGTCTCCGGGGCGGAAGGCGTAGGGCGGATCCTACTGGTCCAGGAGGTCGCCGAGGGTCGAGGGGACGAGGCGCATGAGGCTGTCGATGTCCCCCGCGGTGACGTTGCACTCCTTCTCCATGACGAGCCCGCGGTTCGACCCCTGGAGCTTGTTGAGCAGGCCGTAGATGATGAAGCCGAAGACCTTGAGCCCGGCGCGCGGGTACTTGTTGATGACGCGGGAGAACTCGTCGCGCGAGAGGGCGAGAATGGTCGATTCCGTCTCCGCGATGACGCTCGCGCTCCTCGGGATGTCCGAGAAGATGGCCGTCTCGCCGAAGACGTCCCCGCCGCGCAGGTGGCCGACCACGACGGGGACGCCCGCGTCCCCCTTCACCTGCACCTCGACGCGCCCCTCGATGATGACGTAGACCCAGGGGTCGGTCGTGCCCTGCGTGATGACGGCCTCGCCGGATTCATAGGCGCGGTACTCGCCCGCCTCGGCGATCTCCCGGAGCTCCTCGTCGGCCAGGCCCTGGAACATCCTGACGTCGCGGATCTCCCCCTTGGCGATGGACTTGTCGATCTCCAGTCTGCGCATGGCGGCCTCCGCGACGGAGTGTACCACGGCGATCCGATCCTGTGTACAGGCCGCGCCTGAGTACAGGCCGCGCCTGAGTACAGGCGAAGCCGCGCCTTGCCACGCCCTCCCGGCCGTCCGTATACTCGTTCCATGAACGCCTACGCCATCGTGAGGACCGGGCATCTCAACCACAACGGCCAGCTTTTCGGCGGCCAGCTGCTCAAGTGGGTCGACGAATACGCCTGGCTCGCGGCCGCCCGGGATTTCCCCGGCTACAAGCTCGTCACGCGCGCGATGGAGAACGCCGAATTCCGCGTGCCCGTGCCCTCGGGATCGATCCTGAGGTTCAGGACGATGCCGTGGAAACGCGGCACGAGCTCCATCACCTACGCCGTGGACGTGTACGCCGACGCCCCGGGCGAAAAGGCCGAGCGCCTCGTGTTCAGCCTCAAGATCACCTTCGCCTGCATCGACGACGAGGGCAGGAAGCGCGCCCTCCCGGCGCAGGACGGGCCCCTCCTCTCCGAGATGCCGGACATGGTGGGCGGGCCGTGATCGAGCTGCGCCCCGGCTCCATACTCTTCATCCGGCACGCCGAGCGCGACGAGATACCGCCCGGGAGCGAGGGCTCCGAGGTCCCCCTCACGGACCGGGGCCGCGCCGCCGCGCGCGCCCTCGGCCGCCAGCTCGGCGCCGCCGTCGGCGACGCCCCCTTGCGGGCGGTTTCCAGCCCCGTGGGCCGCTGCATGGAGACGGCGAGCCTCCTCCTCGAGTCGGCCGGCAGGCCCGGCCCGACGCGTAGGTCGATGTACCTCGCGAACGCGTTCATCGAGGACCCGGCCCTCGCCTATTCGATCGTGAATCCCATGGGCTACGACAAGGCGGTCTGGAAATACATCGACGACGGGGCCTTCCCGGGCTTCACGCCGCTCGACGCGGCCGCGAGCGTCCTCATGGGCAAGCTGCGCGAGTACTCGGGAGGGGAGACCGCCGTCTGCGTCTCGCACGACGTCGTCATCCTCCCCTTCCTCGCCCGCTACTGCCCCGAGTGCGTCGAGCGCCTCGAAGGCCGCTGGATCGGCTTCCTCCAGGGAGCCGTCGTGGAACCGGACGGAACCGTCAGGGCCTTCCATCCCGGCGCCTGAACCGGAGAGGCGGAATCGCGTCCGCTTGGCCGGCGGGCCGGCCGCTCGCCTCATCGATTCTTCCTGTATTCCTCTATCGCGGCGATGATGTCGGGGCCGAGCTTGGCCGCCTTCTTTTTTCCCATGCCGAAGACCTCGAGGAGCTCCGCCTCGGAGCGCGGCCGCTTGAGCGCGAGGTCCGCGAGGGTCTTGTCCGAGTAGATCACGTAGGGCGGCACCGAGCCCTCGCGCGCGAGCCGCGTCCTGAGCGATCGGAGCGCTGCGACGAGATCCGAGCTGAGGCCCTCGGCCTCCGCTAGGCCGGCCAGGGGCCGCGGCCCCCCGGGAGCCTGCTGCGAGGTCCGTCGCGAGCGCCGCTTCTTCCCGCCAGCGTCCCCGGACGCGAGGGGCTTCCCCAGGATCTCCGAGCGCGCCTTGAGGGCCTCGCGGGCCTTCTCCGTGAGCGAGAGGATCCCGTACTCGCTCTCGACGTCGAGGTAGCCCGAGGCCGCCATCCTCCGGATGAAGGCCATCCACTCGCTCCGCATCCCCTCCCTGCCCACCCCGCAGACCGAGAGCGCTCCGGGGCCCCGCGCGGCCCCCATGTTCGTCGCC
>CAYNQK010000015.1:41627-45175 GCA_964399285.1 uncultured Spirochaetales bacterium | reverse complement strand
GGCCAAGGTTGCCGTCGTGTACCTCGGGCGGAGCCCTCGGAGTACGACGGACGCAAGGTTGTACGTCGGTCGCTTTCGCGACCTTCCAGTCCATGGTATCCGTCGTGTACCTCGGGGAATACCCTCGGAGTACGACGGACGCAAGTATGTACGCGCCGCTCAAAGCGGCTCGGCAATAATAGGTAAGTCCAGGATGAATGTCAAGGAATGACGGCTTGAGGAAGGGAGGCGTTTCGAGCCACAATGCCGCATGACTTTCGAGGAACTCGGCATCGGTAAAACCGTATCCGACGCGCTTTCGCGCATGGGCATCACCGTCGCCACGCCCGTCCAGGAGCGCGTGATCCCTCCCAGCCTCGAGGGCAGAAGCGTCTTCGCCGAGTCCGAGACGGGCACGGGGAAGACCCTCGCCTTCCTCCTCCCCCTCCTCGCGCTCGATGAACCCGAGGCCCGCGGCGCGCGGGCCCTCGTCGTGTCCCCGACCCGCGAGCTCTCGTCTCAGAGCCACCGGGTCCTCGAGCGCCTCATCAAGGCTTCGGGCGCGTCCTGGGACTGCGCCCTCGTCATCGGCGGCGCCTCTCCCCTGCGCCAGATGAAGGAGCTCGCCGCGCGGCCCCGCTTCGTGCTCGGGACGCCGGGACGGATCCTCGCGATGTCGGACGAGGGGAAACTGGACCTGAAGCGCCTGGAGGCCGTGATCCTCGACGAAGCCGACCGCCTCTTCTCCCAGGAGATGCGGGAGGAGACCGAGGCCCTGCTCTCCCGCATCCCCGCGGGCGCCGCCCTCCGGATCTTCTCGGCCACGCTCTCGGAGAGCGTCGTCAAGGACGCGAGCGCTTTCGCGCGGGATCCGGTGACCATCCGGGAAACGGGCGGCGAGGTCCTCTCGGGCGACATCGACCACGCCTGCCTCCTCGCTGAGCGCCGTAAAAAGCTCGACATCCTCGTCAAATTCGACAAGGCCGTGAAGCCACCGCGCGCCCTCCTTTTCGCGCGGGATTCGGGCTCGGTGCTCAACGCCCTCGCGCGGCTCGACGCCGAGGGCATCCCCGCGCGGGCCCTTCACGGAGACTTCGACTCGTCCCAGCGCCTCAAGGCCCTCGAGGACTTCAGGAAGGGAGAAGCGCGCTGGCTCGTCACGAGCGACGTCGCCGCGCGCGGCCTCGACGTCGAGGGGGCGACCCACGTGGTCATGCTCGACGCGCCCCGCGACGAACGGGCCTACGTGCACCGGGCCGGGCGGACGGGGCGCATGGGATCGAAGGGCTCCGCCGTGGTCATCGCCGACGGGACCGAGGTCCGATTCCTCTCCCGCGTCGCGGTGAGGCTCGGCATCAGCTTCAAGGCGAAGCGCCTTTACGACGGAAAGCTCGTCGAGACGACGCTCGAGGAATTCTTCACGGAGGCCGAGCGCCTCGGCGAGCGCGCGAGGAGGCGCAGGGGCCGCGATGGGCGGGCTTGAGCCTTACCTCCCCTTCTCCCGCTCGCTGTCGTCGGGAAGCCTCCTCGCGCGCTCCCCCGAGGACTCGGGCGGCGATCAGCCGCGGGAAAGCGCGGCTATCCGGATCCTCGTCTTGAGGCTCTCGTCCTTTCCCGACGTCGCCCGCTCGACCCCGCACCTCTTCCTCTTCGCCGCCGCGCGGAAAGCCGTTCCGGACGCCTACGTCGATTTGTGCTTCCTATCGACGCCCCGCGACCGCTCGATTCTCTCCTCCGCCGGCCTGAGCGCCGAATTCGGCGTATATTCGGGAGCCGCCCCGGGCGATTTCGACCTCATCCTCGTTTCGAATTCCTACAGCCTCGAGCTCCTGAACCTCATCCCCTTCTACGAGCGCGCTCGAATCCCCGCGGATGCCCTCGATCGGGGAACGGCCGGTTCGCCGCTCGTGATCCTCGGGGGATCGAACGCGGGAGCCGCCTACGCGCTCTACGAGGATCCCCGCTCCGGCGAAGGCGAGTGCCTCGTGGACGCGGTCTTCTTCGGCGAGGGGGAGGGAGACGTCGGGCCGATCCTCCGCGCGATCGTCGAGGTAAAGCGCGCGCGCGGGGAATTCTCCGGCCAGAACCGCTACGCGGCCCTCCTCGCGGCGAGGAATGCGTCCTCCGCCCTCCACGTCCCGAACCTCGGAGGGAGGGCCGTCCAGGCGGTCGCCCTTCGGAAGGGCGACGCCGAGCCCGCCCTCCTCGAGGAGGATTATCCCGTCCTCGATTCGCCCGAGGCTTCCACCCTCAAGCTCGCCGTCTCGCGCGGCTGCCCCTCGTTCTGCGCCTTCTGCATGGAGGGCTGGGACCGGAAGCCCTATCGCGAAACGGACGCGGAATGCCTCATCGCCACCGCGCGCGCGGCCAAGCTCTCGGGCGGGGCCGATACCGTCGAGCTCGCGAGCTTCACCTTCAACGCCCACTCCGGCCTCCAGCGGCTCCTCGTCGGGCTGAACCGCCTCTTCATGGACGTCAACGAGATGAGCCAGCGCGCCGATCTCCTCTCGGGCGTGCCGGGGCTCGTCGCCCTCGAATTCTCGGGCGACAAGCGCTCCTTCACCCTCGGCGTCGAGGGCGTCTCGGAGCGCATGCGTTCTCGGCTCGCGAAGGGGCTCTCCGAGGACACGCTCTCGCGGCTCTTGAGGCGGCTCTTCGATTCTAAGGCCCGCGAAGTAAAGCTCTTCTACCTGATCTCGGGCGACGAGTCCGCGGAGGACCTCGCGGAATTCCGCCTTTTCATGGACGCGCTCAAGGCCGACAAGGCCTCGCGATCTCCGGGCACGAGGCTCCTCTGCTCGGCGGGCTACCTGGTCCGGATGCCGGGAACGCCACTCGCCGATGATCCCGCGGTCCGCGGCGAGGCCGCGCTCGCGGCGATCGCCGCTTCGGTCGAAGAGGCCTGCGCTTCCAACGGCATCGAGTTCCGCCTCGCCGCGGAATACGAGGAGTACGCGCTCAACCAGCTCCTCGTCGATCCCTCCGTCCCGGGTCGCGCCCTCCTCAAGGAACTCGCGCGTCTCGGTCTCTCGCTGCCGGGCCGCCTTCCCCGAGGCGCCTTCCCCGCCGCGCGCTCATGGATCGAAAAGACGAAAAACGGAACCGCGGCATCCGGTCCGGCCTTCGCCTTCCTCGAGCGTCCCGTCGATCCCGCTTTCCGCTTTTCCTTCGCCGCCTCGCTCGGAGAGCCCGGCGCCGATCCCGGTCCCACCTGCCTCGGCTCGCCCTGCATGGCCTGCGGCGCCTGTCCGCCCGGCGGGAAGGAGCGCGCCGCGCTCACGGGGCACCGCATCCCCGAGGTCAAGCAAGCGACCGTCCAGGAGCTTTCCGCGCTCGTCTCCGAGAAAGCGCGCATCCGCCCGGTCGCGTATTGGATCGACGTGCCCGCGGAGCTCTCGGGCGCGGAGAGCGAGTACCTCTCGTCCTGGGCTATGCGGCGCGTCTTCGCCGCCGACGGATCCCAGGTCGACAACCTCCTCATGGCCAGGGAGCTCCTCTTCACGAAGAAGCCCGCGATCGCGCGCATCGATTCCTTCTCGGGAAGGACCCTCGTCGGATTTTGGGCCTGG
>CAYNQK010000015.1:38931-41617 GCA_964399285.1 uncultured Spirochaetales bacterium | reverse complement strand
CTGGGACTCGGGAGCATTGGTCGCCTCGATAGCGGCGGGGCCCGCGTGGATTCGTTACGACGAGTCGCTTCCTTCATCGCCCGCCCTTGAGCCGCTCCGCTTCGAAGCGACGATTATTACGCCGTCATCCGGAAGGAAGGCTATGGAATCCGCCCTCGCCCGTTATCTCGACGAAGCGAAGGCGACGTACGTCACGAGCCGCAAGGGGGGAGCCTTCTCCATCGCTTTGTCCGATAAGGGGCTCAAGAAACGCGCGCTCTCGTTCGCCGAAGCGCGGCCCGCCATCGACGGCGTCGTCGCCGAGTTCAGGATCGGAGCGCTCGCGAATTTCGATTTCAGGAGGATCCTCGCCTTATGCGAGGCTTCGGGCGTCGGCGGCCGTCCGCCCATGCTCCGCGTCGGCGAGGTGCTCGAGGTCGGGAAGGCGCCGTGACGGCGCGCGACGTCGAGGGCGCCGCCGTTCCTCGCCGCGCGGAGGCGGGCGTCGGTCAGGCCCGGCCGGGCTCCCACGACGCCATCGATCCTTCCGTCTCGAAGACGTCGACGCGGGAGAGGAGCGAACCGGGCATGGCTTCGGCGAGGCGCTCGAAGACGTAGCGCGCGATGTTCTCCGCGCTCGGCGTCTCGAGGCCGGCTATCTCGTTGAGGAGGGAATGGTCGAGCCGCTCGGTCACCGCCTGGAGGGCCTTCCTGAGGACGCCGAAATCGAGGAGCATGCCGCCCGGACCGAGCTCCGCTCCCCGCGCCCAGGCCCTCGCGAGGTAGTTGTGGCCGTGGAGCCGCTCGCACTTCCCGTGGTAGTCCGGGAGGTAGTGCGCCGCCGAGAAGCGGGCCTCGACCCTGACCGAGTACACGGCCTCAGTCGTTCCCGATGGTCTCGGAGCGGTCGCTCAGGACCACCTCGACCGTCGACTTCTTGTTGCCCCGGTAGTACTCGACCTTCACCTTGTCCCCGGGCCGGTTGTCCTCGAGCGCGGAGAGGAAGTCCGCGTAGGTGCTCACGGGAAGCCCGTCCACGCCCACGATGATGTCCCCGCCGATGTTGAAGACGTTGCGGTAATAGCTCACGGCGTCCGTTCCGGCGCGGAGCCCGGCGCGGTCGGCGTTCCCGCCCTTCTTGAGCTTGGAGACGAGGAGGCCCGACTCCACCTCCACGGGGTAGCCGTTCTTCTTCATGTAGTTGACGAGCTGGGGGAAGAGCTGGATGGGAGTGACCTCGATCCAGCCGCGGCGCACGGCTCCGTACTTTATGAGGTCGGCGACGACGCGCTTGGCCGTGTTGACGGGCACGGCGAAGCCGATCCCCACGGAGCCGCCCGACTGCGAGTAGATCATGGTGTTGATCCCGATCATCTCGCCCTTGGCGTTTAGGAGGGGGCCGCCCGAATTGCCGGGATTGATGGCCGCGTCCGTCTGGATCATGCCGCGGATGATGGTGTTGCCCGAGTTCACGGGGCGCCCGAGCGCGGAGACGATGCCGTCGGTGAGCGTGCGGTCGAGTCCGAAGGGATTGCCGATGGCGAGGACCTTCTGCCCCACCCGGAGCTTGGAGGAATCGCCGAAGGGGATGGTCTTGAGGGCCTTCCCGGCGGGCGGATCGAAGGAAATGAGGGCGAGATCGTTCTCCTTGTCCGTTCCCTTCACGCGGCCCTCGAGCCTCGTGCCGTCGGCGAAGGAGATGTAGACCTTGAAGGCGTTCTCGATGACGTGGTGGTTCGTGAGGATGAGTCCCTTCGCGTCGATGATCGATCCGGACCCGGTGCCGCCCTCCTGGGGAACGGGCTCCATGAAGTAGTTGAGGCCCATCACCTCGGTGGTGATGTTGACGACGGCCTCGTTGTTGGCCTCGTAGACGGAGATGTTGTGGAGCTCGTCCTGGCTGTACGCTCCCGAGCTCGCCTGGACGAGGCGGTTATAGGCGTCGGCCGCGCCTGTCCCGGTCCCGGCCGCCGTTCCGGCGCCCGCGTCCGATTCGATCGCTTCTTCGGCCCCTTCTGCGGCGGGCGCGGACGATTCAGCGGCGGCAAGCGCGTCCCTCGTGCCCGCATCGGCGCGCGGCGTCAGGATGAAGGCTCCCGCGACGACGGCCGCCGACGCGATGGCCGCTATCGCGGCGTAAATGAAGAGTTGACCGCGGCTATAGAGTTTCATGGCTGGGCACCTCTCGTATAATCATACTGAGCGGCGCCGGCCCGGGCAAGACGCGCTCGCGATTCCCGCCGCTCCTCGCCGCGTCCGCCATTCCCGGTTTACGCGGCGCGCGGACCGCTCATTGACCCCCCGCCCCGCCTCGGATACCATGCCGCCATGGACATGAAGAGCCGGATCGACAAGGCCTACAAGGGCAAGGGGAACCGCGAGGGCTCCGCCGACTCAGGCAAGCCGGAACGCGCCGCCTCATCGTCCCTCCCCTCCGGCCTGCCGCCCGTCGCCCCGGGCGCCTCCTCCGGCCCCGACGGCCTCATCAAGAAGGTCGCGGCCGACCGCGGATTCAGGAAGGTCGCTAAATTCCTCATCCTCCTCGGGCAGGAGGAGGCCGCCAAGGTCATGCGGCACCTCAAGCCCGACGAGCTCGAGGGCGTGGTCCGGGAAATCTCCACCATCAAGTCCATCGAAAAAGTCGAGGCCGACGCCATCATGGAGGCGTTCCGCGGCCTCATCGAGCGCGGCGCGGGAAGCCCGCGCG
>CAYNQK010000015.1:0-38921 GCA_964399285.1 uncultured Spirochaetales bacterium | reverse complement strand
CCCGCGCGGCGGCGCCGATACCGCCCAGGAGATCCTCGAGGCGGCCTTCGGAAAGGACAAGGGCAAGTCCATCCTCGATAAAGCGGTCCCCGACGCGCGGAAGCCTTTCGAGATGCTCGCCGAGTGCGACGCGACCCAGGTCCTCCTCGTCCTCAAGGACGAATCGCCCCACGTCATGGCCATGGTCCTCCCGCACCTCGACCCCAAGGTGGCCTCCGAGGTGATCGTCAGGCTCCCTGAGGGCCAGCGCACGGAGACGGTGCGTCGCATGGCGCGGCTCGACAAGGTCTCCCCCGAGGTCGTCGCGGGCATCGAGGACGGGCTCAGGAAGCGCCTACTCTCGATCGGCAAGGTCGAGGAGTCCTCCGTGGACGGGGTATCGGCCCTCGCCTCCATCCTGCGTTACGTCGATCCCGGCCTCGAGGAGGGCATCCTCGGCTCCATCGAGGACGAACGCCCCGACCTCATCGACACGATCCGCGAAAAGCTCTTCACCCTGGACGACGTCGTCCGCGTCCCGCGGAACGCCCTGGCGGAGCAGATCCGCCCCATGGAGGACAGGGACATCGCCCTCCTCCTCAAGGGGAAGGCGGAGGCCTTCAGGGAGAAGATCCTCTCCTCCATGAGCCGCGAGCGGCGGAGGCTCGTCGAGGAGGAGGGCGAGGTGATGGGCTCGGTGCGGAGGACGGACGCCGAGGCGTCCACGCGCGATTTCCTCTCCAAATTGAAGCGTCTGCACGAGGACGGCGAGATCGTCCTCGAGGACGACGACGATCTCGTCGAATAGGGGCATCATGGCAAGCGGATCATTCGAACTCGTCCGGGAGACGGATCTCCCCGACCTCGCGTCGAAGGGCAGGCTCTTCAGGCACCGCGCCACGGGCATGGAGGCCTTCCAGGTCCTGAACGGCGACGCGGAGAACCTCTTCGCCTTCATGTTCCGCACGCCCCCCTCGGACTCGACGGGGGTCGCGCACATCCTCGAGCACTCGGCGCTCTGCGGATCACGGCGCTATCCCCTCAAGGACGCCTTCATCTCCCTCGCCAAGGGCTCGCTCAACACCTTCCTCAACGCCTTCACCTTCCCGCACGCCACGGTCTATCCCGGGGCGACCATCGTGGAGCGGGACTACTTCAACCTCCTCGGGGCCTACGCGGACGCCGCCTTCTTCCCCCTCCTCAAGGAGGAGGCCTTCCTCCAGGAGGGGCACCGCCTCGTCCCGCTCGGGGGCGGAGCGGCGGAGATCCAGGGCATCGTCTACTCGGAGATGCAGGGCGTCTACGGCAGTCCGGAGAACATCCTCGACGATCGCGCCTTCCGCGGGCTCTTCTCCCCCGGGCATCCCTACTCCCACGACTCGGGCGGCGATCCCGACGCCATCCCCTCGCTGACTTACGAGGCCTTCCGCGCCTTCCACGCCCGCTACTACCATCCGTCCAACTGCCGCCTCTTCCTTTACGGGAACATCCCCGCGGAGAAGCAGCTCGACTTCCTCGAGGAGGGCTTCCTCTCCTCTTTCAGCGCCGGCTCTTCCGTCGATCCCGTGCCGCTGCAGGCCCCCTTCGCCTCCCCCCTGAGGCAGGAGATCCCCTTCCCCGCGCCCGATTCGGGCGGGAGGACGAGCGCCCTCGTCTCGTGGCTCCTGGGCGACACCGCGGACCCGGTCCAGGCCATCCAGGCCGAGGCGCTCTCGGAGATCCTCCTCGGGCACGACGGCGCGCCCCTCGGCCGCGCGCTCAGGGAATGCGGGCTCGGCGAGGACCTCGCGCCGCAGAGCGGCATCGGCACGGACACGAGGCAGATCGGCTTCCAGGCGGGCTTGAGGGGCATCCGGCGCGAGGACGCGGACGCGGTGGAGGAGAAGATCCTCTCCGTCCTCCGCGGCCTCAGGGACGACGGCGTGCCCCGGGGCATCCTCGACGCGGCCATGAAGGGCGTCGAGTTCTCCTACCGCGAGATCAAGCGGAGTTCCGGGCCCTACGCGCTCAGGATCATGCGCCGCTGCATGCGCGGCTGGATCCACGGCGCGGAGCCCGAGCGCACCCTCCGCGTCCTCGACGCCATCGCCGAGGTGAAGGGCGCGCTCGAGCGCGACGGGCGGCTCTTCGAGGGGCTGATCGACCGCCTCCTCGTCTCCAACCCGCACCGCGCGCTCACCGTCGCCTACCCCGAGCGCGGCCTCGGCGAACGGAGGCGCGAGGCCCTCGCCGCCGCCTGCGCGGAACGCCTCGCCTCCCTCGGCGACGAGGGCCGCGCCGCGCTCGACGGGGCGCTCGCGCGGCTCAAGGCCTTCCAGGAGACCCAGGACGGCCCCGAGGCGCTCGCGTCGCTCCCGAAGGTCGTGATCGCCGACCTTCCACGGAAGGTCGAGCTCATACCCTCCGAGCGGACGGAAGCCGGAGCCTTGCCCGTCCTCTTCCAGGGCCTCTTCACGAACGGCATCAGCTACGCGGAGATCGCCGTCGACATCTCCTCCCTCGATCCCGAGCTCCTCCCCTGGCTTCCGCTCTTCACGCGCTTCATCACCGGCGCGGGGACGCCCGGAACGCCCTACCACGAGATGGCCGAACGGCTCGCGCGGGCCTCCGGGGGATTTTCCTGCGCGCTCCTGTCGCGGAGCCACGCCGCCGCGGCCGACGCCTCGCGCCCCTCGGTCCTCGCCCTCTTCCGCCTCAAGGCCCTGGACGGGAGCCTCGAGGAGGCGCTCGGCCTCGTCAGGGACCTCCTCCTCTCGGCGGACGCCTCGGACGCGGCGCGCCTCTCCAATCTCCACGCCGAGCTCAGGAACGACCTCCTCGCCGCCTTCGTGCCCTCGGGCCATTCCTTCGCGTACGCCCGCGGCGCCGCGGCCCTCTCGGTGGCCGGCGCGATCGAGGACGCATGGCGGGGCGTGACCCAGTACGATTTCCTCATGGCCCTGGGCGAACGCCCCGATCCGGCCCGGATCGCCGAGGCGATGGAGCGCGTCCGCGCTTCCATCTTCCCGGGGGCGGCCGCCATCGCGTCGTTCACCGCCGACCCCGTCTTCCGCGATCGCGGGCTCGCCCTCCTTTCGGACTTCGCCCGATCGCTGTCGCTCCGCGCCTTCTCGCCGGGGCCGCCCGATCGCCCGGGTCGGGTCCTCCCCTCCGCGCGGAAAGCCTCCGACGAGGCCTTCGTCATCCCCTCCGAGGTCGGCTTCGCCTCGGCAGTCACCCGCTGTTCGCGCCTCAAGGACGACTCCTATCCCGCCGAGACCGTCCTCGCGTCCATCCTCGGCACGGGCCCGCTCTGGGAATCGATCCGCATGCGCCGCGGCGCGTACGGCGCCTTCGCGGACGCCGATCCCCTCGAGGGCGTCTTCGGCATGACGAGCTACCGCGATCCCGGCCCCGTCGCGAGCCTCGAGGATTTCCGCGCGGCGCTGTCCTGGGCCGCCGGGCCCGGCCTCGGGCGGGACGACGCTGAGAAGGGCGTCCTCGCGGTGGTGTCCGACGACCTCCGTCCGCTCACGCCGGAGGAGAAAGGCTACGCCGTCATGAAGCGCGCGCTTTTCGGCATCGACGACGATTCGAGGCAGCGCAAGCGCGACGGCCTACTCTCCCTCGACGCGGCGGCCATCAGGAAAGCCGCCTCCCGCGTCCTTGACGGATGGCCCCGGGCGGTCCAGACTATCGTAGCGGGCGAATCCTCCCTCGACGGACTCCCCCGCGCGGTTCCCGGCATGGCCGTCAGGAAACTGGACCTGTGAGGTGCGCTTATGGACGATAAGGGATACGAGATCATGCGCAAGCTCATCGCCGACGTAGAGGGCGCTCCCTTCCCCCATACCATCGACCGGGAGCTCTACCTCATTTGGTACGAGCACGTCCAGAGCATAGCCCAGGAGGCCCTCGAGTACCTCGACGAGCGCGGAGAGCTCGCGGGCCCCATCTCCGAGGACGAAGCCGATCTCGACGTCTAGGACTGCCTGCGCTCCCCCGAATCGTTGACACTCGGAATGCCCCGTGTTATCCTTTCCCATCCCGAACGGAAAGGTGCATATGGCCCCGAAAGACAAGCAAAAGGCCTCGGCGACCGATCGTCCCGAGGCTAAAAACAAGTTGATGAAGAATCCCTTCACCTACATCCTTACGGTCATCTTCCTCGTCATATCGGTCGCGGCCTTCGTCGGCTTCCCCACCACGCGCGGCGGAAGGGGCGGCGGCGGGCAGATCGTGTTCGGCTCCTTCGCGGGGCAGGATATCGCCTATAAGCCCGGCAATTTCTTCTCGATGCTCGTCAAGAACATCAGCGATCAGCAGCCCTGGGATCCCCAGCGGGGCGAGTCCGCCTACGATCGCGGTTATCGCATCTGGCGCCGCGCCTTCGATGAGGCCGCGGTCCGCGTCTCCATTCTGCGCGACGCCGACAAGGCCGGTTACGTGGCCTCCGAGAAGCGGGTCAACCGCGAGATCATGGACCTCAACATATACAAGGACGACGAGGGAAAGTTCTCCCTCGAGAAGTTCCGCGCCGATTCCACCGCCAACCGAGCGAAGCTCAAGGACGAGATCGAGGAGAACATCGTGCTCGGCGACTACCTCGCGGGGCTGAGCGACATCGCCTCGTCTCCCGCGGAGCAGGAGTTCCTCAAGGCCATGAATTCCCGGAGCCGCTCCTTCAGCTACGCCGTCTTCACCGCCAAATCCCTCCCCGACAGCGAGGTCATCGCCTTCGGGAAGACCAAGCCCGAGGTCTTCCGGAACACCCGCGTCTCGTACCTCAAGAGCGACGTCTCCAAGCCCAAGCTCGAAAAGATCCGCCAGCAGCTCAAGGACGGGAAGACCAGCTTCGACGTCCTCCTCGCCAAGGAGAGCTCGGAATACGCCGGCGCCGCTGACGTCCTCCGCGAGTACTGGGACCTCGAGAGCTACTACGGCGACAAGAAGCCCGTGGACGCCGTGATGGCGCTCGCCGCCGGCGAGTACAGCGAGGTCATGAAGACGCCGGACGGCGGTTGGATCTTCTATTACTGCAATGAGGCGGCCAAGGACCCGGATTTCTCCGACCTCGACACCGTCTCGCGCGTGCTCGGCTACATGCGCACGCAGGAGAAGACCAAGGTCGAGGAATACCTCCTCAAGCGCGGCGGCGAATTCGCGGCGAAGGCCGCGGCCGGGTTCGAGAAAGCCTGCGCCGAATTCGGGGTCGAGCCCAGGAAGGTGGCTTCGCTCCCGATCAATTACGGCTCCCACCCCCTCCTCTCCCGCGCGGACCTGAGCGCGAATCCCGAACTCTCGGGAGCCATGTCCAACGAGGCGTTCCTGGCCGAGGCCTTCTCCCTCAAGGAGAAAGGCATATCCAAGCCCCTCATCCTCGGCGAGGACGCGATTGTCCTCCGCATGGACGGAGAATCCGAGAGCGACGAGTCGGCGAATTTCATCATCGACGCGTATTACGGTTATTACCTCGACGACTACTACAACCAGCAGATCCGGGGAGCCGTCCTCAAGTCTCCCCTCTTAAAGGATAAGTTCGCCGAGGTCTTCGACCGCGACGTGATGCCGCAGGAGGAACGATAAGGGCATGGACGACGGGCTCCCGGAACTCGTAGAAGCTCCCGGGGGCCCAGCCCTGCGCTTCCGTGGACGCGCCCTCTATTCCGAACGCGATCCCCGCTCGCTTCCCGAGCGGGGCGCCCGATCCTTCGACGCGCGGCCCGGCACGCTCGTCCTCTGCCCCTCCCCCCTCCTCGGCTACGGCCTCGACGCCCTGCTCTCCCGCCTCGATCCAAGCTCCGTTCTCCTCTGCGTGGAAGCCGAGCCCGCCCTTCTCGAGCTCTCCCTGCGTTCCCTGCCCCGCGAGGTCCTCGCCGATCCGCGGGTAACGGTAGCCGCCCTCCATCCAGACGGATCGCTCGGCGGAAGGATGCCCGACATCTCCAGGGTCAGGCGCGCCGTCCTCCTCCCGCTATCGGGCGGATACGCGCTCCACCGCGGGCTGTACGACGCGTTCGCCGCCTCCCTCCAATCGGAGATGCGGCGCCGGCTCTCGAACCGCGCCACGCTCACGGCGATGGGCCGGCTCTGGACGCGGAACCTCGTGCGGAACCTCCCCCTCCTCGCCCGCGCTCTCCCGCTCGCCGAACTCCGGGAAGCCGCGCGCGGGAAACCCGTCGCGCTCCTGGGCGCCGGCCCCTCACTCGAAGCCGCCCTCGGCCCCGTCGAACGCGCGGGCCGCGGAGCCTTCGTCGTCGCCGTGGACACGGCCCTGAGCGCCCTCTCGGGCGCGGGCATCGTCCCCGATGCCGTCGTATGCCTCGAGGCCCAGGTCCACAACGCGGCCGACTTCATCGGGAACGCGAGCCTGCCCTGCCCCCTCGTCGCGGACCTCACCTCGCACCCCGCGCCGCTCCGCGCCGCGCGGAACGGTCTCCACTTCGTCGCGAGCGACTTCGCCCCGATCGCCCTCCTCTCGAGGATGCGCGCTTCCGGCCTCCTCCCGGAGGAGCTCCCGCCCCTCGGCTCCGTCGGCGTCGCCGCCCTGAGGATCGCCCTCGCGATCGGCGATCCCTCGATGCCCGTGGCCGTCGCCGGATTGGATTTCTCGTTCGAGCGCGGGAAGACGCACGCGAGGGGCTCGGCGCCCCACACCGCGGCCCTCTCGTCGTCATGGCGCCTTTCGGAATCCCCGGGGTGGAAGGCGAGCGTCCGTCCGGGCGCGAGGGCCTTCGCCGATCCGCGTTCCGGAAAATCCCTCATCGAGGATCCCGCGCTCTCGGGCTACGCCGCGCTCTTCCGCATGGAGGCCGGAGCCTTCTCTTCGGGCCTGAGGGACATGAGGCCGCAGGGCGCTGACCTCGGCCTTCCGCTACCTACGCCCGGAGAGGATCCATTCCTTCCCCTCGGATCCCCCCGCGGCGTCCTGCCGCTCGCGGCCGCCGCCGCTCCGGATCGTTCCGCTCTCAGGGAATTCGTGGAGGGCGAGCTGGACGCCGTCGTCAGGCTGAGGCGCGGGCTTTCCGGAGAAGCGCCCCTATCCGAGGAGGAACTCCGGTCGTCGCTCGCCGAGGAGGACTACCTCTACGTCCATTTCCCCGACGGTGGAGGAGACCCGATCATGGAACGACATTTCCTCGCCCGCGTCTCGGTCGAAGCCGACTCGTTCATCCCCCGCATTGAGCGCGCTTCCGCGGCGCTCGCTTGAGCACGCGATGAGGCGAACGCGGGTACGAGCGCTCGCTAGGCCGAGCGCTCGCCCTGAACCTAATCTATGCCGCTGCCTTTTAGGCCTTGCCCAGCTCCTGAGCCCGCTTATACGCAGCGCGCACGGCTTTCTCGACCGTGGACCTGAAAGCGCCGGCCTCGAGCTCTGAGAGCGCGGCGGCCGTCGTGCCGCCAGGGGAGGTGACGCGGTTCCGGAGCACGGCGGGATGCTCCCCCGATACCGCCATGTACTCCGCCGCGCCCCAGACGGTGCGGGACGCGAGGAGGAAGGCCTTGTCGCGCGCGAAACCGAGGCCGACCGCCGCGTCCGCCAGGGCCTCGATGAAGAGGAGCGCGTAGGCGGGACCCGAGCCGGACACCGCCGTCGCCTTGTCCAGGTAGGATTCGTCGGCCGCCTCGAGCTCATCTCCGATCGCGGAGAGGATGTCGCGGGCGTCGGACTTGGCGCCGTCGGGCGCGTCGGGCTGGGCGGTCCACACGCTCATCGCCCTGCCGACCATGGCGGGGGTGTTGGGCATGACCCGAACGACGCCGCCCCTCCCGAGGAGCGAGGATATCCGCTCCAGCGTCGCGCCGGCCACGATAGAGATGACCGTCGCGTCCCTCTTGATCGCGCCGCGCACGCTCCCGAGCGCCTCCGCGAGGACCTGGGGCTTCACCGCGACCACGACGACGTCCGCATCCTTGGCCGCCTCGATCCCGGAGGAAGCCCTGACGCCGTAGCGTTCCCTGAGGTGGTCGCAGCGCGCCTCGAGCGGGTCCGAAACCATGATCGACTCGGGCTCCACGAGGCCCTTCGAGAGCATGCCCGCTATCATCGCCTCGCCCATCTGCCCGCCGCCCAGGAAGAGCGTCCTCGTCCCTCGTTTCATGCCGATTCTCCTATTTCCATAATTTCGGGTAACCCCGCGCCTTGAGGCGCGACGCGATCGCGAGTCCCTTTCCGATATCGTCGAGCGCGGCGTAGCCCGGTATCGAAGCCGCGAGGGCGGCCTCGTCGGCGGCGCCGAGGAGCCTTGCGCCCGCCCTGCGCGCCTTGGCCCTTTTCCCGGCGTCGGCGGCGAGGAGGTACTGGAGGATGCTCGCCTCCCCGACGCACCATCCCGAAAGCGCCGCCTGTTCCTCCCAGGCCGCGTAGTCGGGTCCTATCTCGATTCCCGCGATGGCGGAAAGCCGCCTAGCGAGGCGTTCCTTCTCGGCATCGAATTCCCGCCGGTTCCGTATGCTCCGGTAATCGTCCATGACGCCGGAAAGGCCGAGCGTGATGAAATTGGCGAACCAATCGAAGAACCCGCGCCGCGCGCGGTTCTCGGCGTACTCGGCCCTGAGGCCGGGTATGGCGAGCGGCAGGGCCTCGGGAAGGTCATAGGACGCGACGTATCCCGCGGCCCTGAGCGCGAGGAAGGGGTCCCCTCCCGCGGCGTGCCGCGCGGCCTCGGCCATGAGAACCGGGGACCGCTCCGATCCGAACATCGATATCGAGGCCTCGGCGAAGGCGGTCTCGCCGCTCCGCATCGCCTCGAGGAATACCGCCTGACGCCTCTTTCCGTCCGCGAAGCGCGCGATCCCGCGCATGGCGGAGATCCTGAGTTCCGTCCTGTTCCCTGCCGCGAACGCCCGCTCGAAAACGGGAAGGTCCTCGGGCCCTCCGATCTCGGCGAGCCGGGCCACCGCGAGCGGAGCGAGTTCGGCGTCCGCCTGGAGCCTACGCATGAGCTCCCGGTCTCCGGTCCTCCTCATGGACGCGTAGGCCGCGAAGGCGTCCTCCCTATTCCCGGAGGCGGGATCCTCCGCGATGGATGCTAGGAAGGAGGCCGCGTCGGGGCCTGCCGAAATCCCCGCCATCTCGATGAGCGCCTCGCGTCCCGATTCGGCGTCGTCCGAGCGGTACCGCTTCTCGATCGCCTTGATGAGCCGTTCCGCGTGGGAACGGAAGGCCTGGGCCGAGAGCGAGCGGAGGAAGGAATCCCCGGCGTAGCGGGCGACGAGGATCTCGTCCACGCGCGGATCGGCGACCCTGAGGAGGGCCTCGAAGGCGGCGGCGCTCGTCCAGGCGTCGTCCTCCGCGAGAAGCCCCTCGAGGGCCGAGACGGCCGCCTTGTCCTTCATGGACGCGAGGGCGTTCGCGGCGCTCCGCTTCCCGTCGAGGAAATCCTCCTCGAGCACCCTCCTCGCGAGCGCTTCCGTCCTCGTTTCCGCGACGAGCCGCGCCTGAAGGAGCGATGCGAGGATCAATACAGCGGCCGCCGCCCTTCCCATGCGCCCCTCCCGGGCCTCAGCCCCTCCCGGGCTTTACTTCGATTCCACGTCTTCCTGGGTCTTCAGCACCGCGAGGAAGGCCTCCTGCGGCAGCTCGACGTCCCCCACCATCTTCATGCGCTTCTTGCCCTCTTTCTGCTTCTCGAGGAGCTTGCGCTTCCGCGTAATGTCGCCGCCGTAGCACTTCGCGAGCACGTCCTTGCGAAGCGCGTTGATGGTCTCGCGCGCGATGATCTTGGATCCGATCGCTCCCTGGACGGGGATCTTGAACTGCTGGCGCGGGATGACCTTCTGGAGCTTCTCGCAGACGTCCTTGGCCCGTTCGTAGGCGCGCGGCTCGAAGACGAGCTGGGAGAGCGCGTCCACGGGCTTGCCGTTGAGGAGGATGTCCAGCTTCGCGAGCTGGGTGGGCTTGTAGTCCGTCACGTCGTAGTCGAAGCTCGCGTAGCCCCGGCTCGATGACTTGAGCCTGTCGTAGAATTCGAAGAGCACCTCAGCGAGGGGCATGTCGAAGACGATCTCCACCCGCTTCTCGTCGAGGTAGCTCATGGATGTCTGGACGCCGCGCTTCTCGATGCAGAGCGACATCACGTTCCCCAGGTACGTCGTGGGCGTGATGATCGCCGCCCGTATATAGGGCTCGTCCGCCGACTCTATCCGCGACGGATCCGGGAACTCGAGCGGGTTGTCCACGTTGATCGTTTCGCCGCTGTTGAGGTGGACCTTGTAGCGCACGGAGGGTGCCGTCATGATGATCCCGAGGTCGAACTCGCGTTCGAGCCGCTCCTGCACCACCTCGAGGTGGAGGAGTCCCAGGAAGCCGCAGCGGAAACCGAACCCGAGCGCCATGGAGCTGTCCTTCTCGTACACGAGGCTCGCGTCGTTGAGCTTGAGCTTCTCCAGGGCCGTCCTGAGCTCGTCGTATTCATTCGGGTCCATGGGATAGATGGAGGAGAACACCACCGGCTTGACCTCGCGGAACCCGGGCAGGGCCTCCTCGGCGGGCCGAGCGGCGGAAGTGACCGTATCGCCCACGCGGACGTCCGAGACGGTCTTGATTCCCGCGACGAAGTATCCCACGTCCCCCGCGCAGAGCTCCTCCGTCTTCTCGAGCTTCAGCCTGAAGATGCCCGTTTCCTCGATCTTGTACTGGGATCCGTTGTTCATGAAGCGGATCTCGTCACCGGGCGAGAGCCTGCCGGTCATCATGCGGAGGTGCACGATGACGCCCCGGTAGGAATCGTAGTGGCAGTCGAAGATGAGGGCCTTCACGGGGTCGTCCTCCTTCCCCGCGGGAGGAGGCATCCTCTCGACGATGGCCTCGAAGAGCTCGTCCACGCCCGTCCCGAACCGCGCGGAAACGAGGAGGGCGTCATCAGCGGGCAGCCCGAGGTCCTTCTCGATCTGCTGCTTGGTACCGGGGACGTCAGCGGCAGCCATGTCGATCTTGTTGATCACCGGCACGATCTCGAGCCCGGGCGCGAGCGCCATGTACATGGTGGAGAGGGTCTGCGCCGCGACGCCCTGGGGCGCGTCGACGAGGAGGAGGGCCCCCTCGCACGAGTTGATGGCGCGCGAAACCTCGTAGGCGAAGTCCACGTGGCCGGGCGTGTCCACGAAGTTGAGCACGTAGTCCTTGCCGTCCTTCGCCTTGTACGGGATGGTGACGGCCTGGCTCTTGATGGTGATGCCCCGCTCCCGCTCTATGTCCATATTGTCGAGGATCTGGTCCTGGAAATCCCTGTCCTCCACGATGCGGGCCTTCTGGATGAGCCGGTCGGCGAGCGTGGATTTCCCGTGGTCTATATGGGCGATGATGCAAAAATTCCTGATCAGGGATCGGTCGTGCATGGGGCAGAGGATACGGGAAAACGCGGGATTCTGCAAGGACGGCCGTCTCCCGCCCGCCCGGGGGGCTTTCCCCCGGACGGCCCCCGGGCGTAGTATGCGGAGGGAGGGACGCATGATCGACGAACGCGACAGGGAGACCGCGAAGGACCTCGCCGTGAGGGCCTATTCCACGGGCGCGCTCACCGAGGAGCGCATGGAGTCCGCGCTCTCGGCTATCATGTCGGCCTCTGATCCCCGAGACCTCGCTCGCCTTTCCGAGGCGCTGAGGCCCCTCGCGGCGGCGTCTTCCTCCTCCTCTCCCGAGGTCCAGGTCCTGAGGGTTTCGGCGGCGGGGATGCGCAAATCAGGTGACTGGCTGGCGAGCGACCGCGTCCGCGTCGAGTCGGACCGCTCCTCGATCCGCCTCGACTTCTCCGCCCTCGCCGATCGCCCGGGCCTATCCGTCGTCCTGGACCTCGACATCGACGGCTGCGTCCTCAAGGCCCTCTTTCCCCGCGGAACGGAGATCGTCGACGAGATAGAGAACACGGCTTCCGTCATCCGTTGCCGGTCGAGGGGCGAGAATTTCCTCGGCCTAAAGGTCTTCGCGACGGGCCGCGCGAAGGGATCGGTCGTGACGCTCAAGGCGAATCGCCGCGTCCGCTGAGGCCCCGTCCGCGATCGCTTGCGTTCGGAAAGCCGTTTTCGGTACCATAGGCCCCGATGCCCGGAGAAATCTACCTCGACTGGGCCGCGTCCGCTCCTCCCGAGCCCGAGTGGCTCAGGGCCGGTACGGAAGCGTCCCTGGCGCATTACGCGAACCCTTCCTCCGCCCACTCGGCCGGCGTCCGCGCGAAGCGCGCCCTCGACGAGGCCCGCTCGCGGCTCCTCGCCTCCTTCGCGTCCGGCGGCTCGGCGACGCTCTGCTCGGGCGCGACCGAGGCGAACGCCATCGCCCTCGGGAGCGTGCTCGTCCGCTCGGGGCGGGGCCTGGTCGCCGTTTCCGCGATCGAGCATCCTTCCGTCCATGAAGCCTGCAAAGGCCTCTCGCGCTGCGGGCTGTCCGCGGCGACGATCGGCGTCGGCCCGGACGGCCGCGTCGGCCCGGACGCCCTGAGCTCGGCGCTCTCCAAGCGTCCCCGCCTCGTCGCCGTCATGGCGGTCAACAACGAAACGGGCGCCATCCAGGACATCCCCGCCGTCGTGGCCGCCGTCCGCTCCAGCCAAGGCGGCGAGGACGTCCGCGTCCACGTCGACGCCACGCAGGCCCTCGGAAAGATGCCCTTCGATCCTTCGGCCCTCGGCGTCGACTCCGCCGCCTTCTCCGCCCACAAGATCGGTGGACCGCGCGGCGTTGGCCTCCTCTGGACCCGGAAACCCCTCGACGTCCTCTGGAAGGGCGGCGGCCAGGAGGAGGGCATGCGCGCCGGCACCGAGAACCTGGGAGGGGCCGTCTCCTTCGCCCTCGCTGCGGAAGCCGCCGCCGCCTCCATGAAAAGCGAGAGGGCGAGGATCGAATCGCTCTGCTCCGCGGCCATAGAGGGCATCCGCTCGCTCGGCGGAACCGTCATCCCGGCCGCCCGCGCCCCCGCCGATCCCCGCTTCTCCCCGTGGATCCTTCAGGCGGCCCTGCCGGGCCTGCCGGCCGAAGTCCTCGTCCGCTTCCTATCGGACCGCGGCGTCCTCGTATCCACGGGCTCGGCCTGCTCGTCGAAGCGCCGCGATCGCCGCGTCCTCGCGGCCATGGGCCTGGACGAGGGGCTCTCGCTCTCGGCCTTCCGCGTCTCGTTCGGAAGGACGAGCTCGCCGTCCGACGTCGAAACCCTCCTCGGCCTCCTCGCCGACGCCAAAAAGGAGCTCTCATCATGACGGGCGAGCGCCTCTACCTCCTCAAGCTCGGCGAGCTCGTGCTCAAGGGCGAGAACCAGGACCGGTTCCTGAAACAGCTCCGCTGGGACTTAAAGCGGCGCTTCGAGGGTACGCGCCATCGGATCGAGACGAGCGACGGCCGCTTCTTCATCGCGCTCGAGGGCGAGGATCCCGCGAGGACGGAACGGATCCTCTCGCGGCTCCCCGGGATCACGGGCTTCGCCCCCTGCCTCCGCGTGGAGAAGTCCATCGACGCCGTCCTCGACGCCGCCGCGCTGCTCGCGGAAGCAGGGCCGATCCGCGCCGGGAAGCGCAGCTTCAAGGCGGAGAGCCGGCGGGCCGATAAGAGCTTCCCCCTCGACTCCTACGGAATATCGTCGGCCGTGGGGGCGACCCTCCTCGATCGCTTCGATTCGCTGGTCGTGGACGTCAGGAAGCCGGAATTCACGGTCAGCGTGGAAATCCGCGACAAGGCCTTCGTCTACGTGGACGAGCATCGGGGCCTCCGCGGCCTGCCGGCGGGCTCGTCGGGCCGGGGGCTCCTCCTCCTATCGGGAGGCATCGATTCGCCCGTGGCGGGCTACCTCATGGCGCTCCGCGGCCTCTTCATAGAGGCCGTCCACTTCCACTCGTACCCCTTCACGTCAATGGAGGCGCAGAAGAAGGTGGAGGACCTCGGGACCGTGCTTTCTCGCTTCTCGGGCCCCGTCCGCCTCCACATCGTGCCCTTCACCGAGGTGCAGGCCCTCATCAAGAAGGGCGCGAGGCCGAACGAGACGACCCTCTTCCTCCGCGCCGCGATGATGGCCGCCGCGGACGCCATCGCGCGCGAGCGGGACGCTCGATCCCTCATCACCGGGGAGAGCCTCGGGCAGGTGGCGAGCCAGACGCAGGAGAGCATCCGCTTCTCGCAATCCTTCACGGACCTCCCGGTCCTCCGGCCCCTCATCGGCCTCGACAAGCAGTCGATCGTGGAGACGGCCCGGGCCATCGGCACCTTCCCGATCTCTGTCCTTCCCTACGAGGATTGCTGCGTCCTGTTCTCGCCCAAGCACCCCATCCTCGCGCCGGACCTCATGATCGAGCGGGAGGCGTACGGAGCGCTCGGACTGGGCGACGCCGTCTCCGCGGCGGTCGCCTCGCGCGAGGAAAAAATCCTCAAGGACGATTGGGGGGCCGCGTAGCGCCCCGCCGCTCAGCCCTTCTTCCCCTCGAGGATGGAGAGCACGCCGCGGAGCTCCGGGTCCCGCGCGTAGTAGTGCTTCTCGAGCTCATCCTTCTCCAACCCGACGAGCTCGTGGCTCATGTAATGTATCCAGCGATCCTCTTCCGGACCGGCGATCTCGTGGATCCTGCAGTAGTAATCGGGCTGGATGGGGAGCTGGTCCTTCCGATCGAGGAATCGCTTGTAGTCGTGCACGGCCACCTTCACGTCCTCCCTCGGGATGCCCTTCTCCAGGATGACGCCGACTAAGTGGTTGATGGTCATCCCCGAGTCGAAAATGTCGTCCACGAGGAGGACCTTGTCGCCCGTCCTCAGGTGCTCGGGGGAATAGGTCCATCCGTCCACGCGGACGGCGCCGTTCTTCTTGACGTCGGCGTAGGACCGCGCCACGACGGCGGCGTAGAACACCGGCCTCCCCGAGCCGCGCACGATCTTGAAGTACTCCGAGATGACGTTCCCCATGTACGCGCCGCCGCGCAAGGAGACGTAGATCACGTCCGGCTCGAATCCGTCGTCGCGGATGCGCTTGGCGAGCTTGAGGGCGTTGTCTCGCACGGTCTCGTAGGGGAGGAATTCCTTCATCGCGTCTCCTCGACCCCGTCCCGAGCCCCGCGGAAGCGCGCTGGCCTCCGCGCCCGGGCGGGCGTCAAGGCCCCATTATCGTATTCAGGCCGAAGAAAAGGCAAGGGCCGCCCCTCGGGGCGGCCCTCGCCGGTCGTTATCGCGCCAGAGGAATCACTTTTTCCGTATGTTGGCGGGAGTCTCGAACTCCTGGCCGTCCCTCTTGTAGCGGAACATGATCTTGTCGCCGCTCTGGTTGAGTCGCTCGAAGAACTCCTCGAGGCTCTTCACCTTCTTTCCGTTCACCTCGACGATCTCGTCGCCCGCCTTGAGGCCCATGCCGGCGGCCGGAGTCGTCGGTATCACGGAGACGACCACGAGCCCTTCGGTCCTGTCCGGCCTGTCGAGGGCCTCAGCGGGCACGACCACGAAGCCCGGCCAGAGCTTGGCGTTGTCCGCCACGACCTTCTCGTCCCTCGCCTCGATCCTCACGGGAAGGCGCCTCTCGGTCTTCGCCCTGAGGAGGGTCATCTCCACCCTCGAACCTGCGGGGACGTCGCCCACCATGCGCGTGAGCTCGTTCGAATTCTCCACGGCCTTTCCGTCCATCTTCACGATGAGGTCGCCGGGTAGGATCCCGGCCTTGTCCGCGGGGGAACCCTGCACGAGCTGTTCCACGAAGGCGCCCTTCTTGCCCTCGAATCCGAGCGACCGGAGGGTCGCCGCATCCGGGGACTGCAGCCGCACGCCCAGCCAGCCGTAGCTCACCGCCTTCTTGTCGATGATGTCGCGCATCGCCCGCTTGATGTTGTTGATGGGGATGGCGAATCCCAAGCCGATGGAACCGCCGGTCGGGCTCGCGATCCAGGTGTTGATGCCCACGACCTCACCGTCGATGTTGACGAGCGCTCCGCCCGAGTTGCCCTGGTTGATGGAAGCGTCCGTCTGGATGAAGTCGGAGATGTTGTCCCCGGGACCTCCGTCGCGGGCGAGCGCCGAGATGGTGCCGGTCGTCACCGAGAAGGAGAGGCCCAGGGGATTGCCCAGGGCGATGGCCCAGTCCCCGACCCTGAGGCTGTCCGAGTCCCCGAGCCGGGCGATGGGAAGGTTTCCGCCCTTCGACTCGAAGGAGACGATCGCGAGGTCCCTCCTCGGGTCCTTCCCGACGAGAGCGCCCTTGAATTCTCGCTTGTCGCTCAGGACGATGGTGATCTCCTTCGCGTTCCCCGCCACGTGGTTGTTCGTGACGACGTAGTAGGTCTGGCCCTTCCGCTCGACGATCACGCCGGAGCCCAGGCCGCGCTCGCGCCTTGGCTGGATATTCGGAGCGCCTTCCTCTCCCTGGGGTTCCCCGAAGAAGAACTTCCAGGGCCAGGCGCCCTGGTCGGGCGTCGGCGCCGCCTTCTCCTCGACCACCCGCACTTCCACGACGACCGGCGTGACGGTCTCAGCCACGTACCTGAAGGCCCCCTGCACGAGCCTCGCCGCGTCGAAGGACGCCTCGGCCTCGGGCGTGAGGCCCGCCGGCTTCTGGGCCTGGACCGTCGTCGCGGGGATGGTCCTCCCCGCCGCCAAGAAGACCGCCGTCGATATGGCGAAGCCGATGACGAGACCGGCGATCATCACGTTGGCGAGGAGGAACTTCCGCGAATAAAGCTTGCTTGGTACTCTCATATTCCGCCTTCCTTTCGACGACAAAAAAACCGAAAATCCCCGAGCGTTACAGGCTCCATTCGGTGAGCACCTCGGTGCGCCCGTCGAGGACGGCCACGGTGTGCTCGTAGTGCGCGGAGAGGCGCCTATCCCTCGTGACCACCGTCCAATCGTCCTTGAGCACGTCCACCTCGGCCCGCCCCGCGTTGATCATCGGCTCGATGGCCAGGACCATGCCCGGCACGAGGCGGGGATTGGGGCCTCCGCCCACGTAGTTCGGGACCGAGGGGTCTTCGTGCTGGGAGAACCCGACGCCGTGGCCGCAGTACTGGTGCACTACGCCGAATCCGGCCGCCGTCGCATGGTCGAACACCGCTCGCGACACGTGATGGATCCTGTTGCCGGCCGTGGCCTGCGCGATGGCGAGCCCGAGGCACTCCCGCGTCACCGACATGAGGCGATCGGCCTCGCTCGAAACCTTCCCGACGGGCACGGTCACGGCGGCGTCCGAGAAAAAGCCGCCCAGGTCTATGCCGCAGTCCAGGCCGATGATGTCCCCTTCCGCGAGAGCCCGGTCCCCGGGTATCCCGTGTATGACCTCCTCGTTCACCGCGACGCAGAGCGAGGCGGGGTAGCCCTGGTATCCTAGGAAGGCGGGCTTCCCCCCGTTGCGCTCGATGAAGGAGCGGGTGAAGGAGTCGAGCTCCCGCGTCCTCACCCCCGGGCCGACCATGGGAATGAGTTCCCTGAAGAGCGCGGAGAGGAGCTTGCAGGAATCGCGCACGCCCTGGAGCTGCCGTTCGTTCTTGAGCCTGATCATCGTCCATCACCCCCGGCTTCGCGCGTCCGCGCGAGCCTGATCTCGGCGACCGCGTTCCCCGGATCCTGGGAAAGCGCGGCCTCGAAGGCCGCCGCCGCGAGCCGGCGTTCTCCCCGTTCAAGATACGCATCGCCGAGCGCGACGTACAAGTCCGCCTTCTCCCGCCCTGGGCGGGCCGGCCCGATGGCCGCCGAGAGGACCTTCACCGCCTCCTCCGAGCGCGACGCGCGTCGGTACAGGATGGCCGCGTTGATCGCCGCGCCCGCGTCCGCGCCGCTCGAGCTCCGATCCTTGAAAGCCTCGGCGGCGCCCTCCGCGTCGCCCTTCGCGGCGAGCGCCCAGGGTAGCGCGAAATTCGGGTACGCGGGATCGGCCGGATCCCCGGTCGCCTTTCCGCGAACGGCGGCTTGGTGGAGTGCGAGCGCCTGGAAGGCGCCCTCGGGCCGGCCGATCCCGAGGAGGCTCAGGAACGCGAACTCCGCGGCTTCTGGCCGCTCGGGCCTCCTCGCGAGGAAACGCATGGCCTCGGCTTCGGCGCGCGCGGCTTCCGCTCCCTTGATCCTCCGCGCGCATTCGATCCATTCCTCGAAAAACGCGGCTTCATCGTTCGCTGGCGCCGGAGACGCGCCGGATTCCGCCCCGTCCTCGACGCCTTCCTTCGTCCCGGCCTCCGACCCGGATCCGCCGTCATCGGAACCGTACGGATCACCGCCGGACGAGGGAGAATCCGCCTCATCCAGGCCGGCCCGTTCGACGAGGGATTCGAGGGCGATGGCGAGCTCGGGTTTTTGCGGAAAGCGCGCGACAGCCTCGCGGAGCAGGACCGCGCCCGTCGCCGGGTCGGGATGGGTCAGGGCCGCGTTGAGCCAATCGCGGTGGCCGCCCGAATCCATGGACGAGGCGCGCTCGAGCCATGCGCGCCTCGCGCCCTCGAGGTCGCCTGATAGGTAGAGCGCGTCGGCGACGACGGCGGGCGGCGGGCCGTATCCGTCCGTCGCCGCCGCCGCGGTTTCCTCGAGGAGGCCGCAGGCGAATAGGAGCTCCGGATCGACCCTCGCTCCGCCGCGGAGCGCTTCGAGCGCCCGGAGCGCGGCTCCCGGCCTGTCATGGACGTATAGCGAGGCGATGGCCGCGTTGATCGCGTAGCGCGGATCGCCCGAGGCCTCGGCGATCGCGTCCCAGGCCTCGGGACTGAGCGATACGGGCCCGGAATCGGATTCGTCGACATAGGCGAGCGCCGCCGCGAGGGCGATCTTCTTCCCCGTCCCTTCCATGGCTTTCCCGAGCCCCGCGGCGTCCACGCCGGCCGCGCCGAAGGCGCCGAGCGCCTCGAGGGCGGCGCGGGGATCCCCGCGCGACAGGAGCCGTTCCGCATCGAGATAGCCGAAGGCGGGCCCGTCCCCGCAGCGCCTCCGCGCTTCGCGGATCTTTCCGGCGTACCGGCCGGCTCCGTTTCCCGCGTTCTCGAGACCGCGTTCCCGCCTCAGGACCGAGTACCATCGCGAGGCGTCGCGGCCGGCCGCGCGGGCGAGCCCGTCGAGGGCTTTCCGGGAGAGCCTATCGTCGCCGGAGAGGATCGCCGCGTCCGCGTCCTTGATCCTGCGCGCGAACGCCTGAGGGCTCGCCGGGATGAGGCCGCAGGAGGCCAGCGCGGCGGAAATCGCGAACGCGGCCGCGACCGCGGCGGCGCGCGACCGCACCTCAGCCCTCCCCGCCGCCGGCCTCGCGCGCCTTCCTGATGGAGTCGAGGACGCCGTTGACGAACTTATAGGATTCCGGAGAACCGTACTCCTTGGCTATCTCGATCGATTCGTCGATGCTCACGGAAGCGGGTATGTCGGGCTGCTTGATGATCGCGTAGGCGCCGAGCCTGAGTATGGACAGGTCGACTTTTGATAGCCTGGAGATGTCCCAGTGCTCGAGATGCCGCTGGATGGCCGCGTCGATCTCCTCGACGCTCTCGACGGTTCCAAGCACGAGGAAACGCACGAAGGCCCTCGACTCCTCGTCGAGGGCCGCGATCTTCTCGGGCTCTAGCCACGCGAGCGAGGCGAGCTCGCCCGGTTCGCCCCTGGACATTTCCCAGGCGTAGAGGGCCTGGAACGCCAGGACCCTCGCCTTCCGCCTCGAGGCCAAGGCCAGCTTACCAGGCGAGGAGCTCGGGCCGGACCTTGATCTTGGCCTTGCCCCTGAGATCCTGGACGAGCGTGTTCAGCATGCCCTGCACGGCGCGGTTGGCCTTCTCCGTGTACATGGCGTTGTTCAGGTACTCGTAGACCGTGCCCTTCTCGCCGAGCGCTATCGGATCGGTGAGCTCGAGCTGCTTCTTGGGATAGACCTCGATGGCGAGGAGGATGTGGTAGCCGGTCGGCCCCTCGAGGAGCTTGGACACCTGCCCCGGCTTGAGCGAGAGGGCCGCTTCGTAGAAGGTCTCCCCGAAGAGCTTCTTGAAATCATCGGTGCGAGCGTAGACGTACTCGGGGAGGCCTATGTAGCCGGCCTTTGACTCGAGCGAGCGGAGCACGACCTCGTTGAACTTATCCGGCCCGTTCTTCGCCCTCGAATAGAGGCTCTCGGCGAGCTCCTTGGCTTTCCGGGCGTCCTCGCCGGACTTGTTCCTGGTATCGACGTAGATGACGCCGAGCTTGACCGCGTCCGGCCTGACGAGCGACTCCTTGTGGTCCGCGTAGTACTTGGAGACCTCGTCGTAGGTGGGCCGCGGGATCGCGTCGATGGCCGCTTGCTGGCTCGCGAGGTACTTCTTGAGGAGGAGGCGCTTCCTCACGTAGTTCTTGAGGTCAGCCGTCTGGACGCCCATCTTGCCGAGGACGGAATAGAAGGCGTCGTCGCTCACGGTTCCCGTGCTCGCCCAGTCAGTCAGGGTGGTCTTGTCCACCGCCTGCGGATTGGCCTGGACCTCGGCCATGACCTGGGCCTTCATCTGCTGGACGACCTGGTTGATCTCGGACTCGGAGACGGAGATCTTGGCGCGCTCGCAGTACTGGAGGAAGAGGATGTCGTTCACCATGAGCTGCAGGTACTGCTCACGGTCCTTCACGCCGAGCTGCTTGCCGAGCGCGGTCTCGAGCCTGCCGATATCGAGCTTGAGCTGCTTGAGCGACACGGGCATCCTGCGGACGAGCTCCACGCTCGCCACCTCGGTATCGAGCGCGGTGCCCGCGGCGGGCTTGGCCTGGGCCTGGACCGCGGCGCACGCCGCGAGGAGAGCCAGCGCCATTATGATACAGCGTTTCCTCGTCATCGTTCCTTCGCTTCCCGCGGCCCGGACGCCGGACCGCAGATGGTGTTTATGGGTTCGTTCTCCGACCCCGGATCCGCCCGGCGCGGCCGCTCAGGCGGGCCCTCGGGCGGTTTCACGGCATTATAACAAGGGCCGTCGGGCAAGGTTAAACCAATTTCCGGGCCTATTCAATCCCCGTCCATTTCCGGAGATGGGCGATGCCCGAGAGCTTCCGGTCCAGCGCGATGGCCGCCACGAGGTCGTCCCTCGCGTCGGGGATGCGTCCGAGACGCACGTTTATCTCCGCCCGGTGCCTGAGGAAGCGCGCGGACTCCTTCCTGGGGAAGCCGAGGGAGGCGAGGGCCGAGAGGTAATCCAGGAGCTCCTCCTCCCCTACCGCGCGCGGGAGCCGCACGCGCGCGAGCTCCTTGATCCTCATCCGTATCTCCGGGAGGAAATGCCTGAAGTACGGGCGCTCAGTTTCCCTCTGTATGCAGAACCGGTAGCAGTCGAAGGCCTCCCGGTAGCGTTCCCTGCGTTCATACTCCTCCGCGAGGAGGAAGGCGCAGTCCATGGCGTCCTCCCGGTCCATGAGCCGGTCGAGGCCGATGGCGGCGAGCCCCGCGGAGTCGTGGACGCTGATGGCCTCGTCCTCCCAGCCGTGGAGCATGTCGTAGAAGACGAGCTTGGCCTGCGACTCGGGGTCGTCGGGGCGGGACTTGAGGAATGACCGGTAATCGAAGGAGAAGCGCTCGTAGGAGCGCCGATGGGCCTTGTCGTACTCGCGCCTCAGGTCCGGATCGGAGAGGATCTCGTAGGCTTCGAGGAGGGCGCGCATCTGCGCGGCCGCGTCATGCCCGCTCCCCGGCACGTCCGGATGGAGCCGCTTGGCCCGCGTCCGGAAGGCGCGCTTGATCTCCTTCCCCGACGCGGAGGGGCTGACCCCGAGGATCTGGTAATGGTCCTGCAAGAGCCGGCCTACCCCTTCTCCGCCCTGAAGGACGAAGCGAAGGCGAGGGCCTCGGCCTCGTTCTTGAAGGCCGCGTAGTCCGTGACGACCATCCCCTGCGATTCCATGGCGGCCATGAGCCTGAGGCAGGCGCGCTGGGCGAAGACGGGGGGCTTCCGGATGAAGGCGAAGCTCCTCTTCCCGGCGAGCGAGCCCGAGGAGCCGAGGCGCTTGGCGATCTCCGGGGAGGCCTTCCCGCCGATACTCGCCGGGGCCGAGCCCACGGCGACGAATTCGTACGAGAGGAGCCTGAGGTCGCTTTCGAGTCCGGCGTCCAGCAGGGTCACGGAATGGCCTTGCGACTCGAAGCCGCGCGCGACGGCCTTGGCGAGCGCCCTCTGCTTATCCTGGTCGCCCCCGGCCGGGAACGAGACTACGGCGATCCGCACTGCATCCTCCTAGAGGTCCTTGTAGATCTGGTCGATGAGGGGGGATTTCACGATGATGACGGAGCAGCCGGATTTATAGCCGATCTCCCTGTGCGCGTCGGAGATGATGTCGCGCCCCTCGCGCGAACGCTCCCACCCTCCGAGGAGGATCGCGTCGGCCTTGCGCTCGTCGGCGCAGGCCATGATCTCCGTGTGGATGGCCCCCGTCCTGAGGACGGTCTCCATCTTCACGCCCTTGGCCCGGGCGAGCTCCTCGGCGAAGGCGAGGTACCGCTTGCCGTTCTCCTCGAGGCTCCGCTCGTACTCAGCCCCCTCCTCGGGGACGAAGATGCGGTTCATGGCGAGTTGTTTTATAGTTGCGGTGTCCACCACGTAGACGCCCGTGAGAAGGCAGCCGATCTGCTTGGCGAGGACGATGGAGTACTTCGCCGCCGAGATCGAGGCCTCGGACCCCGATATGGCGACTACGACGTGTCCCAGCAGCCTCTTCACGACCCGCCCTCCTCCTTCCTGCCCGCCTTAATGAGCTTCTGCGTGAAGAAGCCCTCCCGCTCGCGCTCCTCGAGCACGCCCTCCACGTAGCGGAGCGTCTCTTTCGTGTCCGGCATGACCATTTTCTCCAGGGCGTTCACCCTGCGCTGGGTCTTCCTGACCTCGCGGGACAGCTTCCACACCATGGACCGTATGGCCGCGAGCCGCGCGGCCGCGGAGAGGAGCGCCGTGAATTCTACCATGGTTTGGTCGCAAACCGCAAACGAATTTCCGAAGGAATAAGGAAGCGAAACCTTGCCCGGGACGAAATCCACGTCGAGGAGGGTCATCCCGGCGGCCTGCACGCGCCGCTCCCTCGCCGAATGGTCGATCGATATCCCCTTGGCGGTCTCGGCGGCGCGGTCCCGGCCCATGGCCATGAGGAGGCGCCTGAGCGCCGGATACGCCGTCTCGACGCGCTTCTCGAGCGCCCGCTCGAGGAGCTTGGTCTCCTCCACCCTCCTCATGAGCTCCATGACGAGGATCTCCCGCTTCTGCTCGAGGAGCTCGAAGCCCTCCCTCGCCACCGAGTACTGCTCCTTCAGGGCGAGGAGGTTGGACTTTGTGGGGGCGACCCGGAGCTTTGCCATCCGTCAGGCCTTCCCCGCCCCGCCCATGTACTTCTCGATGAGCTCGGGCTTGATCCTGAGGAGCTCTTCCCGCGGGAGCTCCGAGAGGACCTTCCAGCCGAGGTCGAGCGTCATGTCGATGGACCGGTCCTCGCGCTCCCCCTGCGAGAGGAATTCCCGCTCGAAGCGCTCGCCGAACCTGAGGTAGAGCTTGTCGCGGGCCGAGAGGTCCTCCTCCCCGATGATCGCCGCGAGATTGCGCGCCGAACGGACGCGCGAGTAGGCGGCGAAGAGCTGACTCGATACGTCCTTGTGGTCGTCCCTCGTCATGCCCTCGCCGATTCCGTCCTTCATGAGCCGCGAGAGCGAGGGGAGTCCCGCGACGGGCGGGTAGATGCCGCGCTGGTAGAGCTCGCGCTCCAGAACGATCTGCCCCTCCGTGATGTAGCCCGAGAGGTCCGGGATGGGGTGCGAGATGTCGTCGTTGGGCATGGTGAGTATCGGTATCTGCGTGATGGATCCCTTCTTCCCGATGATCTTGCCCGCCCGTTCGTAGAGCGACGCGAGGTCGGAATAGAGGTATCCCGGGTAGCCCTTGCGCGAGGGTATCTCTCCGCGGACCGTCGATACCTCGCGGAGGCTCTCGCAGTAGTTGGTCATGTCCGTGATAACGACGAGGACGTGCATCCCCTCCTCGTACGCGAGGTGCTCGGCCGCCGTGAGCGCCGACCTCGGCGTTACGAGGCGCTCGATGGACGGCGCGTCCGCGAGCGAGAGGAACATCACCACGCGGGAGAGCACCCCGGAGTGCTCGAAGGAGTCGATGAAGAAGCCGGCGACGTCGTACATGCCGGCCATAGCCGCGAAGACGCCGACGAAGCCCTCGTCCTCGCTGAGGATCCGCGCCTGGCGTATGATCTGCGCGGTAAGCCTATTGTGCGGCAGGCCGTTCCCGGAGAAGACGGGGAGCTTCTGGCCGCGGATCAGGGTGTTCATACCGTCGATCGCGGAAATGCCCGTCTGGATGAAGTCCCGGGGATAGGCCCTGGCGCAGGGATTCACCGGAAGCCCGTTCACGTCCATCGTCCGCGACGAGAAGCAGTCCGGGTAGCCGTCGATGGGCCGTCCGAGGCCGTCGAATATGCGTCCCAGCATGTCGGAGGATACGCGGAGCTCGAGGGGCCGCGCGAGGAACTCCGCGGTCACGCCCGAGGTGTCGATCCCCGTCGTGCTCCCGAAGACCTGCACGGCCACGGCGTCGCGCGAGAGGTCCACGGCCCTTCCGTAGCGCGTCGCGCCCTCGCGGTCCCGGATGGCGACGAGCTCGCCGAACCCGACTCCGCCGGGGTTGCCCACGACGACGATGGGCCCCTCCACTTTCGACGCGCCGCGGTGCTCGAGGCCCCTCATTCCTTCCCCCCCCTGTACTGGGCCGCGAGCTCCTCGAAGGCGGCCTCCAGCCTCGTCCTCAGCGCCGAATAGGCGGACGCGTCGTCGTTCGCGATCGTCGACCGCGCCCGGAGTATCTCCTCCCTCACCGGGAGAGAGGATATCTTCACGAGCGGCGCGCCGCTCTTGATCGTCGCGAGGGCCTTCTTGTAGAAATCCATGACGATCGAGAGGAGGAAGACCTGCTTGGCCGGAGTCGAGTAGGCGTCCACCGCGTCGAAGGAATTCTGCTGGAGGAAGCCGGCCTTCACCATCTCCGCGGAGAGGAGCACGAGCCGCTGCTCGTCGGGCAGCGAGTCCGGGCCGATGAGCTTGACGATCTGCTCGAGCCGTTGGTCCTTCTTGAGGAGCTCCAGGGCCTCCTCCCTCGCCCTCGCCCATTCAGGGTCGAGCGCGTCCCACCACTCGCGCAGGTCCTGCGCGTACTCGGAGTACGAGTCTATCCAGGAGATCGCGGGGTAGTGCCGCGAGTTGGCGAGGTCCCTGTCCAGCGCCCAGAAGCAGCGGATGAAGCGACGGGTATGCTGGGTCACCGGCTCGGAAAAGTCCCCTCCCGGCGGCGAGACCGCGCCGATGATGGATATGGAGCCTCGCTCGCCGGAGAGGGTGTCCACCCTGCCCCCGCGCTCGTAGAACTCGGCGAGCCTCGTGGGGAGGTAGGCGGGGAAGCCCTCCTCCGCGGGCATCTCCTCCATGCGGCCGGAGAGCTCGCGGAGGGCCTCGGCCCAGCGGCTCGTGGAGTCCGCCATGATGGCGACGTCGTGGCCCATGTCCCGATAGCACTCGGCGAGGGCGATGCCCGTGTAGATGGAGACCTCGCGCGCGGCCACCGGCATGTTGGAGGTGTTGGCGATGAGGATCGTGCGCTCCATGAGGCTCCGTCCCGTACGCGGGTCCACGAGCTTTGGGAATTCCGTGAGGACGTCCGTCATCTCGTTCCCGCGCTCGCCGCAGCCGATGTAGACGATGATGTCCGCGTCGCAGTACTTCGCGATCGCGTGCTGGGTCATGGTCTTGCCGGTGCCGAAGCCGCCGGGGATGGCCGCGGCGCCCCCCTTGGAGATGGGGAAGAGCACGTCCACGACGCGGAGGCCCGTGACGAGAGGTTCCTCCATGCCGAGCTTGCGCTTGAAGGGTCGCGGGCGCCTCACGGGCCAGCGGCTCAGCATGCGGAGCTCCTCGCCCGCGTCGGTGCGCGCTATGGCGGCGTCCGCGCGGTACTCGCCCGCCGGGGCGATCCAGGACAGGGCGGTTCCGCGTAGGCCGGGAGGGAAGATGAGGCGGTGCTCGACGAGGGGCGTCTCCTGGACGCTCCCGTACCGGGAGCCGGGCTTGAACGAGGAGGGGTCCCCCGGGAGGGGCTCGAAGCGCCAGGTCCGGGCGGGATCGAGGGCGTCGCTCTTCACGCCGGGCGCGAGCCAGGTCCCCTCGGCCTCGAGGAGGCGCTCGAGGGGGCGCTGGATGCCGTCGAATATACGGCCTATGAGGCCCGGCCCCAGGGTGACGGAGAGGGGCTCGCCCAGGGAAACGGCGGGCTCGCCCACGCGCATCCCCGTGTTCTCCTCGTACACCTGTATCAGCGCGACGTCGCGCTCGAGCCTGACGATCTCGCCGATGAGCTTGGCGTCGCCGACCTCGACGACGTCGTAGAGCCCGGCGCCCGACATGCCCGACGCCCTGATCACCGGCCCCGATATCCGCTCGATGCGTCCTTCGATCCTCATCGGGCGCCGTCCTTTCCGTCCGGCGCCGGATCGCGCTCGGCGAGCTCGCCCACGAGGGCCCTCGCGAGCTCACCGCGCTTCCGCTCGGCGAATTCCCGCAGAACCGAATCGAGGGTAGCCGTGAAGACCGTCGCCCCGTCGGCGCTCCTCGCCTCTATCCCCGCCGCTCCGGGAGTCGCCGCCTCGTATCGGACCTCCGCGCCCGGAAGGAGGGCCCCGATGCCCGCGTCGGCGGTTCCGCGATCGAATCCGCGCACCACGACGGAGGCAGGTCCGCCCGCGAACGCGCCCGCGGCGGGCGCTAGCCTGGAAAGGAGGAGCCCGAGGGCGTCCGCCCGCGGAAGGGCGTCCCTCGCGGCCGAGAGTTCGGCTCCGAGGAGGGAGTCGAGCCATGCGAGGCGGGCTCTCTTCCTCTCGAGCGGCAGTCGCGCGAGCACTTCGTCCCGGTACGTCGCGGCGCGCTTCCTCGAGGCGTCCTCGAGAGCGGCGAGCTCCGCGCGGGAACGGGCTTCCCAATCCGCTCGCGCCGCCTCGGCCTCCTTGTCCGCCTGCTTGAGCGCGCGCTCGGCCTTGCGCCTCGCGTCCTCCCTGATCTCGGCTTCGAGGGCGCCGCCGCCCTTGAGTTCCTCCATGCCTACTCGCCCCGGGGACAAGCCCCGCGTATCGGTCTCATACGTTCAACCCCACGGCCTCGCGGATCGAATCCATGAGGCTCTTCTTTCCCTCTACCCGTCCCGAAAGCGGCGGGACCTCCACCACGAGCGGGTACTCCGCCTCGGCTTGCCAGTCCAGGACCTCGCGCTCGAGCAGGGCCGCGACGTCCTCCCCGAGGATGAGCACCCTGCAGCGCGGAACCGGCTCCGTACCCGCCGGACCGCGATCCCTGCCGGTCATCCTGAGAAAGGCCGCGAGGGCCTCCTCGCGCGTCTCCGCGGCCGTTCCCGCGATTCCCGCGTAGGCGAAACCGAGCACGATCTCGCTCCCGGCGATCACGTGGAAGTCCTCCCTCACGGAACGCTCCCGGCCAAGGTTCCCGTAGCCATTTCCGTCAAATGAGGATCATGAGGAGCGCCACGAGGAAGCCCCAGAGGCAGACGCCCTCCGCGAGTCCCACGAAGGGGATGGCCTTGCCCGAGAGCTCGGCGTTCTCGCTCATCGCGCCCATGGCCGCCGATCCGATCTGCCCGACCGCGAGGCCGCCTCCGACGCAAGCCGTTCCGACGGCGACGGCGGCGGCGATGTACTTCCACATGTCCGACTTCGACTTGGCCTCCACCGTGGCTATGGCGACGGCGTCGCTTCCCGTCACCGCGGCCTGCCCATCGGCCTTCGCGGGCGCGGCGGCCTCCTGTGCTGCGAGCGCGGGCAAGACGGCGAGCGCCACGGCGGCGATGAGGATCACGCGAGCGGTTCTATAGTTCATCCTAGTCTCCTTTTCCCTGCGTTGGTTCGGCGTCCCGGAACGAGAAGGGCTTCCAGGCCCTCCCCGTCTCGGTGAAGAATTTCGAGAAGAATTCGTAGTACTGGAGCCGCATCACCTGTATGGTCACGACCATGCCCTCGAGCGCCATGATGATTACGTTCCCGATCACGACGATCCCCCAGCGGCCGATGCCGCCGACGACGGGCAGCCCCTTATGCATCATCTCGGACGTCGTGAAGACGACGAAGGAGAGGACCGCGTGCGAGAGCGAGAAGGCGCCGACGCGGAGGAAGCTCACGGTGTTGGAGAGGTAGTACGATCCCGTCTCGAGCACCTCGACGAAGCCCCCGATCGCGAAGGAAAGCCCTCCGTCCGGCATGAGGGGCCGATGTCCGTCCACGAGGCGTTCGAGGGGATGGGCGAAGAAGAGCGCGGCCGTCGGAAGGGCGAGCGGCAGGACGTCCCACCCGCCGATCCGGGAACCCAGGAGGGCCCTCACGGCGAGGGAGAGCGCGTACCAGAAGAGGAGCGCGCCCGCGAGGCCGGTCTTGGAGAAGAAGAGCTCGCCTTTCCTTCCCATGCGCGCGAGGTTGACCATGTTGAGGACGATGCCCACGGAGTTCACGACGACGCCGAGCGCGACCGAGAAGCCGAAGAAGGCGATCATCTTGCCGAGGCCGCCCGAGGGCATCACGTTGACGATCCTGTCCATCTCCGTCCCGAAGAGCTTCCCGGTGATGAAGCGCGTCGCGGGGACGAGGACCTCCTCGAACGCGAAGAAGGAGCCCTCGAGGAATCCCATGATCATGGCGCCCGCGCCGACGGCCATGAGGATCGGGGCGAATTTCTTCCACTTGAGGAGCTTCCCCCGCTTCATGACGGCGAGGGCGACGCCCACGAGTAGTATCACGAGGCCCTGCCCGAGATCGCCGAACATGATCGAGAAGAAGAGCACGAACCAGCAGGCCACGAAGGGCGTGGGATCGACGGTGCCGTAGCGCGGGATTCCGTAGGAGAAGACCATGTTCTTGAAGCTCGACAGGAAGCGGCCGTGCTTCATGGCGACCGGGACCTTCTCCTTCCCGGAGGCCACGGAGGGGACTTCCTCGGGGTCGAAGCTCCGCGCGGCGATCCTCCCGTCGGTAGCGGCCTCGAGCTCCGCCGCCATGGCCGGGAGGCGCTGACGCTCCACCCACCCGCGGAAGAAATACGCGTGTTCCGTGGAGACGAGCCGTTCCTTGACGCGCTCCGTCCTGGCTGTCGCCTCGAAACGTCGGAGGAGGCGCGGGATCTTTCCGGCGGCTTCCTCCGAGAGGCGCATCCGCTCCCGTTCTATCTCGGCTTCGCGCGCGGCGATCCCCGCGAGCTCTCCATCGAGCCTCCGGGCTATCTCGGAGGGATCGGCGCCCTCCTCCCCGGGCAGGTTCCGCGGCGCGAAGCCCGCGGCCTTGAGCGCGGTCTCGAGGGCGAAACGCCCTTTCTTGGAAGAAAGCGCGGCGATCCTTCCCGTCCCGTCGAGGTCCAGGACGATCGCCCTGTTCCCGAGCTCGTCCGGGAGCGACGCGAGGCGCTCGGGGGCGACGCGGCCCACGGCCACGTGGATGAAGGTGAGGAGCTCCAGCTCCGACGGAGCGACTTCGAGGCGCATGAAGGCCTTGATCTCCGCCGCCGCCTGCTCGACCGCTTCGCGGCGCTTCGCGATCGCGGCTTGCTCGGCCCGGACGCGTTCCGCGTCCGCGATGATCTCCGTGGCGGCCACGCGGTCCTCGTCGGTGGCGAGCGAGACGGCCTCGTCAGTCCCGCCGTCGGTCCTGATCCCGAGCCATTCGGCGGCGCGGGCGAGGGCCTCGACCGTCCTCGGCGCGGCGCCTTCGGCCTCCGCGGGCGCGCCTTCGCGGCCGTCGAGATCGAATTCCATGTAGGCCTTCCCCCCGAGGACGAGGAGGACGCGATCGACGTCCCGCTTGAGGACGGTGAATTCCACGAGCTTCATGCGCTGGCTCATCAGGACGCGCCTCCCGGCGCGCGGGCGGGAGACTGCGGCTCGGGCCCGATGCGGAGCGATTCGTAGGCGGAGCGGATGACGTCGCATTCCGCCTCGGCGAGCCTGAGGTAGGCGTAGAGGGCCGCCTCCGAGGGGCCCGACGACCTGAAGAGGGACTTGAGCGCGCGGCGCACGATCTTCTCCGCCCTCGCCTCGGAGGAGGCCGGATCGATGCGCCAGAAGTCCCCGCCCGCCTCGTCGTCGACGAGCGCGGACAGTTTCCATTTCTGGAAGGCGGCCCTGGCGTCCGGCTGGAACGAGGCTCCCGCGAGGGCTTCCGAGACAGCGTCGGCGCCCGGAAGGTCGACGAGCAGGGGCACGATTTCCTCGGGCCGCATCGAGAAGGAGAACGCGAGCCTGAGCGCCCATACGGCGTTCCTGAGGCTCGTCTCGCGGACGTAGAAGCGCCTGAGCGAGAGGCCGTCCTTGCCGCGGATCGAACGGATGATGTCCCATGCCGCGAGGCGGGCTTCCCGGTCCATCCTGTTCTCCTCGACATGGGTCCAGGTTTCAGCGGTCGCCTCGGCGGCCCAGGTGAAGATGCTCCGCTCGAACATGCGCCTCACGTCGGGGAAGGCGGCCTCGTCCATGCCGACGGCCTCGGGATCGGATGACGAGGCGTCGGGCGCGGGTCCTCCTAGGAGCGCGGCCTTGAGGAAGGATTTCGCGCGTTCCGCCTCGGAGGGGAGGAAGGCCGCCCTGAGGATCTTGCCGGGCGAGCGACCGGCGATGAAGAGCACCCGTTCCGCTCGCGATCGCATGCGCCGCGCGAGCCCCGCCTCGGCGTCGCGGATGAGCGCGGATTCGGTGGATTCGGGGACGGGCCCCGGGTAGATGAGCTTGGTGAGGGAGCGCGGATCGCGTGCCTGGGCGAGGTCGCGCGCGCCTTCCCCCAGGAAGCCCTTGGCGAGGGCGCCTGAAGCCTTCGCGTACCCGTACGCGAGCCTCCAGGCGGCGCTCATCGTCCGGCCCCCGCGCCGCTCCCCTCCCGGATCAACGCGGAGACGAGGCTCCTGAAGGCCTCCCTGTCGACGGGCGCGGAATCGAGCGACTTCCGGAATTCCTCGAGCCGCTCGCCGAACTCCGCGTCCACCGCGGACTTGATAGAGGCGAACTCCTCGAGGAGGGCCCTCGAGCGATCCTCCCTCGCCCGCTTGGCGGCGGCGGCGGCGTCCTCCCGCGCGCGGGCGACCCTGCGCTCGGCCTCGACCCTCGCGCGCTCCATCATCTCGCGGCCTTCCCGCTCGATCTCGAGGATGCGCTTCAGGGTCTCTTCATCGGCCATCGGACGGATCTCTTCCCGGGGTCATTCCCCGATGCTCATGAGTTCCTCGTACTTCTCCAGGATCGAGTGGGCTTCCTTGGGCCCCGCCGCGGCGGACAGGTCGCGCTTGAAATCGTCGTTCTTGAGGAGGGTGGCGAGCTTCTTGAGGGTTTGGAGGTGCAGTTCGGAGGTTTCGGGGGAGGAGAGGAGGAGGAACACGAGGTAGACGGGCTCGCCGTCGAGGGCGTCGTAGTCGACGCCCTTCCTGGAGACGCCGATGACGCCGCGCACGCCGTCGACCGACGGGGTCTTCGCGTGCGGTATTGCGATTCCATTCATGATGCCCGTGGACATCAGGGCTTCGCGGTCCTTGAGGGCCTTGAGGATGGAAGGCCGGTCGGCGAGCTTGGCGCCCGCGGAGGCGTAGGCGTCGACGAGCTCCTCGAAGAGCTCTTCCTTGTCCTCGGATTCAAGGTCTATCTTGATGCGTTCGACAGGAAAGACCTGCCTGAGGGACATAGCTCCTCCACGCTCCGGCGGCGGAACGCCCCGGTGGCCGTCCCGCGCCCGGAGAACCTATCGATTCATTCCCCGGCGGGCGGAACGGGCAGATCCCCTTCCTCGAAAGCCTCGATGCTCCCGTCCGCGGGAACGGCCGAGGCGGCCGGAGCCGCGTCCGCCGAATCCTTGAGGTACCACTTCGGATCGGAGGTCGACTCGGTCGCGGTCTCCTTGACCGCCTTCTCGATGCCCTCCGCTCCGGTCGAGCGGTTGACGTACGCGAGCCCGAGGGCGAGGACGAGGAACAACCCGCCCAGTACGGTCGTGGCGCGCGTTACGACGTTGCCTGTCCTGCTCCCGAAGGTCGAGTTCGACGATCCGCCGAAGATGCCCCCGAGGCCCTCGCCGCCCTCGTCCTGGACGATGACGATCAGGACCAGGAGGATGGCGACGATTATGAGGAAGACGAGGAGAACGATGCCCAGAATTCCCATTGTCACGACTCCGTCTGCCCCCCCGCGGGAAGGCGAAATAAACTACGTTGGATGGAATCCGGCTTCATAGTACCGGAAAGCCCCTGAGCGCATCAAGGGGCGGCGGGCTCCGAGGGGCCCCCGCATGAGCGGGACGCCCCCCTCCCCGCCGATCAGCGGAACTTGGCGATGGGAACGAAGGTCTCGGCCTTGAGGGAGGCGCCGCCCACGAGGGCGCCGTCGATGTTGGGCATGGCCATGAGCTGGGCGGCGTTGTCCGGCTTCACCGAGCCGCCGTACTGGATCATCATGGCCTTGGCCGCCTCCTCGCCGTAGAGGGAGGCGAGGACCTTCCGGATGTAGGCGTGGGCCGCGTCCGCGTCCTCGGGGGTGGCGGTCTTGCCGGTGCCGATGGCCCAAACGGGCTCGTAGGCGATGACGACGTTCGGGAGCTCGGCGGCGGCGATGTCCTTGAAGCCTCCCTTAACCTGGGCGGAGAGCACGGCCTCTAGCTTGCCCGCCTCGCGCTCCTCGAGGGTCTCGCCGACGCAGAGGATGACCTCCATCCCGTGCTTGAGAGCGAGCTTGACCTTCTTGTTGATGAGGGCGTCGTCTTCCTTATAGATGGCCCTGCGCTCGGAAAGCCCGAGGATGACGGTCTTGAACCAGATGACCTTGAGCATGAGGACGGAGACCTCGCCCGTGTGGGCGCCCTGCTCCTCCTGGGCCATGTTCTGGGCGCCGAGGACGATCTCGGAGCCTGAGAGGGCCTTGGCGGCGGCCTCGAGGGCCGTGAAGGGGGGCGCGACCATGATCTTCTCGCCGCAGGAGGCGAGCTGCTTGGCGAGGTCGGAGGCGAGGGCGGCGGCCTCGGCGCCGGTCTTATGCATCTTCCAATTGCCTGCTATGTAGTACTTCCTCATGGGGATCTCCTTGAAATCGCGAGCTATCCGCGGAATCGCTCCGGCGGAAAAGCCGGGCCGCCTGCCATAGTATCGACGGGACCCTTCCGTGTAAAGCCGAGGGGATCCAGGCCGAAGAAGCGCGCGAGCGCGGCGTACCACCCGGGATAGTCGCGTCCGAGGGGCGCCGGTCTATCGAAGAAGGCCTCCGCCGACACGGCGAAGAACTCGGTTTCGTCCTCGGCGCCGTACTCGTCCATGGGGAGGCGGGCCCTCGACATGCCGCGGGAACGGCGCCTTCCGCCCCTCGCAGCGGCCGAGGCCCGCCGGGAGAAGTCCGCGAAGGCCGCGTCCCGCTCGCGGACGAAGGCGCGGCGCTCATCGCCCGGGAGCGGCGGGCATCCGTCGACCGATCCATCGGCGCCGTCGATCTTGTGCGCCATCTCGTGGACCGCGACGTTGTAGCCCGTTCCGCGGCCGGAGTCGCCTATGTCGGGAAGCGAGAGGAGGACGGAGCCGAATTCGCGCACCTGGCCCGAAAGCTCGTCGTCGTATTCCCTCACCACGCCGTCGGACTCCTCCGTCACCCGGTCGATGATCGCTCCGGGGAGGAGGAAGACCGTCTTCCACCCGCGCCAGTACTCGGGGCCGATGCCGATGAAGGGGAGCGCGGCGTTGAAGGCCGCGCGCACGCGATCCATGCGCGGGGGCGCCTCCCTCCCCGGACCGAGGAACTGCTTCTCCGCGAGGAAGCGGTCCGCGAGGCCGCGATGCGCCGCCGCCATGCCCGCGTCCGCGGCTATCCGCGCCGCCGCGGGGTGCAGCGCCGAGGCTTCCCCCCATTCCGCGTCCGTCGCGGGTTCACCGCCCTTCCTCCTCATCGCCGCCGCGATGAAATCACGTATCCCCATCCGCGAGCGCCCTCCGACCGCGTTGAAAGTATAAACCCGGTCCTCGCCGCGCTCCAAGCGCGCTTTTCCCGCGGCGCGCCCTCATGCTACATTCGCGTCCATGCGCTCGTCCCTATCATGGCTCGTCTACCTCGATCTCGACGGAACCGTCCTCTCGGGGGACGCCGCCCGCGAAGCTCGCTTCCGCGAATGGGCTTCGCGGCGCGCCCGCTCCGTCGCCCTCGCCTACTCGAGCGGCCGCTCGGTCCAGAACATCCGGTCAGAGATCCGCTCGGGCCGCCTCCCCGTCCCCGACTTCATCGTAGCCCAGCTCGGAACGGCCATCGAACTCCCGGACGGCGACGCGCCCGGGTTCGCTCAGGCGCTCTTCGGCGGCGTCCACGCGTCCTGGAGCCTGGCCGAGGCCATGCGGGCGGGAATCGGGCCGGGCGTCGAGCCCCAGGAGGCGGAGCACCTCAACCCCTACAAAGCGAGCTTCTACTGGGACGGCATTCCCGCGTCCCTCGCGGCCTTCGAGGACCGCGTCGGCATGAGGTTCCCGAGCGGTTCCTTCAGGATCATGGCCGTGGACGGCCGCTACATCGATCTCATGCCCCATTGCGTGGGAAAGGCGGCCGCCGCCAAGGCCATCGCCCGGGCCATCGGCGTCCCGCCCGATTCCATCGTCGCCGCGGGCGACTCGGAGAACGATCAGGACCTCTTCCTGGAGCCCGCCTTCAAGCGCATCCTCCCCGCCAACGCGGCGGCCTTCCTCCGCGTCCTCGCGCCCGGCGCCTACGAGAGCCCCTACCCCGACGCCGACGGCGTCCTCGACGGGCTCGCTCGGCTCGGCCTGGCCTGAGACCGCGGACCGCGAAGATTTGACAGCTCGGCCGAAGGCGCGTATCCTCCGGCCATGTCCGCCAACAAATCGCCCAGGAAGAAAACCGGAGCGTCCGCCGCGAAGACGCCGAGGAAGGCCGCGAAGAAGACCGCGGGTCGTCGCAAGAAGGCCATCGACGAGAACGTATCCCTCACCCCAACCATCATCGAGTCGACCCTCACCGCGCGAAAATCCTCGCACGCGATGGGAAGCGAATTCTTAGGCGCGACCGCCCTCAGCTTCATAGGCGGCTACGTGGATACCGCGGGCTACCTCGCCCTTTTCGGCCTCTTCACCGCGCATATCACGGGCGACCTCGTCACGGCGGCGGCGGTGATGGTCCACGGCGTGAACGCGGCCTCCCTCATCAAGCTCCTCATGCTCCCCGTCTTCATGGCCGCGATCGCGATAACGACGGTCCTCCTCCGCGCCATGCAGCGCCGCGGAGCCAACTCCATCGCCCCCATGCTCGCCCTCATGACCCTCGCCCTCGCGGGCTTCGCCGCCACCGGGTACTTCTACGGGGAGCGCGCGACGGACGCCGGAAGCCTCTGGACCGCCGTCCTCGGCGCCATCGGCGTCGCCGCCATGGGCATACAGAACGCGATGATGCGCGGCGCCCTCAAGAGCTTTTCCCCCACCACCGTCATGACAGGCAACCTGGCGCAGTTCACCATCGATCTCGTCGAGCTCGTCTCTCCCGCTCCCCCCGACCCCGCTGACCGCTCCGCCTCCCGCGAGAAACTCGGGAAGCGCCTCAGGAAGTCGGGGATGCCGCTCCTCGGTTTCACGGGAGGCGCCTTCGCCGGCGCATGGCTCACGTACCGGTACGGCCTCGTCAGCGTCGCGCTCCCCGCCGGAGTCGCCGCCGTCCTCTGGGCGGTGACGCTGATCCGTTCGCGTCACTTCTCATGAGGCCTTCCTGATGCGCGGTTGCCGGGACCAGGCCATCGCCATGGCCCGCGAGGCGGGAGCGGCCCTCGAGGAGCTCAGGAAGAGCCGCGGCCTCACGCAGGGGGAGCTCGCGCGGGCGGCCCGCCTCCACGTCAACACGATCTCCAACCTCGAGCGGGGAGCGTCCGATCCCTCGATCCTCGTCCTCGGCTTCATCTGCCTCGCGCTCGATTGCCGGCGGATCGATTTCGACGAACGCGGCTACCTCCCGGTCCCCGCCGCACCGTCCGCATCCCCGGGGCTCGCGCCTCCTCCGCCCGTCCGCCCGGTCGCTCCGGGCTGCGAGCCGGCCATGGCCGCCATGCACGGCTCCGTCGTGCGCGCGACGCGGAGGAAATCCGGCCTCGGCATCGCCGAGCTCGCCCGCGCAACGGGGATACATCCCAACAGCATCCACTACTTCGAACGCGGCCTCGTCACCCCCTCGGCGCACACCGCCTTCCGCGTCTACCGCGCCCTCGGCATCCCCTACGTGGACGGCAAGGGCGGCCCCCGTCCCTGACTCACAATAGTTTGTGGAATTCCGCCGGCTCCGGGATGGTATCACTCCGTGAAGCGGCCTCACCGCGCACGGAACTCGTGCGGCCGCGAAAAGGAGTCATCAATGAAACCGCATCGCGTCTGCATGGCGGGCATCGCCGCCGCGACCCTCTGCCTCTCGTCCTGCGGCCCTTCGGGCCCGGCGGAAGAACCCCGGGAAGAAACCCTGACCCTCTATTCCGAAGCCGCCTTGGATGGGGAAGTGGTCTGGGATACGCCCGAAATCGGCAATAGCTTCTCAGGCGACTCCCTATCGGCGAGCGCGAATATCGGAGACATCGGAAACGGGGACAATGACGGTTTCGGAGACGGCGTGCGGCGCCTCGTCGTGAGCTTCTCCCTCGCGGACCTCCCCGCCGGCGCGGACATCCAGTCCGCCACCCTGCGCCTCCGCCAGAACGGCCAATCCTCCGGCGACAGCTACGGTTCCGTAAGCGGGCTCGGGGCCGCGTACGTCACCAACATCAGCTACGCCGCCTTCATACCCGGCGACGAGCTCTGGGGCGCGTCGGGCACCGGCGTCCAGGTCGACATCGGCCCCCTCGCGTCGGCCTTCGCGGCCGATACCTGGCACGAGATCGACGTCACCGAGTCGGCCCTCGCGGAGCGTTCGACCTTCCTGAGCGGCAGGCTCCAGTTCCGCGTCTATCACGACATCGAGAATAACGGGGATGATATCTCGGATACCGACGGATGGGTCACGGGAGACGCCGCGACCGACCGGCCCGAGCTCGTAATCACGTACCGCTAGACGCGACGCGCGGCTCCGCGTCGTCGGAAGGAAAAAGGGGCGAAGCCGCCATGGCTTCGCCCCTTCTCGTATCGAAGAGCCGTCATCGTGCGGCCTGATCCCGGACCGCGCATCATCCCTGGATGGGCCTCAGCCCCTGCACACCTCGATGCCAGGGAGCTTTTTGCCCTCGAGGAGCTCGAGGGACGCGCCGCCGCCGGTGGAGACGTGGCTCATCTTGCCCGAGAGGCCGGTCTTGTTGACCGCGGAGACCGAATCGCCGCCGCCCACTACCGTGATGGCGCCGCGTCCGGTGGCTTCGGCGACCATCTTGGCGACCTCGAGGGTGCCCTTGGCGAAGGCCTCGAACTCGAAGACTCCGGGGGGGCCGTTCCACACGATGGTCTTGGCCGTTGAAAGAACTTCGGCGTACTTCTTGAGGGTCTTGGGACCCACGTCCATGCCCATGAGGCCCTCGGGCACGTCGAGGCCGTCCACCGCCACGGGCGCGGCTCCGGCGTCGAAGGTCGCTCCGCAGATGTGGTCGAGCGGGAGCACGATCTCCGCGCCGAGCTTCTTGGCCGCCTCGAGGATCTTCTTTGCGGTGTCAATCTGGTCGTCCTCGACGAGGGACTTCCCGGTCGTGTGGCCCTGGGCCTTGAGGAAGGTGTAGGCCATGCCGCCGCCGACCACGAGGGCCTTGGCCTGCTTGAGGAGGCTCTCGAGCACGGCGATCTTGGAGGACACCTTTGCGCCGCCGATGATGGCCACGAGGGGCTTCACGGGGCTCGTGACGATGGGCTCGAGGTACTGGACTTCCTTCTCCATAAGGAAGCCGCCCACGCTCGTCTTGAGGAACTTGGCGATGCTGGCGGTGGAGGCGTGATCGCGGTGCGCGGTGCCGAAGGCGTCGTTCACGAAGACCTCGCCGTAGGTCGCGAGCTCCTTCGCGAGTTTGTCGCGCTCGGCCGGATCCTCGCTCGTCTCTTCCTTATGGAAGCGGGTGTTCTCGAGCATGACGACAGTACCGGCGGGCTGGCCCTCGATGAACGCCTTCTTCCCGAAGCAGCCGTCCTCGCCAGCGAAGACCACGGGCTTCCCGAGCTTCTTGGAAAGGTATTCGGCCACCGGCGCCATCCTATGCTTGCCGGCGATGTACTTGGCCTCGTCGAAGGCCTTGCCGTCCTTCTCCGCCTTCTCCTTCGCCTTCTTCATGTCCTTCTTAGGGTCCCCGAGGTGGGACATGAGCGTCAGGCTCTTCGCGCCCTGCTCGAGGACGTACTTGATGGTGGGGATGGCGGCGACGATGCGGGTATCGTCCTGGACGACGCCGTCCTTCATGGGCACGTTGAAGTCCACGCGCATGATGACGCGCTTACCCTTGAGATCCACGCTCTTCACGGTCTTGATCATATGCTCTCTCCCTTCTCGTGTCGGGCTAGAAAAAAGGCTCCCCCGGAGGGGAGCCTTCCCGAGCGCGCGCCCATGTGCGTCCATCGGGACGCGCTCGCGGCGGAACTTACTTCTTGAGGCCGGACATGTGGCAGAGGAGGACCACCACGCGGTTGGAGTAACCCCACTCGTTGTCGTACCAGGAGACGACCTTGAAGAAGCGCTTCTCCCCGGGGAGGTTGTTCTGCTTGGTCGCGAGGCTGTCGTAGATGGAGGAGCGGTCGTCGTGGATGAAGTCCGAGGAGACGATCTCCTCGTCGGCGTAGCCGAGGATGCCCTTGAGGGCGCCCTCGGAGGCCTTCTTCATGAGGCCGTCGATCTCCTCGATGCTGGTGTCCTTCTCGGTGCGGAACACGAGGTCGACCACGGAGACGTCCGGGGTGGGGACGCGGAAGGACATGCCGGTGAGCTTGCCCTTGGTGGTCGGGAGGACCTCGCCGACGGCCTTGGCGGCGCCGGTGGTGGAGGGGATGATGTTGCAGGCCGCCGCGCGGCCGCCGCGCCAGTCCTTCTTGGAGGGGCCGTCGACCGTCTTCTGGGTGGCGGTG
>CAYNQK010000014.1:0-45606 GCA_964399285.1 uncultured Spirochaetales bacterium | reverse complement strand
ACGCTAGTTGTATCACTTGGCGGTCCTGAACGAGCCCGCGAGGTCGGATCGGCCGTCGAAGACGCGGGCCCTCGTGAGGTCGGCGATTTTCTTGAGATCCCGCTCGTCGGCCGCGCCGAAGGTGATGCAGAACACCGGAATCGAGGAACCCGCGTCCTTCCACGCCTCCTCGAGGGCGTCGAAGTCCGGCGGAGCGTTGTCGGCCCCGTCCGTCATGAGGATGACGGCCTTCCCGTAGCCGTCGAATCCCGGATCCTTGAGGGCTTCGAGGACCGGCAGGACGGGACCGTGGATGTCCGTGCCCCCGCTCGGGGTGAAGGACTCGATTTCGCCCAGGACGGCGCGGAGCTCCTCGGGATCGTTCCCGTACGTTTCCCAGGTCTTGAGGACCCGGTCCGAGAAGGCGATGATCGCGCAGTAGTCGCGCGGTCCCGCCTGGAGGAGGACGCGGGACGAGCGCTCGGGATCGAGGACGAGGCCGATGGCGTCCTTGAGCGCGTCCTCGCCCTTGCCGTACATCGATCCCGAGAAGTCGAGGACGTAGGCGGTGGCCGACGGCCTCCGGAACTCCGTCTGGTAGAGGTTGAGCGCCTCGAGGATGACGTCCCGCGGGGGGAGGGGCACGGAGGAGACGGAGCGCCGCGGATCGATGCCCCATTCCGCGCGGAAGATGGCGGGATCGGGATTGAGCGCGACGCCACCGAGGCCCGCGCGCCGGCCCGAGGCCTCGATGCGGGCGATGCCCTCGGCGCTCTTTAGGTAGGCCTTGAGCTTATCGAAGAGGGCCTCGCGCCTCGAGCCGGGCTTCCTCTCGATGAAGCCAAGGGGGTAGTCCGCCACCGACATACCGTCCGCGGGATAGACGGCGTAGAGGGTCTCGCGGCCCGATTTCTCCAGGGCGAGGTTCGCCTCGATGATCGAAGACTCGTAGTTGACCATGCAGTCCGCGTCGGATTTCAGGAAGAGCTCGGTGAGCCAGCGCGAGGTTCCGCTCGAGCGGTCCACGCCCGCGAGTACGGCCGTGACGTCCGAGCGCACGCGCGGGTCGGCGAGGTTCTTCGAGGAGAGGACCACGGGATTGCCCGCGAGCGCGTAGAGAGCGCCCAGGTATGCCCCCGCGCCGGAATTGGACTGCGAGGCGCTCGCCATCATGAAGGAGAGCTCGCCCGAGCGCACGCGCGCGAGGATGTCCCGCACCAGGACGGGCTTCCCCTTCCAGCCGAATTTCTCCGCGAGGGATGAGCGCACGCCGAAGACGACGGGACCGGACATGATCGTCTCCGAGCCCTTCACGCGCTTCTTCGCGTCGCCGAGCTGGATCCAGAGGGAGTGCGCGGGCCAGACGACGTCGTAGGAGGGCGCCTCGGAGGAGAGCTCGAGCATGATCTCGATGGAGCCGCGGTAGTCGGTCTCGATCCGCGACCGTTCGCGCTTCGCGAACTCCTTGATGACCGGTTCGAGGGCTGCGGATTCCGAGCTCGCGAGGATCGCGAGATCGGGCTCCCGGCCTGCGCAGGAGGAGACGGGAAGGGCGATCGACGCGATCGCGCAGAGCGCCGCGACGATCCGGAGGACGGAGATCGCGCGGGACGCGGAGATCGCGCGGGACGAGATGATCGCGCGGGACGCGATGAACGCGCTTTCAGGCGCGATGCCGGCCTCGAGAGCGTGCCGCCGTGCGTAGTCCATGAATCCCTCCTCGCGACCCCGATCGCCGCGCGGTCGAGTATACCACTCCCTCCGTCGGAATGACGACACGCTCCGCGCGCCGTCTCTGCCGCCGACCTTGTCAGGGTGCGGCGTTCTCGACGGGATCGCGTCCGGTGGCGTCGCCGGGAGCCTCCGCGCCGCCCGAGTTCGCGCGGGAGAGGGCATCCGCCGCCGCGCGTACGACGTCTCTGAGCCAGGCCGGCGACACCACTGAGGTCCCGGGGCCGAAGCCGAGGATGAAGCGCAGGGGGGAATCCGAGGCGGGCCAGCGGATGGACGCGCGGAATCCGCCGTCCGGGGACTCGGCTAGCTCCTCTTGCGGGAAGGAGTCCAGCACGGCCAGGCGGTTCTCCGGAGGAAAGTCCAGCACGATGTCGATGAGCGGGCCGTCGCCCCAGTCGGCGGACCAGGGCGCGGGGACGGGAAGGCGCTTCCTCGGATCGTAGCGCTCGCCGAGGGCCTCGAGGGCCTCCATGCGCGAGAGCCTGAAAAGGCGGAACTCGTTCCTGAGGAGGCAGAACGCGTGCAGGTACCAGACAGCGCCGCCGAGCGCCAGCGTGAAGGGCTCGACCGTCCTCCGGCCCGAGGGGCCCCTGAGACCGGAGTACGCGAACGCGACGAGGCGCCGCTTCTCGATGGCCTCGCGGAGGAGCTCCACCTTCCGCTCGCCCGAGGCGTGGCCGCCCCAGGGGCTCAAGGAGACCGCGATGGGCGGCGGAAGGGAGTCGCGCTGGGGCTTTCCTTTCGCGGCTATGGCCTTGAACTTTTCCAGGGCGGCTTCGAGCCCGGAGCCGCGCGCCGCCTCGCCCACCGCGTCCAGCGCCCCGAGGAGGGAGAGTACCTCCGCCGGCGTGAGGAAGCTGCGGTCCAGCACGTAGCCCTCGGTCATGGTGAAGCCGCCGCCCGGTCCCGAGAGGGAGGTGACGGGGAAGCCCGCCGTGGAGAGGGCGGTCATGTCGCGGTAGATGGTGCGCTCGGAGGCTTCGAAGCGCTTGGAGAGTTCGCCCGCCGTGGCCTTGCCCTTGTCGAGGAGGTACATGAGGATGCCGAGGAGCCTGTCTGCGCGCATTCAGGCTCGATTATGTCCCGCCGCACCGCCTCTGTGAAGGGTGGGCCCCGGGCCGGTATACTCAGTCATTGATTATCCATCCGGGAGGCGCGCATGGGTCTATTCGTATCGATCGAGGACGGGAACGGGGACGGCATCGGCGCCGTATTCGAGATCGACAGGCTTCAACGCCATTTCCCCCATGTGAAAGAGGGCGTCTGCCTGCCCTTCGTTTCGGACGACGAGGACGCCGCCTTCAACCAGGCCCAGCTTCCCCGGCTCGTCGCCGAACTGACCGCCCTCGGGGAACGCGGCCTCAAGGCGGAGGAGGCCGAGGAATTGAAGCGGGTCCTCGCGGCTTGCCGCAGGATCGGAGGCGTGAAATCCGCTTCGATCCATTTCTACGCCGAGCGGGAGTGATCCATGGAGGCCGAAAAGGCCTATGACGGTCGGCGATTCGCGCGTCGCGGACTCCTCCGCGAAAACGCTCCCCGCTTTGATCCGAGGATCGAAGGTCCTATCGCTCCTTCAGCTTCCTGAGGCAGGCCATGTCCGGTCCCGCGTCCAGGCAGGGGTTGATGCCCGGCCTCGTGAGCGCGAAGTCGTAGCGCGCGGGATCATCGGGATTCACGAGCCTGAACGATGAAGCGAGCTCGAGGGCGGAGGCGAGGCCGGAGCCCTTCCGCGTTAGGAGCCCGAGCGTCCGCCCGACCCGCTCCATGTGCGTGTCGAGGGGGACCACGAGGAGGGGTTCGAGGCCCCTCCGCCACGGTCCCGGGTCCACGTCGTCCTTCCGCGCCATCCAGCGGAGCCAGAGGAGGGGGCGTTTGCAGGCCGAGCCGTCCTTGGGCGAGGGGAAGAGCGAGCTCTTGTAGCTTCGCGGAGAGGCGCGGGCGATCTCCTCGGCGAGCGACGAGAGGGCGGGGAGGACGGTTTCCCCGCGCGTCGATTTCGCGAGCGCGGAAACCCTGCGCCCGAGCGAGCCGTGGACGCGGCGAACGGCCGCGACGCCCGCGAGGAAGGCGGAGAGGTCGTCGCCCGAGAAGAAGCGGTAGCGGAAATCCCTGAAGATACGGCGGAGTCCCGCCGGGCCCGTCTCGTCGATCGTACGCGCGGGCGCGGGGCCCAGGCGGGAGAGGGCGTCGCCCGCCCCCGAGAGGATTCCCTTCACCGTCCCGAGCGCCAGTGCCGAGGCGATGATCCCCGCGACCTCGCGGTCGCTGGCGGACCGGTAGCGGAGAACGAGCTCGAGGGGATCGGGATGGACGTATTCTGGCTTGTTGAACTTATCGTACGCGGCGTCGAGGAAGGCCCTGAGGCGGCTGAGCTCAGCGGTCGAGGGCCTTCCCCGCCTTATCATGAGCCTTTCTTCGTGCGACGCGCAGCCGATCCGGGGCGCGTCGCGCTTCCCTTGGTTTTTTTTCCGCCTTTGCCGGAGGCCTGCGCGCCTTCGCCCGGGACCGCGGCTTCTTCGCCGGCGCCTCGCGCTCCCTCGCGCTTCACCGTGGGCGCGAAGGCCCCCTTCGCGGACTCGTAGCTCACTCCGAGGAGCTTCGCGGCGGCGGCGAGGGCGTCGTCCAGGTTCCCGAAGAACCTGTCCGCTCCCAGGCGCTTTTCGAGCCCGCTCTGCACGGCGAGCATGTACGGCTGGCTATGGATGTCCGAGATGATGAGCGTCGCGTCCTTCTTCTTGAGGTCGGCGGCGAGCTGGCTGATGGCCCTGAGGCCGTCGGAGTCGAGGTAAGTGGCGTTCCGCATGCGGAGCACGAGCGCGCGGCAGCGTACCGCGGACTCCGCTATGGCCTCCTCGAGCTTCTGGACGCTGCCGAAGAAGAAGGGGCCGTCGATCTCGAAGACCAGGACGCCCTTCGGGACCTTCCTGAGGCTCGCGCGGTTGGGATCCCGTTCCAAGTCCCATTGGCTCTCGTCCCCCTCCTCGGACGCGGGCTTCACCCTCGACGCGTCGGCCATCTTCTTGATGAACACGAGGGCGGTGAGGACCATCCCCACGCCGATGGCCACGGTGAGGTCCTCGAACACGGTGAGGAGGAAGGTCGCGAGGAGGATGAGGACGTCGGACTTGGGGCCTTTGAGGATGGCCTTGAACGCGTGGAGCTCGCTCATGTTCCAGGCCACCTGGATGAGGACCGCGGCCAGGGCGGGGAGGGGGATGTAGGCCACGTACTTCCCGAAGGCGAGCATGATCGCGAGGAGGGTGAGTCCGTGCACGATGCCCGCCACGGGGGTCTTGCCGCCGCTCTTGATGTTGGCCGCGGTCCGCGCGATGGCGCCCGTGGCCGGGATGCCGCCGAAGACCGGGGAGAGGATGTTGGCGGCGCCCTGGGCCACGAGCTCCATGTTGGGGCGGTGCTTGCCGCCGCCCATGCCGTCGGCCACGGTGGCCGAGAGGAGGGACTCGATGGCAGCGAGGAAGGCGATGGAGCCCGCGGACGGCAGGAGGCCCAGTATCGTCTTCAGGCTGAAGTCGGGGAGGCTGGGGCGGGGGAGTCCGGCGGGGATTTCGCCGAAGCGGCTCCCGATGGTCTCCACCGGGAGCTTGAAGACGATGACGGCGACCGTCGAGAGGATGATGGCGATGAGGGCGCCGGGGAAGCCCTTCACGAGCTTGGGCCAGACGAAGACGAAGGCGAGGGAGAACGCGCCCACGGCGAGAGCGGGCCAATTTATAGTTCCGATGCATTTCGCGTACGTCGCGATCTTCCCGGTGAACTCCGAGGGGAGGGAACCCGTCGTGAGCCCCATGAAGTCGCCGAGCTGCGACGTGAAGATGATGACGGCGATGCCCGTGGTGAAGCCGACAATGATGGAGTAGGGGATGAACTTCACGAGGCCGCCGAGCTTGAAGAGCCCGAGGGCGATGAGGATGATCCCCGCGATGATCGTGGCCGTCATGAGTCCGGGGTAGCCGAACTTTTGGACGATTCCGTAGATGATGACGACGAAGGCTCCGGTCGGCCCGCCGATCTGCCAGCGGCTTCCGCCCAGGAGGGATATGACGATGCCGCCCACGATGGCGGTGTACAGGCCCTGCACCGGCTCGACGCCCGAGGCGATGGCGAAGGCGATGGCGAGGGGCAGGGCGATGATGCCGACGATGACGCCGGCGCTCAGGTCCTTGAGGAAGATCTTCCAGCCGTAGTCCTTGATGGTGGTGAAGAGTTTAGGTTTCAGCATTCGCATGTCCAGTCGATTCGATTCACGGGTCCCGCGGATCGGGGGCTCGGCGGCCGCGGAATGGGCCGCGGAGAGGCCGGCCGGGCGCCGCGACGGAGTCGGGCTTCATGGCCGGCGCGGCGCGGGGGAATGCGTTCCCCGGCCGCGTCGGCCCCTACGTCTCGTACTCCTCCCAGGCCTTGATCTCGAGCTCGCGCGTCTTCATCCACGAGAGCCCGTCCACGAACTGCTTGGCCACCTTGATGTCCGTGAGGAGGGGGATCTGGAAATCCACCGCCATCCTTCGGATGAGGTAGTCGTTCTTGAGCTCGAGGGGGCGGTTGTTCTTGGGGACGTTTATGACGAGGTCGAAGGAGCGCTCGCGGAGCTTCGTGGCCATGTTGGGTTCCTTCTTCTCGAGGGGCCAGTGGAGCCGCGTGGCCTTCACGCCGTTCTTCTCGAGGAAGTCCGCCGTGCCCTCGGAGGCGAAGAGCCTGTAGCCCATGGCCACGAGGTCCTTGGCGCCGTCCAGGAACTCCACCTTGTCCTCTATGGGGCCCGTGGAGAGGAGGATGTCCTTCTTGGGTATCCGGTAGCCCACGGAGAGGAGGGCCTTCATGAAGGCTTCGTTGCGGCCCATGCCGATGCAGCCCACCTCGCCCGTGCTGGACATCTCCACGCCGGGGATGGGGTCGGCCCCGTGGAGGCGCGAGAAGGAGAATTGCGCCGCCTTGACGCCCACGAAGTCGTGGTCCACGAGGGAGGAGTGCGCGGGCTCCACGGGCGCCCCCAGGATGGCCTTGACCGCGTAATCGATCATGTTCTGCTTGAAGACCTTGGAGCAGAAGGGGAAGGAGCGGCTCGCGCGGAGATTGCACTCGATGACCGATATCCTCCCTTCCTTGGCGAGGAACTGGATGTTGAAGGGGCCGGAGATGGAGAGGGCCTCGGCGATGGAGCGCGCGACGCGCTTCACCTTGCGGTAGGTGTCCATATAGATCCGCTGGGCGGGGAGGACCACCGTGGCGTCGCCCGAGTGGACGCCGGCGTTCTCCACGTGCTCGCTGATCGCGTAGATGAGGATCTCTCCGCCCTTGGCCACCGCGTCTATCTCGATCTCCTTGGAGTCCTCGATGAACTTGGTGATGACCACCGGGTGCTCGGGGTTGATGTCGCTCGCCTCGGTGATGAAGCGCTTGAGGCTCGCGTCGTCCCAGGCCACGTTCATGGCGGCGCCTGAGAGGACGTAGGAGGGCCTGATGAGGACGGGGTAGCCGGCCTTGCCCGCGAAGGCGAGGGCCGACTCCATGTCGGTCACTTCCTTCCACTCGGGCTGGGCGATGCCGAGGGAGTCGAGGAGCTCGGAGAACTTGTGCCGGTCCTCGGCCTTGTCGATGTCCGCGGCGGACGTCCCGAGGATGCGGCATCCGGCCGCGTCGAGCTTCATGGCCAGGTTGTTCGGGATCTGGCCGCCCATGGAGACGATGACGCCCTCGGGATTCTCGAAGTCGTGGATGTCGAGGACGCGCTCCAGGGAGAGCTCCTCGAAGTAGAGGCGGTCGCAGACGTCGTAGTCCGTGGAGACCGTCTCGGGGTTGCAGTTCACCATGATGGACTTGCGGCCCAGGGCGCTCGCGCTCTGCACGGCGTTCACGCAGCACCAGTCGAACTCCACCGAGGAGCCGATGCGGTACGCGCCCGATCCCAGCACCACCACGCCGGAAGCCGTGGGGCTTACGTCGTCCGAGGAGCCGTCGTACGTGCAGTAGAGGTAGTTGGTCTTGGCGGGGTACTCCGCGCCCAGGGTGTCGATCTGCTTGATGGCGGGGCGGATCCCGGCCTTGAGCCTCCGCTCCCTGACCTTGGCCTCTCCTGTCCCCATGATCGCGCCGATCTGTCCGTCGGAGAAGCCGCGGCGCTTGGCCTCGCGGAGGAGGCCCTCGTCCAGGGAGCCTATGCCCTTGGACTTGGCGGCGTGCGCCTTGAGGGCCGTTTCGGTGGAGAGGATGTTCGCTATCTTCCCGAGGAACCAGGGATCGATCCTCGTGAGTTCGTGGATTTTCTCGATGGTCCAGCCCTGGGCGAGCGCCTCGTAGACGGCGAAGATCCGCTTGTCCGTGGGCTCGCGGAGCTCGGTCTTGATATCGTCGAAGGCGTTTCCCGACCCCGAGAGGCCGGGGGCGCCCGTGCCCGTCATGCGGAGGGCCTTCTGGATCGCCTCCTCGAAGTTCCTGCCGATGGACATGACCTCGCCGACGCTCTTCATCTCCGAGCCGATCCGCCTGTCCACGTTCTTGAACTTCTTGAGGTCCCAGCGCGGAACCTTCACCACGCAGTAGTCGAGGGCGGGCTCGAAGCAGGACTTGGTCACGCGGGTGACGCGGTTGTCTATGTCCGTGAGGGCCTGCCCGATGGAGAGCTTCGCGGCCACGAAGGCGAGGGGATAGCCCGTTGCCTTGGAGGCGAGCGCGGAGGAGCGCGAGAGGCGGGCGTTCACCTCGATGATCCTGTAGTCCTCGGATTTCGGGTCGAGCGCGTACTGGATGTTGCACTCGCCCACGATCCCGAGGTGCCTGATCACCTCGATGGCGATGCGCCTGAGCTTGTGGTACTCGGAGTCGGTGAGGGTCTGAGAGGGCGCCACCACGATGGACTCGCCCGTGTGGATCCCGAGGGGATCCAGGTTCTCCATGTTGCAGACCGTGATGCAGTTGTCGAAGCGGTCGCGGACCACCTCGTACTCGACTTCCTTCCAGCCGCCGAGCCACTCCTCCACGAGGACCTGCGGGCTCACGGAGAAGGCCTTCTCGCAGCGCTTCTTGAGCTCCTCGGCGTTGCGGCAGATGCCGGAGCCGGCGCCGCCTAAGGCGTAGGCCACGCGCACCATCACCGGGAAGCCGATCTTCTCCGCGGCGGCCAAGGCGGCCTTCATGTCGTTCGCGGCGATGGAAGCCGGGCTCAGGGCGCCGAGCTCGTTGAGGCGCGTCACGAACAGGTCTCGGTCCTCGGTGTCCTCGATCGTCTTGACCGGCGTGCCCAGGACGCGGACGCCCCGTTTCGCGAGGACGCCCGAACGGTGGAGGGCGACGCCGCAGTTGAGGGCCGTCTGCCCGCCGAAGGAGAGGAGGATGCCGTCGGGTTTCTCCTTCTCGATCACCTTCTCCACGAATTCGGGGGTGATGGGGAGGAAGTAGGTGGCGTCGGCCATCCCCTCGCTCGTCTGTATGGTGGCGATGTTCGGGTTGATGAGGACCACGCGGATCCCCTCTTCCTTGAGGGCCTTGATGGCCTGCGAGCCCGAGTAGTCGAACTCGCCCGCCTGCCCGATCCTGAGGCCGCCCGATCCGAGGAGGAGGACGGTCCTGGGGAGGGCGAAGCCGTCCGCGTTCAGTTCGCCGTCGGTCCGTTCCTTCGCGCTCATGCCGCGCCTCCCTTCGCGCCGGTTTCTCCGCCGTACGCGCCCATGAAGCGCTTCCCTTCCTTGAACGCGCGAACCGAGGAGAGGAAGCGGTCGAAGAGGAACTCCGTGTCGCGGGGGCCGGGGCAGCCCTCCGGATGGAACTGGACCGAGAAGGCGTTGCGTTCCGCGTGGCGCAGCCCCTCGTTAGTGCCGTCGTTGTTGTTCGTGAACCAGGGCTCCCAGCCGCGGGGCAGGCTCTCCGCGCGCACCGCGTAGCCGTGGTTCTGGCTCGTGATGTGGCAGCGCATCGTACCCGACTCGACGCAGGGCTGGTTCTGCGAGCGGTGCCCGTAGGGGAGCTTGTAGGTGTCCCCGCCGGCCGCGAGGCCCAGGACGTGGTTCCCCATGCAGATGCCGCAGAGGGGCTCCGGGCGGTCGAGGGCCTTCCGGACCTGAGCCACCGAGGGCATGAGGGCCTTCGGGTCGCCCGGGCCGTTGGAGAGGAAGAGCCCGTCGTACTCGATCTTCGAGAGGTCCTGGTCCCAGGGGACCAGGACCACCGTCGCGCCGCGCGCGAGGAAGCAGCGGATGATGTTGTTCTTGACCCCGTAGTCGACGAGGCAGACCCTGAGTCCGGCGCCGATCCTGTCGTCGGCCTTCTTCCCCTTGCCCGGGGACCTTCCCTGACGGACGGGGACGATCCGCGCCGCGGACGGGGAGTCCGCGTCGTAAGGCGCGTACTCGCGGACGCTCTCGACGCTCACGAGGCGGACCGGCTCGGGAATGTCCCCTTCCTCGATCTCCACGGGCTTCGCGCCGTCGACCAGTATCTTGCCGCGCATGACCCCGCGCTCGCGGAGGCGCTCCGTGAGGGAACGGGTATCGATCCCCTCGATCAGGGGAACGCCCTCGTCGTCGAGCCAGCGCCCGAGGCTCCGCTCGCTGGCGTAATGGCTCGGGGCCTCGCAGTACTCGGAGACCACGAGGGCGGCGGCCTGCACGCGGCCGGACTCAAAAAAAAGGGGAATGCCGCGCTCATCCGCCGCATTCCCCGGTACTCCGTAATTGCCGATCATTGGATACGTGCTGACCAGTATCTGGCCCTTGTACGAGGGATCGGTCAGGGATTGCGGATAGCCGACCATGCCGGTCGTGAAAACCACTTCGCCGGCCACGGACGCGTGGCGCGCCCTCGACAGGCCCTGGTACTCGGTGCCGTCCTCCAGCACCAGACGGGCGCGAACCTTTTTAGCGTCCACGTTCAAAACCCTTCCATTCCGGCACGCGATTCCGGACCCCGGGCGTTCCTCTTCCATGGAATAGAATAGAGCGCCGCGTCGGGTTCGTTGTCGGGTGGTGCCGCTTGCGCGAGCGGGCGCGGCGCGACGCAATCGCCGGCGTGCCCGTGTCGCGAGGATATTAGCGGAAACGGCGGCGTTCTTCAAGGGGATGCCGATCCCTCCTCGCCTTGGCGCGGCCTAGGCTCCGTGCTAGCATGGAGAGGAAAACCATGGAGGAAAACACGCGCAAAGCGGCTCTCGCGCCGAGCTTCGACGCGGTCGCCTGGGGATACGACCTCTTCATGCGGTCCTGGGGCCTCTACGCGCCCGGCCGCGTCCTCGAGCGGGCGGGCGGGGGAGGGCTCCTCGTCGACCTCTGCGGGGGCACGGGCTACCTGGGCGCCCTCCTCAAGGGGCGGTACAGCGAGGTGATCGTCGCGGACGCGAGCGAACGCATGCTCGAGAAGGCGCGCGCGCGCGGCCTCCTCGCCCTCCGATGCGATTGCGCGGCGGTTCCCCTTCCCGATTCGTGCGCGGACGCCGTCCTCGTCTCTGACGCCCTCCACCACGTGCCCTCGCCCGCCTCCCTCCTCGCGGAATCAAGGCGGCTCCTCAGGCCCGGGGGGCTCCTCCTCATCCGCGACTTCGACGCGCGGAGACCCCTCGTCCGCGCCTTCGGCCGCCTCGAATCGGTCCTTTTCGGGCCCCTCCGCTACCTTAAGCCCGCAGAGGCCGCCGCCCTCGTTTCCGATGCGGGCTTCAGGGCCGGTCCGCCCGAGAACGCCGGGAAGTACTTCATCATCGCGGCGGTGCGGCCGTGAATCCCCTCGCGCCCCTCGCCGGGCTCGCGCGGATCCTCGGCCTCTGGGCCCGCGGCGACCGGGTGGGCGCCGCGGATTACGCGGAGGAGTACGACGAAATCGCGCCCGGCTACGGGATGTGGACCGACCGCATGGGGAAATGGACCCTGAGGATACTTCCCCCCGGAGCCTCCGCGCTCCCCGCGTCCAAGCCCCTCAAGATCGTCGACCTCTGCTCCGGAACCGGCTTCCTCGCGCGCGAGCTCCTCCGTGCCGCCGGACCGGGATGGTCCATCGCCTGCGTCGACGCCTCCGAGGCCATGACCGATTCATGCCGCGCGTCCATCGCGGATCCCCGCTGCGCCTTCGTCGCGGGCGACGCCCTCGGTTATCTCGAATCCCTCCCCGACGCGAGCGTCGACGCGCTCTTCTGCGGCTGGGGCCTCGTCTACCTGGACTCGCCCGCCGTGATCCGCGCCCTCGCGCGGGTCCTCGTCCCGGGCGGCGTCGCTGGCTTCATCATGAACCGGGCGGGAACCCTCGCGGGCGTCGAGGGCGCCGTCGTGCGGGAGATGCTGAGGCGTCCGCGCTCTTTCCTCAAGGTGATGGACATCCGCTTCGCCATGCCCCGGAGCCTCCGCGCCTTCGAGCGCCGCTTCCTCAGCGAGGGCTTGTCCCGCGTGGATTCGGGAGAGGGCGAGGAGATCGCCTCCTTCGGGACGGAAGCGGAGTACCGCCGCTGGCTCCTCGGCACCGGGGCGCTCGCGGGCGTGTTCCGCGTCTTCGCGCCCGGAGCGGAGCGCGACGCCGCGCGCGACGCCGTCATCGCGCGCATCGCCGAACGGAGCCGCACGAACGGAGGGTATAGGATGAACCACCGCTTCGCGTGGGGGATATTCAAGAAGGAGGACAGACGGTGTATCTCGTGAACCTGCCCCCGCTCGCGCGGATGGCGCTCTCTCCCAGGATCATGGCCACCCTCGGGGATTCCGTGGGCGAATTCAGGAGGGATCCCGATTTCTCCTTCTTCCGCCTCGCGCGGGCCCTCCTCAACGCCGTGAAGGGGGAGAAGATCGTCCGGCACGGGAAGCGCTACGTCCTCAACAGCTTCCTCCCGCCCTTCCCGTCGCCCGCGTACGCCCGCCTCCTCCGCGCCTCCCGCGACCCCGGCATGCCCTTCCGGAGCCAGGCCCTCGCGCGGCGCACCTCGCCCCTCTCCGTCTTCCTCGCCGTCACCTCCGCGTGCGAGCTCTCCTGCCCGCACTGCAGCGCCAAGCTCCGTTCGGGCGGCTCGGGCGGCGAGCTCTCTACGGCGGAATGGGCGTCCATCGCGCGCGAGTTCTCCGACATGGGGACCGCCATCGTCGGCTTCACGGGAGGCGAGCCCCTCCTCCGGAAGGACCTCGAGGACCTAGTCGCCTCGGTCAAGGGGAAGAGCGAGACCATCGTCTACACGAGCGGCCTCGGGCTCGGAGAGGAGCGCGCGCGGAGCCTCGCGGGCTCAGGCCTCTACGCCTGCGGCGTGAGCCTCGACTTCCCCGACGCCGGGCGCCACGACGCCAACCGCGGCCGCTCCGGCTCGCACGCCGCGGCCCTCGCCGCCCTGGGCGCCGCGCGCTCGGCCGGCCTCTACGCCTTCGCGCAGACCGTGGTCCGCCGCGAGCTCCTGGGCGATGGGCTCGAGCGCGTCTTCCGCGTCGCCAAGGAGGCGGGCGCGCACGAGCTCCGCGTCCTCGAGCCCATCCCCGCGGGGCGCCTCCTCGGCGCGGAGGGCGAGCTCCTCGGAGAAGCCGAGCGCGAGGCCATCAGGCGCTTCCAGTATTCCAAGAACAGGAAGCCCGGCCTGCCGCGCGTGAGCGCCTTCGCCCATACCGAGTCAGCGTCCCAGTTCGGCTGCGGCGCGGGGACCCAGCACTCCTACGTGAGCCCCCGCGGCGACCTCTATCCCTGCGACTTCCTCCCCCTCGCCTTCGCCAACCTCCGCTCGGGCGGCGTCCGCGAGGCCTGGCTCAGGATGACCGACGCCATCGGCGCTCCCAAGGGCTCCTGCTTCGCCATGGAGCTCAAGGGCCTCCTCGCCTCGCGCGCGGCGGAGCTCCCCCTCGGGGAGGAGGCGTCCGCGGAAATCTGCGCTTGTCGGCGCGCGAAATCCTACCCCCGCTTCTACGAGCTCCTCCAGGGACGGAGGATGGCGGGCTCGGCCGGGGAGGCGGGCCCGGAGCCGGACGAGGCCTAGCGTCCGGGCGCCCGCTCAGGCTCCGACGAGCTCGGTGAAGGCCGCGCGGATTCGCGCCGTAACCGGCCCCGGCTTGCCGTCCCCGATCTTGCGCCCGTCGATCTCCGTGACCGGCATGATCTCCGCGCCCGTGCCCGTGAGGAAGCACTCGTCGGCGGTGTAGAGGTCGAAGCGCGTGAGCCGCGCCTCGCGCGCCTCCATGCCCGCTTCCCGCGCCAGGTCCATGACCGTTCGCCGCGTGATCCCGTCCAGGAGCGATTCCTCCGGCCGCGGCGTGAGGAGGATCCCGCCCTTCGCCGTGAAAATGTTGTCCCCCGTGCACTCCGCGACGTAGCCGTCCGCGTTGAGGAGGACCGCCTCCATGCAGCCGGCCCTGATCGCCTCCAGCTTCGCGAGCACGTTATTGAGGTAGTTGAGGCTCTTCACGCGCGGGTCCCAGGCGTCCGGCCCTACGCGCCGCGTCGCCGCCGTGACGATGCCGATCCCCGTCTCGTAATGCGCCGCGGGGTACAGCCTGATCTCGTCCACGATGACGATGAGGCTCGGCTTCGGGCAGAGCCGCGGATTGATGCCCAGGTCCCCCGTCCCCCGCGTGAGGACGAGGCGGATATACGCGTCGCGCCTCCCGCTCCTCAGGACGGATTCCTCCACCTGCGCCGCCATCGCCTCGCGCGTCATAGGCGGCTCGATCATGATCGCCCGAGCGCCCTCGAAGAGCCGCTCGATATGCTCCCTGAGCTTGAAGACCCGGCCGCCGTAGGCGCGGATGCCCTCGAAGAGCCCGTCTCCGTATAGGAGGCCGTGATCGAAGACCGAGATCTTCGCAGCGTCCTTCGTGAAATACTCGCCGTCGATCCAAACGTCCATACGCGCCTCCTTGTCCCGGATTGGGATTTCCCTGCATTCTAGAGGCTAACTACCAAGGTAGTCAATAGCCAAGTTATAAAAAACCGGGGGAAGGAGCTCCCGCCCCTCCCCCCTGACCGGCGCGCTCGGGCCATGTACCCGCCCATAGCTTGACCGGGCGCCGGCGCATCCCCCCGTCCCGGATGCGATACGGCGGGCATCGGGACCGAGAAACGAGCGCCCTTCTCATGCCTCCGTCAGTTCCAACGGATGTCCCTGACCGGAAACCGGATGCCCTTCAGGAACTTCGTGTCGCTGTAGCCGAAGGCGGATATCGCGTAGATGGAAAGCCCGCGTTCGAGCTTGAGCGCCCGTTCGATCGACCTGTGCACGTACTGCGCGAATCCGACGATGAAGCTCTCGACGCCCATGTCCTTCGCCGCGAGCATCATGTAGTGCTGCGCCGCGATGCAGTCGTCTCGCGAGAATCCGCTGTACGAGGGCGCCGAGACGCAGACGATCGCCTTGGATCCGTGGAAGATCACGTCGTTCCCGCGCTCGAACTCCCGTATCGCGTACCTGAAGCTCTTCACGAGGTCGGAGAGTTCCGCGGCGAAGGCCTTGTTGAAGAGCGAGACCATGAACAGCGTCAGCGGATTCAGTTGTAGGAGGTATCCCTTGTATTTCCGTTCGATGACCTTGAGGACGCGGTTTATCGTCCGGGGATCGCGGACGATGTCGTAGCGCCTGTTCCGGAAGTTGTGCGCGCTCGGAGCATGGTCCCCGACCCTCGTGATTTCCTCGATGACGTATCCCGGGATCTCCCTGTTCGAGAAGTGCCGCACGGAGCGCTTGCCGAGGAGGAAGGAATGGATCGGGGACGGCCCTTCGGCGGGATCGACGATGGAGAAGCGGTCTCCGTTCGCGGAATGGGTGATGGCGTCCCTCGGGCAGACCGCGACGCAGTGGCCGCACGTCATGCAGAGCCTTTCGGATTCCACCCGCGTGCCCGTCGCCGTCGAGACGAAGAGCCCCTCGGGGCATTCGCGGCCGCAGAGGCCGCAGTTGACGCACTTCTCGCTCGAGACGACGATGCTCGGCCGCATGAGGGCTCCTCCTTCAACGCTCCTCGTCCTTGAAGACGTCGCGGAGCAGGGCGTACTTGGGGCCGAAGCGGTTTATGAGCTCGGCGTCGTATCGGTTCACGATCTTCATGATGTAGATGTCGTGCTTCACGTAGTCCTCGGCGGCCGTCACGAAGCCGCGGTTGCGGCTGTACGCTCCCTCCACGCCGCCCGCGGCCCCGATGGTGCCGATGAGGGCCTCTCCCGAATCGACGACCAGGGCGAAGCCCCTGCCTCCCTTCTCTTCCTGGAGGGTGTCGCGGATGGGGTGGGGGTAGACCGCGCCGGGGAGCTTCATGTCCCTGTCGCCGAACCTGACCGTGGCGATCCGGACGCGGCGCTTCCCGGCCTCCGAGATGGCGCGCGCGAGGTCCTCGAGCTCCTCCACCGCCGCGGAGAGGAGGAACTCGCGCTCGGAGCGTCCGATCATCGCTCTCGCGCGGTCGAGGAGGTCCTCCCTGCTCCTGACGTTCCAGAGGTAGGAGACGTCGCGGGCGCCCGAGAGGCTCCTGAGCTCCTCCTCCAGGCCGGAGATGGTCTCCGAGAGGCGCGCCTTCTGGCCGGCGAGGAATTCGCGCGCGTCCTGGGGGACGTAGAGCTTCCGCTCTCCGCCCTCGTCCTCCACCATGGCTATGCCCTTGGCCCGGAGCTTCTCCATCACCTCGTAGATCTTGGAAGTGGGGATGCCCGAGGCCTTCGCCGTCTCGTAGGCGGTGGCGGGATTGCGCTTGAGGAGGGCCACGTAGGCCTTGGCCTCGTATTCCGAGAGGCCGAGGTCCGCGAGGCGGAGGAGGCTCTGGTCGTCGGCTGCCATGCGTCGATTCTGCGGGGCGGCGGGCCCCGCTGTCAAGGAGACGCGGTTCCCGCCGGCCTGTCAACGCTACCTTAAGTGGACATATCCGCTTGAATCGATGTAGCAGGAGAGTCCGGCCGCGGTGACGTCGAAGAAATCGTTATTGCCCGGGACCATTCCCTCCGGCGCGAGCATCGGACTTGTAATTATTATTGACTGCGCCCGGAGCCGGATGCGCGCGGCCGATGAGATGCCGGATAGGAGCGTGATGGGTATGTACACGGTATCCAAGCCGATGGTCAGCTGGGGAATCCAGATGGAGTTGTTCGCGAAATCCACGGCTCCGCCCAGGCTGAATTTTTGGTAGGCCGGGCTTAGGCTCGGATCCTCGAAAATCATGATGCCCGAGCCCTCGCCGAGGGAGACGTTGTCGGATACGGACCCGCCGCTCATCGTGAGGTACGCGGTTTCCCCGAGGAGGATGCCGCCTCCCTGGCCCGCGGACGACGAGACCGCGTTGGCCCTGATCGAACCGGCCGCGAGTTCCATGCGCCCGCTCATCATGTAGACTCCGCCTCCGGCCGACTCGGCGGTGTTCTCCGAAACCGAGGCCGAATCCTGGATCCTGAGGAGGTGATCGGTATTGCCCTCGAAAAAGACGCCGCCGCCGATCATGGCGGGGGATGCCGTGGCCGAGTCGTTCGTTCCGTTCTCGCGGACGCTTGACGAATCCCGCAAAAGAACCGAGGAGAAGTACGCGTATATGCCGCCTCCGTATCCTCGTTCCGTCGGTCCGCCGTCGCCGCCCGCGATTGCGTAGTTCCCCCGGATAACGCTTCTGCCTTCGACGCGGAGCGATCCGGAGTAGAATGCCATGGCCCCGCCGAAGCCCTGCGCCCCTGAGAACGCGGCCTTCGGTGAATTCGCCGCATTGCCCGAGAACGAGCAATCGGTCAGGGTAACCGACGCTCCGTCGGCGAACAGGCCTCCCCCGTATCCGCTTCCCGCGCTCGTGCTCTGGAACGCGACGTTGTTCTGGACGCCGCAATTCGTCATGGTCACGGTTCCGCCCCTGAGGGAGAGGCCTCCGCCGAACCGCATCGCGGTATTGCCCGATTCGATCGTCTCGCCGCCTATCTCGCAATCGACCAGGTTCATCGTGCAATTGGCTCCTGTCGCGTTGAGCATGATCGCGCCGCCCTCGGTCCCTCCGCTCCCGTCCGCCGCGTTCCCGTAGAAGTCGACCGATCGAAGATCGTAAACGGCGTTTTCGGTGCCGGCACTCTTGTAGAGGTACAATCCGCCTCCGAAGCCCGAAGCCGAATTCCCCGAGATGACGGAATCGGATATGGAGAGCGCCCCGCGCTCGGAGGAGAAGGATACGCCGCCACCCGCGTTCGCGGAATTTCCGGTGATTTCCGTGGTAGCGGTGATGCGGAGATCGCCGCCCGGCGACGAGAAATAGACTCCCCCGCCGGTGCCGGTCGTCGCGTTGCCGATGATGACGCAGTCCTCTATCACGAGGTTTCCGTTCGGCGCGATGAAGTGGATGCCTGCCCCGGGCAGGCCGGAATCGTTGAACCCATCGCGGATCGTGAGTCCGGAGAACGTCACGGTGAATGCGGCCGTATTTCCCGTGGAGATGAAGACGACGCGTTTCGAGCGCTCGCCGTCTACGACCGCCTGGGTCCCGTAGCCGATGAAGTCGATGTCGCATCCCCGATTCGTCAGGGAGAGGACGCCGTCTACGGGTCCGCCCGTATGGACGCCCGTCACGTACACTCTGTAATGGAGAGTGTCGTTCGTGCATTTCGCGATCGCGTAAGAGAGGTACTTCATAGGGCGGGCGAGGGTCCCGGGAGCGTCGGCGTCGAAATCCACGAGGCTGTCCACGTAGAAGACCGTGCTGGAAACGGTGAAGCGCAGGGTGACCGGATCCGAATCGATGTAGCCGTTTTTCCGGGCGTACGCGGTGAGCGCGTAGCTCCCGTTCTCGAGGGTCAAGGAAGCCCCGTCGAGGGCCGCGCCGGAATCGATGACCCCGCCTCCGCTCTGTCGCCTGAGCTCCCAGGAGAGATTGACGGCTGTGAGGCCGGATTCGCTGCCCGCGACGGTGGGGGCGGAGATCATGATGGCGGACGTCATCCCGTCCGGGCCGGGGAGGAGGTTGCCGCCCTCCGGGACGATCGCGCCGGCCAGGTCCCTGAACGAGGGAGAACCGAGTTTTTGGCCGCGGGAGGAGGTCGTGGCGGAGGATGACAATCCGCGGCTATCGATGACGCGGATCATGAACACGTCGTTCTCGGAAATGATCGGTAGCCTCGTGTCGACGTAGACCGCCTGCGCTCCGGCGGTCGGCGCGAACGCGGTGCTCGTTCCCGGTACCGACGCGAGCGGGACGCTCGAGGGATCGAGGAAATCGGAGTCCTCGTCGAGGATCAGGCGGTTCGTCGCGGCGTTGACGCCGACCTCGTGTCGGGAGCCGTTGACCTCGATGGCGGCTATGTCCCCGTGCACGGAATCCGACAGGTCAAGGGAGAAGCAGACGACCTGGCTGTTGCCGTTCATCATGACGCAGGACCCCAGGATGGGCGGAGGGGCGGAATTGCAGCGGAGCGGGAGGACGTAGGGATCGAAGGAGCGTCCGGTGCCGTCGTCGATGAGGAGTATCGAGGAGCTGATGTCGCCGTCCGGATCGCGCGTCTGGAGGAAGGCCTCGCTGAAGGCGAGCGTGAGCGATCTCCGGTCCTGAGAGAGCGTGAAGGAATAATCCGTGCCGTTGTACCAAGTCTCCCCGTTGACGGCGGAGATAGTCGGCCTGAGATCGTAGTCCTGGGGATTCCTGAGGATGAGCCTGACCTCGCGGTCCGCGCCCGAGGGGAGGGAGACGACGCCGCTCGAGTCCGTCGGGAAGGCCTCGGGGTACTCCGCGCGGACGATGGCCGCGTTATTAGTCCAGTCCTCCAGGTATTCGCGGACCGGAGCGTGGAAATTCGGGCAAGCGGAGAGGAGGAGGGCGGCGAAGAGGACGGGGAAGGACCATAGAGCGCGCGACGGAGACCTAAAACCCATGTTCGTCAAAATGATGACTCCTTCCACCGAGCGAGTATGCCCGCCCTCGGGGTTCCTTAATTATGACCGAGCCGTCCATTGGCATTGATATAATATCCTGCCGCGTCGGGTACGAGCGTGAATCGGGAATAATACGCGTTGATCAAACCGCTCGCTGTCTCCGCGAGGACGTAGGCGTCCGGTATCCAGAATTCCAGGCGAATTCGCGCGACGATCGGATGGCCTGAGAGCGGACCGGCGATCGTGACGGGAATCATGACGTAATTATAGCCGCGCCTCAGGAATACCTCGTTGTTGTCGTTGACGAAGGCGTTTCCCCGCATCAGGAAAGAGCTATTCACTGTTCCCAAATTACCGCCCACGATCATACCCGCTCCGGTGGCGGCGCTATTCCCCGATATCTCGCCTCCGTTCATTTCGAAAACCGCTCCCAAGGTGACGAAGGCGCCCCCGCCCATGGAGGAAGAGAACCCCGTCGCGCAGCGGTTCGCGGTGATTGAGCTCCCGCTCTCCATGATGACGCGCGTGGCCGGACTGCCCCCCGCGTATATTCCTGCGCCGTGCTGAGAACCGATGACGGAATCCGCGGTGCCCGCGTAATTCCCCGTTATCGAAGTGCCGGACCTGAGGGTGAGGGTGGCGCCTTCGAGGTACACGCCGCCGCCTTGGCCGGCCGTATCCGGGACGTTCGTGCCCGAATTCCCGGAAATCGCGCACGATTCGAGCGTGAGCGGGCTAACGATGGCGTAGATGCCGCCGCCATGCCCGTCAATGTATGCGGTGCCGACCGTCCCGGAGGAATCGGTCCGCGCTCTGTTGCCGGATATCGTGCAATTCCGCATGATGCTTGGATCGCAATTCGTCAAGGCGATGCCGCCCCCGCATCCCGGAGTCATCGTAGTCGAATCGTTCGCGGTATTGTACGAGATGACGCAAGTCGTCGCGTCAAGGACGCCCCCGAGGACGGAGATGCCGCCGCCCGTCGCTCGATTGCCGTTATCGTAGCCATTGGCCGTGTTGTACGATACCGTGCAATTGTCCATGAGCGCCGTCGCTTGATTGACGCATATGGCGCCGCCTTCTGCGGACGCGGTATTCGGCTCTCCGTCGCCGGGGCCGCCGAACGCGCAGCGATCCATCCGGATTATCCGGGAGGGATCGGAAAGCTGCGCTGCCAGGGCTCCCCCCGTTCCCGCGTAATTGCCGTAGAAACGGCAGTTCGAGAAGGATGGCGAAGCGGTGCCGATGACGTAGACGGCTCCGCCGCTTCCCACTGCGTCATTGTCGCTGAAAGTGCAATCCTCGATGGTAACCGAACCTGCCGCGGCGATGTAGGCGCCGCCTCCCAATGAGCTTGCGCCCGAGGCAGAGCAGTCCATGATGTCGCATCCACTCATCGACAGGTTGCCGCTGTTCATTGGATGGAAATATACCCCTCCGCCCGATGTGCTCGAAGTGCTGTTCGTGATGTCGCAGTCTTGGATCGTGAGATCGCCTATTTGCGGGTGGAAATATATCCCGCCCGTATAAACGCCGTTCTCGATGATGAGGTCTTCTATGCGGATATTCGCGGCTGGTGAATATATATTGATTCCGGGACCGTCGTTCGCTCGTATGCCCGCTCCGGGCGCTTCGCCTACGATGCGGAGGGCGCAGAAGAACGATATGTCCACCATGCCATAGCCATCGGTAGGACCGCCGTTGACTATGCCTCTGACGTAAACCGTATAGGGTATGTTGATATCGGCCTGGAATAATCCGACGGCTCTCTGAATGGACCTGAACGGCGATGACGGAGAACCGTCGCCGGTCCCGTCATCCCCTGAATCCGCGTTCACCCAGAAGGTGATGCGGCGGACTTGGATATCGATCGTTTCCATGTCGGAATCAACGTACCCCGCTTTCCGTGAAAACGCTCTCAGTTGATACCAGCCCGGTTCGATGTCGATCAAGGCCGGCCCGACGCCGCTGCCCGAGGAAACGAGGCCGCCCCCTCTTCTCAACTCCCAAACGACGGAGACGCCGCTGAGGGGGGTCTCGTCTTGCATCTGATCCGGGGGCAGTAACGTGATCCGGGTATAGTTGCTCCCCTCCATTTGATCGGTGCTGATCGGACTGCCCCAGGATAGCGGTATATCGCTCTTGTCGATGATACTCGGGGACGGGAGCTTTTCGCCCATCGACCACGTGGTCGCCTGGGAGGAGAGCCCCCGTTGATCGAGGAGCCTGATGGTATAGGCCTCGTTCACCTGGGTATGGAGGATGCCCGTGGGATAATAGACGGCCGTGGCGTTGGCGGGAAGGGAGAAGACGGCGCCGTCCGGTCCTCCGATGGGCGTGAGCGTGGGGAGGAGGTCGTCCGTGGTGAAGGGAGAGCCGGTCGGAAGGACGATCGATCCGTTTTCCACGTCGAACCCGTACGTGGCGCCGTTCGCCGCGCCGCCCATGATCATCTCGACCCTGTCGATGTCGTTCTGGACGGAGCTCGAGATATCGATGGCGAAGCAGAGGACGCGGTTCCCCTCCTGATCGAGCATGACGCATGAGCCGAGTATCGGCGGAGGCGGCGTATTGCAACGGAGGGTCAGGACGAAGGGCTCGAAGGTCCTGGGGGTCGCCGTGTCCGCGATGGAGATGGTCGACGATATGTCTTCGCCGTATTCCCTTACGCTTAGCAGCTGGCCGGAGATGGTGTATATGAAGGAGTTGCCGTCCGCCGATTGAACGCATGAGTGCGAGTCGGCATTGACGTTCGAATCGTCGTGGAAAACGGGGGAGGCCATGAGGTTCATTTTTTGGGGATTCCTGAGAACGAGGGTAATGCTTCGGTCGGCGCTCGAGGGGATGCAGGTGATTCCATCCGCGTCCTTTGGGTACGCGGTCGGGAATTCCACGCGGATGATTCCGGCTCCGTTCGTCCAATCCTCGAGGAACTCGCGAACCGGAGCGCGGAAGTTCGGGCAGGAGGAGAGGAGCGCGGCGGCAGCGAGGGGGGCGAGGACGCGAACGGCCGCGGAGATCGCTCCGCGAGAGGCGATGGACGGGTGCCGCATCATGCGTCTTGCCATTCGCGCGCTCCTTTCTTCAAGGATCAGAACTGCCATCCCGCGGTGAGCGAGGGGCACACCGCTAGGCTGAACATGTCGCTCATGAAGGCGTACGAGACATCGCAAGCGACGTCCACGTAGAGGCGCTTCATCGGATAGATATGGAGGCCGGCGCCGGCGCAGGCGGAGATGCTCCAGGGCGAGTAGTCCGGGGACTCCACGCCGTTGTCCAGGACGAAGCGGAGGTCCTGGAGCATCGTGGCTCCGACGCCGATGCGCGCGTCGAAGTTCAGCCGCTGCTTGATGAGAGGCTTCTGGTAGGCGAAATTCGCGTGCGCGGTGAGCCAATTGGTGGAGAGCTCGTAGGTCTCGAAGGAAGCTCCCGCGCGGGCCGCCGCCAGGAGGAGCCCGGCGCCGAAGAAGCCGAACGATCGCTTGACGGGGATGAAGGTGACCTTGACCGCGGTGCCCAGGGGCACGGCCGTGCCGTCGAAGTACGTCTTGAAGGTCGGATCGGTCGGGATGAAGAGGGGCATGTAGCCCGCCGAGACGTCGATGTCGACGGGTTTCTGGTATTTGACGGTCACGCGATCGGATCTCGCCGAGAGGCCGCCGGGATTCTCGGCGACGAGCTCGTAGGATCCGATGTCCATGCGGTCCACCGGGAAGGCGAGGACGGCCTTCCTCGCCTTGGGGTCGATTTCCACGATCGCGCCTCGGTAGCCGGGCCCCGACCGTTCCGGAGAGCGGAAATAGTATTCCGTGTCGGGGAGGAGATTGGCCCCCTCGACCGTGAATTTCCCGTCGTTGCGCTCCTCGAGCCAGACCCGCTCCGGTTCTATGCCCGAGATCCTCGGCTGCACCGCCTTGCGTACCTTGAAGTCGAACCATTCCGAGGCGCGCGCGGGCTTTCCGAGCACGTCGAACACCGTCACGCGGTAACGGTAGTCGCCCGCGCTCAGGCTCACCTCGGCCGTCGTCTCGGCGGTCTCGAGGGATTGGACGGCGGACCAGGCCCCGGTCTCCGAGGAGCGCTCGATCTCCACCCCGTAGCGGAGCGCGTAGGGGACGGCGTCCCAGCGCAGGACCTGCTTGAACACGATGCCCGCGTCGCTCTGCTCCCACCAGTAGTCCTTTTCCTCCGCGGCCGCGGCATCGGCGGCCTGATCGGAGGCGTCGTCGGACGCGGCGGCCGCTTTCGGCGACGGAGCGGGCGAGGCCTTCGGGGCCGCGAGGAGCGCGGGAGCGGCGATGAGGGCCGCGGCGGCTGCGAAGAGCCAGGGTGCCTTAATTGCCATACATCGTCCTCCTGCCCTTCGCCTTGGGGGCCTCGAGCTCGGGCAGGCTTATCGAGAAGCCCGCGGAGCGGACCTGCCCGCGCTGGAGCGCGGCGCCGTCCTCCAGGCGGTAGGAGGCCTCCACCGACCAGGTGAAGTCCCCTTGGCCGAGGGCGCCCAGGTCCGCGAGCGTCCATGACTTCTCGTCGCCGAGAGATACGTCCACGAGCGCCTCGGTCTCGGCTTTTTTCTTCTGGCGGGAGCGGATCACGAGGCGGTAGCGGTTGGCGCCGGCGACGGCCGCCCATTCGAAGCGGGCCGATCGGCTTTTCTTGAGGTAGTCGTAATCGAAGACGGTCCCGTCCGCCGGCGCCATGGACTGGGTCGCGGGGAGCCGCGGCACGGGGGTCACGGTGAAGGAGCGCGGCTTCAAGGCGCTGATGTCGAGGCCGTCCGCGGTCTCGGCGAGGACGGTCCACCAGTAGCGGCCCTCCTCCAGGCGGACGAGGCTGACGCGCCCCGCGGGCCTCGCTACCCACATCACCGCGCCCTTGGGCGCGGGGGAGCCCGGGCCGAGGCCCTTGAGGTCGCGGGGATCGCGGACCACCGCGAGCCGGGACGCCGCCGCCTTCTCGATCGACTTCCACGATATCTCGCCGGGATGGAGGATCGCCTCCTTGCCGTCGAAGACGGCGCCGTCGGCCGGGGAGACGAGCTCGCAGGGGCTGAGCTTCCTGAGGTTGAATAATTGCTCCGCGATCGAGCCCGAGCGCCTGGTGCGCATGGGGGTCTCGTCGGCGAATGGCTGGACGGTCCAACGGTACTCGCCCTCTTTCCATGATTGGAGCGGAATCTCGAATCCCGTCGATTCGAGGGCGGTGTTCTCGAATACCGCCTCGTCGCCCCGGTACACGGTCACGGAATAATAGGTCGCGCCCTCCACGGCCTCCCAGGAGAAGGGCGTCGATCCCTTTGGCCGGACGATGACCCGGTCGGAATCCGCGGGGGAGGTCCCCTTCGGGGCCTCGAGCGGCGGCGCGATCGTGAGCTTCCGCGGGGGAGTCGCGGCCTCGACGCCCTCGATCTCCGTTTCCACGCGCCAGTACCAGTCGCCCGTCGCGAGCCCGCCCGCGCTCGGCCGCCCCGGCACGGACGCCGCGTCGCGGACGGGCGCCGAGAAGTCCGGCGAGCCCGACACCTGGAAGCGCGATTCGGCGGGAATGTTCGTCTTCCACGTGAAGCGGATGTCCGCCGCGAGGTTCTCGGCGACGAGGTAGCCGTCGGGAGGGAACACCGCGCGCTGGAAGAGCTCCTGGTCCACGGCCATGAAGGGGCGCGGAGCGGAGCGCGGCGAGGAGTTCCCCTCGGAATCGGTCTGGGAGACGGTCCAGTACCACTTCCCGTTGGGAAGGGGAGAGCGGGCGGGATCGAGGAGGAAGGAATTCCCGGTCACGGTCGCCGCCACGGCGGGGACGGACATGGCCTCGTCGGACGCGATGGCGAAGGAGTAGGAAACCGCTTCTTCCCCGTTCTTCCAGGAGAAGCGCGCGCTTTTCTCGGCCTTCGCCGCGACGTTGACGATCGCGTTCGCGGCCGGGCGCAGGGGCTCGGGCGCGCGGAGCTCCCCGCTCCTGCTCACGGAGAAGCGCGAGACGGGCGAGGCTCCCGAGTATCCTATGCCGCCGACGGCGTACCAGGGGCGGACCCTCCAGTACCAGGAGCCCTCGCCTATGGACGTCACGATGCCCGAGGGATCGGCGCAGCGGCGCGCGAGGACGGGATTCTCCATGGCCTCGTTGTCCGCGATCGAGAGCTCCCAGGCGCTCGCCGTCCCGTCGGCCGTCCACAGGAAGCGGATGCCCGGTTTGCGGACGCGGTAACGGAACTCGTAGCCTTCAGCGGGCGCGATGGCCGCTGGAAGCGGGGCGTCGATGACGGAGAGCCTGCCCGCGGCGCCCGCGGGATCGGCGGGGTTCGACTCGGGCGCGATCCGCCAATGCCAGGAGCCCGCGAGGAGGTCCGCGGACGCCTCGCCGCCGGAGGCGGGGAGCCGCGCGCGGACGTCTGTGAACGCGGCGTCCGCGGCCACCTCGAGGACGAGGGGCGTCGCGGCGTCCAGGCCCTGGAGGAACCAGCGGAAACCGACGCGTACGGGCGCGGCGTCGCGTTTGAGGAAGCGCGCGCCGTCGGCGGGCTCGGCCGCGACGATCGATGGAGGCGCCGCAGCCGATCCGTCCTGCTGGAAGGACGCCTGGGAGCCCTCGGCGAGGGCCGTTCCGGTTTCGCCGCCGTCGGCCGTGAAGGCGGTCGCTCCGCCCTTGAGTATCCTCACGAGGAGGGAATCGTTTTCGCCGTTCCGGCCCGCGGAGGCGGAGACGGCCGATCCGCTTCCGGCCGCGATCCGGGTCGCGCCCGAGCGCAGGGAGAGTCCCGAGCCCTCGGGCGCCGCGGTCGCGCTGATCTCGCCCGAATCGAAGCCGATCTCCCTCGTCCCCTCCTTGAGCCGCCCGATCCTGATGAGGGTGTTCTCCGAGAGGACCACGGAGTTCCCGTCCAGGAAGCGGACGGTCGCCTCGGCGCGGTCGGAGGTGCGGACCGTGTCGCCCTCGTACACGGGCGACTCCTGGCGGAGCCTGTCCCAGAGCGACCTGTCCGGGAACCTGCGCTGGGCGGTCCGGTACTTGAACGTGATCGTCGCGACAGGCTCGGCGTTTAGCCTCGTGAGGGCGCGGTTGAGGTCGGCCCAGAACAGCCAAATGCTCAGGGCCGCGCCGATGACGCAGGCGATCGGGAAGACGATCCCGTCAGCCCAGGATCTTGTACTTCTTCTCTTCGCCATCGAGGTCTACCTTTGATGCGTCGGGAGCGGCGAGTCCGAGGAGGGATCGGACCTTGGCGAGCGATTCGGGGCCTCCCGGCCCGGCGCCGGGAACGCCCTCCGCGCGCGGCATGTTCACCACGGCGAAGAGGCGGACGGGGGCTTCCTTCCCCTTGACCGATACCGGGGGCATCTCCTCCGTGGATACCTCGTCCTTGACGAGATTCCAGGTGTCTTCCGTTATGAGGATGTCCGTGCAGAGCGGCTTGTTGAGCGACTCGGTGCGGGACGCGAGGTTCACCGCGTCCCCGATGACCGTGTACTCCATGCGCTCGTGGGAGCCTATCTGCCCCGCGACCACGTGGCCCGAGTTGATTCCGCAGCCGATCCTGATGACGGGCTTCCCGGGGCCGCCGCGGCCCGCGTTGAACTCCGCGAGGGAGGCGCGCATCATGAGGGCCGCCCTGAGGCAGTTGAGGGCGTCATCCCGCGGGCTCCCCGCGGACACCGGAGCGCCCCAGACGGCCATGACGGCGTCGCCGATGAACTTGTCCACCACGCCGCCCGTCGCGTTCACGCAGGCCACCATGCGGGTCATGTAGTCGTTGAGGAACTCGACCACCGCGGAGGGCGTCATGCTCTCGGATATGGAGGTGAAGGAGCGGATGTCGGAGAAGAAGACGGTGACGGCCTTGTCCTCGCCGCCGAGCCCGAGCTCGCCGCGCATGGCCTTCTCGGCGATCTCCTTGTTGGTGAAGCGCCCGAAGCTGTCCTTGAGGCGCTCGCGCTCCGCGAGGCCGCGCGCCATGCGCGTGAATCTCCGCGTGAGGAGGCCTATCTCGTCTCGGCTCCTGCTCCTGAGCTCGATGGCGAAGTTGCCCCTCTCGATCTCCTCGGAGGCCGCCGCCAGGGCGCGGACCGGGGAGCTGAGCGTCCGCGAGAAGATCCAGATGAAGAGGCCGGAGGCGAAGAGGACGGCGAGGGTGAGCCAGAGGTTCCGGACGGTCGTGCCGTTGACGCCCTCGAAGACCGCCTTCTGCTCGATCGTCGTGAGGACGGCGATGTTTCCCATGGAGAGCTGGCGGTACGCGCCGAAGTACCGGCGTTTCGCTCCCGCGCCGGGATCCGCGGCGGTGAAGGGGACCTGGCGGTCCGAATCGCCGTTCTCGCGCATCGCCCGGACCAGGGGATGCTCCGCGAGGCTCGCCCCGGCCAGCACGAGTTCGGCGTCGCCGTGCGCGAGGAGGTCGCCGCGGTGGTTCACCATGAAGGAGGCGTTGAGCGCGCCCGACCCGAAGGCCTCGGAGAGGGTCTCGGTGGAGAAGAGGACCGCCGCCGCCTGGTCGTAGCCGTATTCGCGCCAGGGGTAGAGGAGGGCGATGACGGGTTCCTCGAAGGCGGGGGCCAGGTTGAGCGCCATGACCTCGCCGCCCTCGGCGAGGCGGATCGCCTCGGCCTCGTCCGCGCGGAACTTATCGACGAGGGACGGATCGAGCTCCTTGGAGGCGAAGAAGCGGTTGTTGACGAGGGTCGTCGGCCGCGCTTTCCCTCCCGCGTCGCTCACGAGGATGGCCGCGACCTGGGGGTTGCGCTCGAAGAAGAAGGCCGAGGCCTGGCGCGAGAGGGCGCCGGAGTTGCCCGCCGCGCTGAGGAGGTCCAGGAGGAGGAAGGCGTTCGACCTCGTGGTGGAGATCTCGTTCTCCGCTGCCGCGGCCGACCGCGCGTTCACCGTGAGGTTGTTCTCCTCGGCGGTCACGCGGACGTCTCCGCTCACGAAGACGGTGACGAGGGCGGTGATCGTCCCCAAGGACAGGATGACGATCGCCGAGATGATGGCGATGAGCTTGACGGCGATGGGGAACCGCGTCGTTTCGGCCGCGCCCGTATCCCCGGGGCCGCCGGCCCCGGGCCTATCTGGATGCTTCATTCGGACTCCGTGGGCGGAGGAGCCGTGCGTCTGACAGTTCGTTCCCGACTGAGTGCAGCCCGCGCCCGTTTCGTTTGATTCTTTTCTTCCGTAAAAGCGTTCCCCGGCTCAGAGGACCGCCATCCGCGCGCCGGTCCGAGGGCCGGAACGAATGCCGGTTCACTTTACACGATTTTCCCCCGGAAGTATAGGGCGAATTCTACGGGCGTTCCCGCATATCCGAGCGCCTTCCCGCCTGGACAGGCACGTCCGGGTACGCGAGAATCATGGCGGGGGTGCCGTGACCCGAACCGAGCGATCGTGGCTGATCGTCCTCATCGCCGCCTGCTTCATCGGCCTCGTCTTCTACATCGTCGTGAACGACGCCAACTACCGCCTGGAGAACCGCTATCGCGACATCCGGATCGAGACCCACGACGCCTATTCCTCGTGGTACCGCTACGTCGGCTCGCTCCGCGGGCTCCTCCTCACTAACGCGGGCTTCGAGTCGGCGCTCGACGAGGCCGGAGCCCTCGAGGAGGAGACGCTCGCGCGGATAACCGCGCTCAGGACGCGGAGCGGAAAAATGGACCGCGACATCCGCGCGATGCTATCGGACTTCATCGACATCCTCGAGGCCGGGCTCCGCCTCGGACGGGAGCTCGAGGACAACGGCCGGCTCCTCCTCTCCCAGGAGGACCTCCCCGGCGCCTACCGGGAGGGGAGGGTCGCCCTCTCGAGCCTCTCGGGCAAGGACGTGACCAGGGAGATGGGACGCCTCTCCGCTTACCAGTATTACCAGCTCGTGAGGCGCCTCAAGGACCTCAACTCGGTCTTCGATAGGATCTACTACGAACGGCTCGACCGCCTCCTCCGGGCGGTCGAGCTCCGTTCCCGGCGGATCGCCCTCGGATTCTTCGCCTTCAGGATGGCCGTCCTCGCGGGGATCGCCGCGGTCGCCGTCGTCCTCGTCGCGAGGCTCCTCGGGATCAACCGCTCGCTCAAGCGCGCCGCGGAGACCACGGAGACGGAGCTCGCGAGCGCGCGGTCCGCCCTCGCCGAGGCCCAGGGCCTCCTCTACGACGCCGCATTCCAGAATTCGCTCGTGAAGATGATCGCCGGGCTGTCCCACGAGCTCAATACGCCCCTGGGGAACTGCCTCGGGATCTCCACGCACATGGACTACCGCCTCAAGGAGTTCGCCCGCCGGGTCGCCGCGGGGGATGCCGGGACCGGGGACTTCCTCGAGGGACTGGACGAGGGGCTCGAGGGCTTCGCCCTCCTCAGGACGAACCTGGAGCAGATGCGCTCGCAGGTCGATACTTTCCGCAAGCTCTCGAGCGTCCGCGAGGCGCTCTCAAGCGCGGTCCTCCCGCTCTCGGAGTACGTGCGGAAGGAGCTGCCCCGGATCGCCGCGTCCCGGTTCCCGGCCCTCTCGCTCGCGACGTTCCTGGAGGGAGCGGAGGACCCCGCCGTCCGCTTCGGGGACCTGAACCAGATCCTCGAACAGCTCCTCGACAACAGCGTCGCCCACGGGAATCCATCGCGCGTGGAGATCCGCTTCAGGACGGGGGAAGGGACGCTGGCCGTCGAGTACTCCGACGACGGCGGCCCGCTCGCGGAGGAAATCCTCGAGCGGCTCGCGGAGCCCTTCTTCACCACGGCCCGCGGCAGGAACCACATGGGGCTGGGCATCCCCATCGTGGTGTCCCTCGTCGCGACGAAGCTCCAGGGCGCCATCCGCTTCGGGAACGGCGATCGCGGCATCAGGGTGACGATGTCGCTTCCCCTCCGGTACCTCTCCTCCTGAGGTTCCGGACGGCCCGCCGCTCCCTCACTCGGCTCTCGCTTCCCTCGCTTCCTTCCAGGACGCCTCCACCAGCTCGCATCCTTTCTCGGGCGCGAGCTCGCCGAGGAGGATGCGCGAGGATACCTCGTTCAGGGCGGTGCCCGTCCTCTGCGGGAACATCTGGTCCGGATACACGCAGTAGTTCCTCATCCGGCCGACGTACTCCTTCACCTGGTTCAGGCCCGGCGAGGCTATCCGCACCTCGGCCACCGTCGGCACCGCGGGGAAGGCGTCGAAGTAGCGCTGGAGGTTCTCCGGCCTCGTGAAGAATTCGAGGAGCTCGACGGCCCTGTCCGGGGCCTTCGCCGATACGACGAAGCCGTTTCCGCCGCCCATCACGTCCAGGGTCGTACCGGGGCGGCCCTCTATGGCCGGGAAGGGGGCGAAGCGCATGAAGGGGGTGTTGGCCGCCTTGGACTCGGATACCTGCTCCTGGAGGGCCAGGGCCCACTGGCCCATGAGCTGCATCGCGCAGTTGCCGTCGCCCACCCAGCGGGACTGGGTGTGGAAGTCGTCGCCGATCCATGTCGGCTGGAAGCAATCGAGGCCGCTCAATTCCTGCAGCATGCGCGCGGCCTCGACCATCGCGGGATCGGTGAAGGATTTCCTCCCTTCGAGGATGTCCGAGAATATGCCGGGGCCGCCGATCCTGAGCGCGAAGTAGGCCCAGTAGTACATGACCGGCCAGCGGTCGGAGACGCCCAGCGCGATCGGCGCGACGCCAGCATCCCTGAGGTCCCCGAGGAGCCTCTTGAAGCCGCGCCAGTCTTCCGGGAAGGCCTTCCACCCCGCCTTCGCGAGGAGCTTCTCGTTGTACCAGAGTCCCACGGCCCCGAGGTCGTGGGGGAAGCCGTAGACCCGCCCCTTATGGCTGTACAGCGCCAAGGCGGCGGGATTGATCCTGCTCTTCCACTTCGGTCCGGTCACCCAGGACGTGACGTCCTTGAGGAGCCCCGCTTCCGCCTGCTCCGCCATCCCTCCCGATCCCCAGCTGTGGAAGAGGTCCGGGGGGTTCTTGCCGGCGAACTCGAGCTCGAGCTTCTGCTTGTACTCCATGTTCTCGAGGATCGTTATCTCAACGTCCGTCCCGGGGTTCGCGGCCTCGAAATCCGCCGCGATCGAGGCGATAGCGGCGGAGGAGGGCTTGTCCGTGTTGATGTGCCACCATCGGATCGTGACCGGCTTTGGGGCTTTTCCGCCCGATTTTCCGCAAGACAGGAGCATCGCCGCCGCGGCGGCGGCCGCGATCAGGAACGTTTTCGGCTTCATGGCCGTCTCCTCTTGCCGACGCCCGGGCCCGCCGGCCCTTCATAGTATAGCAGCGCCCCTTCCTCGCCGCAAACCGCGCCCATCGCTTGACGCGGAACGGGGCCGGGATACAATTTGATGCAGGGAGGCCGCGCGCCGCGCCGCGGCGCTCGACCGGCCCGAGGAGGGAAGGGAGTGGCCGATTCCCTGGAGGCTCGGGGCTACGCGACGCCGCTCAGCCCGCGCGGGCGGCCGGGTCCGGACGCCGGGCCCTGGTGCGTCCTCATCGTCGACGACGACCCCTCCGTCCACGACGTGACCCGCATGATGCTCGGGCGCTTCTCCTTCGAGGGGCGCCCGCTCCGCCTCATCCACGCCTATTCCGGCGCGGAGGCCCGCGCCGCCGTGCTCGAGCACCCGGAGATAGCCATGGTCCTCCTCGACGTCGTCATGGAGGAGGACGATACCGGTCTCAAGCTCGTGAAGTTCATCCGCGAGGAGGCGGGAAACCTCCTCGCGCGCATCGTGCTCCGGACCGGCCAGCCCGGAAGGGCGCCCGAGCGCAAGGTCATCATCGACTACGACATTAACGACTACAAGCTCAAGACGGAGCTCACCGCGGACCGGCTCTTCATCACCATGGTATCGACCCTGAGGTCCTACCACGACCTCCTGTCCCTCGACCGGAACCGCGTCGGGCTCGAGCGGGTCATCGAGTCCTCGCGGCGGCTCTTCCGCAACCAGCCCTTCGAGGACTTCATGGGCGGCGCCCTCGTCCAGATCGCGTCCGTCCTCGGCGTCGGCGCGGACTCAGGCCCCTCCGGCCTGTCCGTCGCCCGGGGGAGCGGCGGCGACTCGGTGAACGCTGCCGTCGGCCTCTACGCGGGATCCGTCGGCAGGAAGCCGGCGGAGGTCCTGGACGGGGAGGCCCTCGCGCTCATCGAGGAGGCGTTCTCGGGGGAGGGGATCGTCGTCCGGAACGGCAGGTTCGCGGCGCGCTTCGGGATCGAGGGCTGCATCCAGTGCGCGCTCCTCGTCGAATGCGGCGCTCCCGTCGGGCCCTGGGACAGGCGCCTCATCGAGCTCCTCCGCGCCAACATCGCGGTCGCCATGGACAACATCTGCTTAAACCGGGAAATCGAGAATTCCCAGCGGGAGATCATCTTCACCCTCGGCGAGGTGGCGGAGGCCCGGTCCAGCGAGACGGGCCACCACGTGAAGCGCGTGTCGGAGATATCCAAGGTCCTCGCCATCCGCGCCGGGCTCTCGGAGGCGGAGGCCGAGGAGATACGCCTCGCGTCCTCCATGCACGACATCGGGAAGCTCGCCATCCCCGACGCCATCCTCAACAAGCCTGGCCCCCTCTCGGAGGAGGAATTCGCGGTGATAAGGACCCATCCCGTCGCGGGCCACGAGATGCTCAGGAACTCCGGGCGCAGGCTCATGAAGAAGGCGGCGGAGATCGCCCTCGAACACCAGGAGCGCTACGACGGCTCGGGCTATCCCTACGGCAAGAAGGGCGAGGAGATCGGGATCGCCGGACGGATCGTGGCGATCGCGGACGTTTTCGACGCCCTAGGCTGCGACCGGGTGTACAAGAGCGCCTGGGAGGCCGAGCGCATCGTCGAGTACTTCATGGCCGAACGCGGCCGCCAATTCGATCCCGCCCTCGTGGATCTCTTCCTGAGCGACCTCGGCCCCATCGCACGCATCAAGGACCGCTTCCCCGAATGACGCCCTCCGGAGCGCATAGGTCCCGTTAGGGGGAAAGAGCTCCCGCCCGCGCCAATCCTTCTGGATTGGCGATTCCCCTCTCTATGGCTAATTTTTTTTCCTGTAAGCGGTTATTTCACGCCCCCCTAACCCGGGAGCGACATGGCGGGGAAAGGAAAGCTGATCAGGAATGACTCAATGGCATTTTCTGGTAATACCAGCTGAATGAATAATGCATGATTATGCATGAAAGTGAAAAAAAATACGAATATTCCGCTGATTTATGTATATTTATGTAAGAATACTTGACAATCCCCGATAAAATGAATAGGATCGGAATAAATCCTCCGAAAAGGAGCCTTGATTGTGAAGAAGAAGCCGATACCGATGCCCCCATCCCTCCTCATGAGCCTCATTGAATCGCGCTTTCTTCTCCCCGCCATTCGCCACCTTCCATCACGTCGATAAATCCTAGTCACCGTCCTGACCGACGCATCGGCCAGAGGCCGCTTCCGCGCCTGAGCTCGGGAGCCCTCTCCCCGATCCATCGGCACGGCCGATCCGTCCGTCGCCCCGCGGGGCGCGGGCGGGCCGGCGTCGTTCGCGGCTCCGGCTTGCGTCGGGCCAGTCCTGTCAGTTCAAGGGGAAGCGTAATGGAAATGAAAGAGATACCGGGCGGCGTGACCGCCGCGCGGGGCTTCAAAGCCGGCGGGGTCTGCTGCGGGATCAAGAAGGGGAAGACAAAGCGGGATCTCGCCCTCATCGTCTCCGAGGTTCCCGCCGCGGCGGCGGGCGTCTACACGACCAACCTCGTGAAGGCCGCGCCCGTCCTCGTGACCCGGGAGCGCGCCGCGGGCGGAACGCTCCGCGCCGTCATCGCCAACTCGGGCAACGCCAACGCCTGCAACGGCGACTCGGGCCTCGCCTCGGCGCGCAGGATGTGCGCGCTCGCCGCCGCCGCCCTCGGCGTGACCGAGGGAGAGGTAGCCGTCGCGTCGACGGGCGTCATCGGCCAGCCCCTGCCCATCGCCGTCATCGAGGCGGGCATCGCGCCCCTCGTCGCGGACCTCTCCGCGGACGGCGGGGACAGGGCCCTCGATGCCATCATGACCACGGACACCAAGGAGAAGCGGGCCGCCTACGAGTTCTCGATCGGCGGCAAGACCGCGCGGATCGGCGGCATCGCCAAGGGCTCGGGGATGATCCACCCCAACATGGGCACCATGCTCGGATTCATCGCCACCGACTGCGCCGTGGAGCCAGCGGCCCTCAGGGCGGCGCTCAAGGACGCGACCGAGCGGACCTTCAACTGCGTGAGCGTGGACGGCGACACCTCCACCAACGACATGCTCCTCGTCATGGCCAACGGCCTCGCCGGCAACGAGCCCGTCCGCGAGGGCGGTCCCGGCTGGGCGGAGTTCTCAGCGGCCCTCAAGGCGACCTGCCGCTCCCTCGCGCGCGCCATCGCCGCGGACGGGGAGGGCGCGAGCCGCCTCCTCGAGGTCCGGCTCTCGGGCGCCTCGGACGACGCCGCGGCCCGGACCCTCGCGCGCTCCGTCGTCTCCTCCAGCCTCGTGAAGGCGGCCTTCTTCGGCGCGGACGCCAACTGGGGCCGGATCCTCTGCGCCATGGGCTACTCGGGCGCCGCCTTCGACCCGGAGGCAGTCTCCGTCGCCTTCGAGAGCGCCGCGGGCCGGATCGAGGTCTGCGAAAAGGGGACCACCACCTCCTTCGACGAGGAGAAGGCCAAGAAGGTGCTCACGGAAAAGGACATCGTCATCGATATAAATATCGCGGGCGGCGGGAAGGGGAGCGCCGAGGCCTTCGGCTGCGACCTCACCTACGACTACGTGAAAATCAACGGCGACTACCGGAGCTAGGGGGAACGGGATGATAGAGCAGAAATTCAAGGACCAGGCCGAGACCCTCGTGCAGGCGCTCCCCTACCTCCAGCGGTACATCGGGAAGACCATCGTCGTGAAGTACGGCGGGGCCGCGATGACGGACGACGCGGTGAAGGCCGCGGTCATGCAGGACCTCGTCCTCATGTCCTGCGTGGGGATACGGACCGTCCTCGTGCACGGCGGGGGGCCGGAGATCGACGCCCTCTTAGGCAGGCTCGGCATGGAGACCAAGCGGGTCCGGGGCCTCCGCTACACGGACGCGGAGACCATGGACGTGGTCCAGATGGTCCTCGCGGGCAAGGTGAACAAGGAGCTCGCCTCCCTCATCAACGCCGCGGGCGGCAGGGCCGTCGGGCTCTGCGGGATAGACGGGGCGCTCTTCACCGCCCAGCGCATCACCGCGGAGGGCGAGGACCTCGGCTTCGTCGGCGACGTGTCCAAGGTGAATCCCGGCATCGTGGAGGGGGCGCTCAAGGAGGGCTTCCTCCCCGTGGTGGCCACGGTGGCCGCCGGCGAGGACGGGAAGACCGTCTACAACGTGAACGCCGATACCGCGGCCGCCAAGCTCGCCATCGCCCTCAAGGCGGAGAAGTTCATCCTCCTCACCGACGTGCCCGGCATCCTCCGGGACGTGAAGGATCCGGGGAGCCTCATCCGCCAAACCCGTCCGCCCGAGATCAAGGAGCTCATCGGCTCCGGGATCGTCTCCAAGGGGATGATCCCCAAGGTGGAGTGCTGCGTGTCCGCCATCGCCGGCGGGGTAGGCAGGACCCACATCATCGACGGCCGGGTGCCGCACGCCATCCTCATCGAGGTCTTCTCGGACGCGGGGATCGGCACCATGATATCGAGGTAGGAAGGCATGAGCGAGAACGTGTTCATGGGGACCTACGCCCGGACGGGCGTCGTCCTGGATAAGGGGAAGGGATCCATCCTCTGGGATACGAACGGCAAGCGGTACGTGGATTTCTACGCCGGGATCGCCGTGTCATCCCTGGGCCACGGGCATCCCGCCCTGACGGCCGCCATAGCGGAGCAGGCGGGGAAGCTCATCCACGTCTGCAACTACTACGAGACCGAGGCCGCCAAGAAATTCGCGCGGCGGCTCTGCTCGGCGTCCGGCATGGCGCGGGTCTTCCTCGCCAATTCCGGCTGCGAGGCCAACGAGGGCGCGATCAAGTTCGCGCGGAAGTGGGCGCGGCAGGAGCGGGGAGACGCGGCCGCTTCCATGAGGATCCTCGTCCTCGAGGACTCCTTCCACGGGCGGACCATCACCACCCTGGCGGCCACCGGGCAGGAGAAATTCCACAAGTGGTTCGACCCCTTCACGCCCGGTTTCAAGACCATCCCGCGGAACGACGCCGCGGCGCTCAAGGCCGAACTCGCCTCGGGCGGCGTCATCGCCCTCATGCTTGAGCCCATCCAGGGCGAGGGAGGGGTGAACCTCATCGAAAGAGCGTACCTCGAGGAGGCGCGGAGCCTCCTGGACGCGGCGGGCGCCCTCCTCATCCTGGACGAGATCCAGACCGGCGTCGGCCGGACGGGAAGCTTCCTCGCCGGCCAAGGGCTCGGCGTCAAGGCGGACATCGTCACCCTGGCCAAGGGGATCGCCGGGGGCGTGCCCTGCGGGGCCTTCCTCTGCTCGGAGGAGCTCGCGGCGGTCTTCCAGCCCGGGGACCACGGCACCACCTTCGGCGGGAACCCCCTCGCGGCGGCCGCCGGGAACGTCGTCCTCGACGTCCTCGGAAAGCCCGGATTCTACGAGGGGCTCGTGAAAAAGGGGAACAGGATCATGGACGCCGTCCGGTCCTGGAAGAGCCCGGTGGTCAAGGAAGTCCGGGGCGCGGGCCTCATGATCGGGATCGACGTGACGGCGGATCCACACAAGGTGATGGACTCATGCCTCGAGCGCGGCGTCGCCGTGCTCACCGCGGGCGCCTCGGTGGTGCGGCTCGTGCCGCCCCTCGTGATAACGGACGCGGAGATAGATGAAGGACTCGAGGCGCTCAAGGGCGCGCTCGATGAGACCGCCCGGGCCTGAGCCCGGACTGATAACGGGCCTGAGCCCGTGATATCGCGACGGAGGAACGAATGAAGAAGATAGCGCTCGCCTATTCCGGCGGCCTCGACACGACGGTGATCATCCCCTGGCTCAAGGAGAACTACGAGTGCGACGTGGTCTGCGTCTGCGCGGACGTCGGCCAGGGCGTTGACGAGAAGCTCATGAACCAGAGGGCCAAGGCCTCCGGGGCCAGCAAGGTCATCGTCGCGGACGTCCGGGACGAGTTCGTCGAGGGCTACGTGTGGCCCATGGTCAAGGCGGGGGCGGTCTACGAGGGCCGCTACCTCCTCGGAACCTCCATCGCGCGGCCCCTCATCGCCAAGGTCCTCGTGGACGCCGCCATCGCCGAGGGCTGCGACGCGGTCTGCCACGGCTGCACCGGCAAGGGCAACGACCAGGTCCGCTTCGAGCTCACCGTCAAGGCCTTCGCGCCCGACATGGAGATCATCGCCCCCTGGAGGCTCTGGGACATCTCCTCGCGCGAGGAGGAGATCGAGTATCTCGAGGAACGCGGCATCCCCGCTCCCTTCAGGGTCGACCAGTCCTATTCCCGGGACGACAACGTCTGGCACCTCTCCCACGAGGGCCTCGAGCTCGAGGATCCCGCCAACGAGCCCAACTACAAGCGGCTCCTCCAGCTCGGCGTCGCGCCCGAGAAGGCGCCCATGCGCGGCGAGTACGTAACCCTCGAGTTCGAGAAGGGCGTGCCCGTCGCCGTCAACGGCAAGCGGATGAAGGCCCTCGAGATCGTGAAGAGGCTCAACGCCCTGGGCGGCAAGCACGGCGTCGGCATCGTGGACATCGTGGAAAACCGCGTGGTGGGCATGAAGAGCCGCGGCGTCTACGAGACCCCCGGCGGCGCCATCATCATGGCCGGGCATGAATGCCTCGAACGGCTCTGCCTGGACAGGCAGACCTACTCCTTCAAGGCCATCGCCGCGGAGAAGATGGCCGAGCTTATCTATTCCGGCCAGTGGTTCACGCCCCTCCGCGAGTCCCTCTCCGCCTTCGCGGACAAGACCCAGGAGACCGTGACCGGAAAGGTGAAACTCTTCCTCTACAAGGGCAACATCAGGCCCGCCGGCGCCGAGAGCCCTTATTCGCTCTATAACACCTCCATCGCGAGCTTCACCACCGGATCGCTCTACAAGCACTCGGACGCCGAGGGCTTCATCAACCTCTTCGGCCTCTCCATGAAGGTGCGCGCCCTCATGCAGGGCAGAGGCGGGAAGCCCAAGGCCTCCGCGCCTTCCGGAAAGGCCTCCGCGTCCAAATCGGCCTCGAAAGCGTCGACCAAGCCGGCGTCCAAAGCGGCTTCGAAGGCGGCTTCGGCCAAGAAGGCCCCGTCGTCCAAGAAAGCGTCGGTCTCCAAGCCCAAGGGCGGGAAGTCCTAGCATGGCCGAGCCCCTCTGGGCCGGGCGGCTGGCTTCCCGGCCGTCCGATGCCGCGCTCGCTTTCCAGTCCTCATTCCAGGTTGACAGGCGGATGCTGCTCGAGGACATCGCGGGGAGCGTCGCCCACGCCCGGATGCTCGGTAAGCGGGGAATCATCCCCGCCGCCGACGCAGGAAGCCTCGTCGCGGCCCTCGAGGCGCTCGCGGCGGAGGCCCGCGCCGGTAAGCTCCGCTTCCCCGAGCCCGGGGACAAGGACTACCCCGAGGACGTGCACTCATTCGTGGAGGGCCTCCTCACCGAGCGCCTCGGCGCCGCGGGCAAGATGCTCCACACCGCGCGGAGCAGGAACGACCAGGTGGCCCTCGATTCGCGGCTCTACGCGAGGCGGCGCCTCGCCGAGATCGAGGGCCTCGTCAAAGAGGCCATATCCTCGCTCTCGCTCATCGCCCGGGCGAACGTCGAGACCGTCATGCCCGGCTACACCCATCTCCAGCGGGCCCAGCCCGTCAGCCTCGCGTTCCATCTCGCGGCCTGGTGCGCCATGCTCATGCGCGACCACGGGCGGCTCGCCGACGCGCGGAAGCGCATGGACGAATGCCCCCTCGGCTCCGGGGCGCTCGCGGGCACCACCTTCCCCGTCGACAGGGACATGACCGCGCGGGAGCTCGGCTTCTCGCGGCCGAGCCTCAACGCCATGGACTCGGTCGCCGACCGCGATTCCTTCTCCGAGGCCTGCGCGGCGCTCGCCATCCTCCAGACGCACCTCTCCCGCTTCGCGGAGGAGATCGTGATCTGGTCCTCCGGCGAGTTCGCCTTCATCGAGCTTTCGGATGATTGGTCCACCGGCTCGAGCATCATGCCCCAGAAGAAAAATCCCGATTACGCCGAGCTCATCCGTGGCAAGACCGGGCGCGTCCTCGGGCATCTCCAGGCCCTCCTCTCCATGCAGAAGGGCCTCCCCCTCGCGTACGACAAGGACCTCCAGGAGGACAAGGAGGCGCTCTTCGACGCCTTCGACACCGTCGAGGCCTGCCTGCGGTTCATCCCGCCCATGATGGAGAGCGCCCGGATCGACGCGGACAGGATGCGCGCGGCGGCCTCGGGCGGCTTCACTAACGCCACCGACTTGGCCGATTACCTCGTGCGGAAGGGCCTTCCCTTCAGGGACGCCCACGGGGTCGCGGCCAAGGCCGTGCGGCGCTGCATCGAGCGCGGCATCGGGCTCTCGGACCTCGGCATCCAGGAGCTCAAGGAGTTCAGCCCCGCGTTCGACGAGGACGTGCGCGAGGCCATTTCGCTCGAGGCGTGCCTCGGCCGCAGGGCGAGCGCGGGCGGGACGGCCCCCTCGAGCGTCCTCGCCCAGCTCGACGAGATAGATCGATTCGCGGCCGCGAAGGCCGGATGATACCCCCGAACGGAGGAATCGACATGGAAGGCAAGACCGCCGAACTCAAGTACGATGGCAAGAGCTGGGAATTCCCGGTAATCACCGGGACCGAGAACGAATCGGCCATCGACATCGCGCAGCTCAGGGCCAAGACCGGGCTCATCACCCTCGACCCGAGCTACGGGAACACGGGGGCCTGCCTCAGCGCCATCACCTACATCGATGGAGAGAAGGGCGTCCTGAGGCACCGAGGCTACGCCATCGAGGACCTCGCCGAGGCCGCGGATTTCATCGAGGTGGCATACCTCCTCATCTACGGGGAGCTTCCCACCGAGGGGAAGCGATCCGCTTTCAGGCAGATGCTGACCGAGAATTCCCTCATCCACGAGGACATGCTCAACTTCTTCGTCGGCATGCCGCCCCAGGCGCATCCCATGGGCATCCTCTCGTCCATGATCAACGCGCTCTCGCTCTACTACCCCAATTACCTCATGGAGGAGAAGGACGACGCGGCCTTCGGCCTCATGGCCGCCCGCCTCATCTCCAAGGTCCGCACCATCGCCGCGTTCTCGTACAAGAAATCCATCGGGGAGCCCTTCGTCTATCCCGAGGCCAACATGACCTACTGCCAGAACATCCTCAACATGATGTTCCACTCCAACGCCAAGCCCTTCGAGCCCAGCGACCTCATGGAGCGCGTCCTCAACATCCTCCTCATCGTGCACGCCGACCATGAGCAGAATTGCTCAACCAGCACGGTTCGCCTCGTCGGTTCGGCCAAGGCCAACCTCTATTCGTCGATCTGCGCCGGCATCTGCGCGCTCTGGGGGCCTCTCCACGGCGGCGCGAATCAGATGACCATCGAGACGCTCATGAGGATCCGCGAATCGGGGATGTCCATAGACAAGGCCATCGAGCGCGCGAAGGACAAGACCGATCCCTTCGTGCTCTCGGGCTTCGGGCACCGCGTTTACAAGAGCTACGATCCGCGGGCCAAGGTCCTCAAGGCCCTCGCGGAGAAAGTCTTCGCCCAGCTCAAGATCAGCGATCCCCTCCTCGACATAGCCTACGAGCTCGAGCAGAAGGCCCTCAAGGACGATTACTTCATCGAGCGGAAACTCTATCCCAACGTCGACTTCTATTCGGGAATCCTTTACCGGGCGATGGGCATACCCACGGAAATGTTCACCGTCATGTTCGCCATCGGCAGGCTTCCCGGGTGGATCGCGCACTGGAAGGAAATGTGGGAATCCGATAATTTCAAGATCGGCCGGCCGCGGCAGGTCTATACCGGGCCCAGGCAGCGCCCCTACGTCAAGAAGCAGGATAGGAAATAGAACGGTTTCGCTCCGGAGCGGCATCGCAATGGCCGCTCCGGAGCGCCGATATCCCGACCTTCACGCTCCGCTATGAATCTAGCGGCTTTTTCGTTCTGCGCCGCGCAATCGTCCGCTGTGGCGCACTGTGCGGATTAATAGTGAGGCTCGATGATTCCCATCCGAGCGCTGATTCAAGAGACGATGCCAGCCCAGTAATCCCTGATAATCCGCCAGGCGTCCGCGGCAGTTTCGCAGAACGTGATTATTCCCAGGTCCTCGGGCGATATGAGGCCGTTTCTAGAGAAGGCTTCCCAATCCAGGATCTCTCGCCAGAATTCCTCGCAGAAAAGGATTACCGGCATTCTCGGGAGTTTTTTCGTTTGGATGAGCGTGAGCGCTTCGAAGAGTTCGTCGAAGGTGCCGAATCCACCCGGGAACGCGACCAAAGCCTTCGCTCTCAGCATGAAGTGCATCTTTCTCATGCTGAAATAACGGAATTCGAAGGCCAAACCGGGAGTTATATAGGGATTCGGATGCTGTTCGTGAGGAAGGGTGATATTGAATCCCACCGAAGCGCCGCCTGAGTCCAGCGCTCCTCGATTGGCCGCTTCCATGAAACCAGGTCCGCCTCCAGTGACCACGACGAAATCGCGGGCGTCGCTCGTCTGGGCGTCCCTCGTGACGATGGACGCGAAATCGCGGGCGATGTCATAATACGAGCTGAGCCGCCTTACGCGTTTCGCCCGATCGAATGCTTCGGCAACGGCCGCGTTCCCGGGGTCCTCCGATGCGCGCCTCTCGGCATCCTTCAGGGACGCTTCCGCCCGAGCCGGATCGGGGATACGGGCTGAGCCGAATACCACGACGGTAGATTTAATGTTCCATTCGCGCATCGCCGCTTCGGGACGCATGTACTCCAGACTGAGGCGGATCGGCCTGCAATCGTCCGTTTCCAAGAATTCCGCGTCCTGGTAAACGCATCTGCCCATGTATACGCCTCCTCAGTCGCTTGTTTTTTTAAGGGACTCGATGAGATGCGCCCTGAATGAATCCTCGTCTATGAGATCTTCGGGTTTCGCTTGGATGAATCCCTCCTCGACCATCGGCATGATGAGGACGCTCGTCCACTTGCCCAGGTTTTTCTTGAGGAAGGCGAATACCAGAGCGATCACCGCGGGGTCGGTGGCGTCATTGATGCAGAGCTCGATGTAACCCTTCGAATAAACTACGACCGAGACCCACCTGAGTTTCATGATAAGTTCAGTTACGGATTTTATGCTCCCGACGTGCTCGGGATGGGACTGGATCCATTCATCGTGGAATCCGGGCACGACGTAAATATTACCGTCGAGGTCCATCCATGTCGCTCCCGGCTTAAGGGAGAAACGTTCGATTGAATCATGCATCGAGGCTCGGCCTTCCTTCGTTGATTCCGGCGAGGTCTATTCCGCAGAGTCCGGCAAGTCTTGTAAACCGATCCGGCCATTCCGCTTCGACGACGATCGGCTTCAGCATTGATGCCGATGAAACATCGACTTTCAGGATTTTCGCTAGTAACATAAGCCTATTCACCTTATACGTTTTCGCGAATATTTTATTCAAAGAGAAATTGCCATGCTTGTCGTCCCCGATAATAGGCACGCCGATTCCATTCAAGTGTATTCGAATTTGATGCATCCGACCAGTACCGAGCTCCAAGGATAAAAGCGATACTTGAAAATCGCCCAATGACGCGTTCATGATAGTCTTGTATTTCGTGATCGCCGAAACGGATTTACCTCGTTGCTCTATGTCGGTATCGATAACGCCCGATTCCTTCGCTGGATGGTTGAAAACGAACGCGAAATAGGTTTTTGAAAAAGCGCCATCCGCCATACTGAGAGACCATTTCTTTGCTGCATCCGCGTTCTTCGCCAGTACCATCACGCCAGATGTGTCGCGATCGAGCCGATGGAGCAAATATGGCTTATACCCTATGCTTTCCTCGAGAAGCAACGGGACTGCCCGGCCTGCTGATTCTCCGGGTTGTGAAGATATCCCCTGCGGTTTATCGATAAAAATCAATTCATTCGTTTCTAAGAGCACTTCGATCATAGCGGGATTCTATTTAGAAAAAAAGGAATCCGCAAGATATAAGAGGCCGAAAAAGTGATGGATAGACTTTATTATAGACTCGAATTACAAAGAAAAGGTTCCACTCTAGTGCTGCAATAGAAAATGCATATGGGTGTGCTGGGCTAGTATTTACCCGACCGTATAGGACAAAAAAGTGGCGGTCTCCCGCCTCCGGATGGTAGAATGGCTTTACCGCTAAAACGTTCGACCAAAGGAGTACGAGATGACCACCAAAACCACTATAGCGCAGAAAGCGGCCCGGAGGAAGCTCAATCTTCTAGAACTGGCCTCAGAGATAGAAAATGTCAGCAAGGCCTGCAAGATCATGGGCTATTCACGCCAGCAGTTCTACGAAATCAGGAGAAACTTCCAGACACTCGGAGCCGAAAGCCTGCTCGACAAAACCAGAGGCCCCCGCAATCCGCACCCGAACCGGCTGTCTGAAGAGCTCGGAAAGGTCGTGCTCGACTATTGTCTTATATTTCCCACCCAGGGGGCCTAAAGGTAAGCCAGCAGCTCCTTCTTCGCGGCATCCATATCGGAACCGGAGCCATTAAAGGCGTCTGGCAACGGAACAACTTAGGATCGAAACATCAACGCTTTCTCAGGCTCGAACATCATGCAAAGGAGACGGGGATCGAACTCTCCGATCAGCACATACAACTCCTCGAGCGTTTCGACCCCGAGTTCCGCGAATGCCCTTTAGAAGCCAATTTCACAGGCCTATAACGATTTATGTGTAAACGGCTATACTTCAGAAAGGAGAAGATATGGCCATCTCAAAATACGTGCTCGACGAGCTGATGAAGGATTACAGGAGGCCGGATAATATAAACGGACCCGAGAGGCTCATCAAGCGGCTTTCCAAGGGCCTCATCGAGCGCGCGATGCAAGCCGAGATGACGAAGTAGCTCGGCTATGAGAAAAGCGATCAAGCTCAAAAGCCGACGGACAATCGACGGAATGGTTCATCAAAAAGAAGTTTCGGTCAAATCAAGGTCCGATGGAAATCGATGTTCCACGCGACAGGAAGGGAGAATTCAAGCCCATCATCGTTCCCAAGCAACAACGTGAGTCCAAGGGCTTCGCTTACAAGATACTATCCATGTATGCCCGGGGGATGACGACCCGGGTAATCGCCGGGCATCTGAAAGAGATCAACGGAACGGAGATATCACCCGAGCTCATCAGCAGGGCTACGGATTCTGTGAAGGAACTCCTCGACGAATGGCGGTCCAGGCCGCTTGAGCCGTTCTATCCGGTGCTTTTCCTGGACGCGCTCGTGATACCGGTCAAGGATGATTCAAAGATCCAGAAAAAGGCGTTTTACCTAGCCCTAGCCATCAGAATGGACGGCCAGAAGGAGCTTTTGGGCCTTTGGGCCGAGCAAAACGAAGGAGCCAAGTTCTGGCTCGGAGTGCTCAACGAGCTCAAGAATCGAGGCTTACAGGATGTTCTGATCGCCGCGGTCGACGGTCTTTCGGGCTTTCCCGATGCGATTAACACGGTTTTCCCGAAGGCCGAAGTTCAGCTCTGCATTGTGCATATGGTCCGAAACTCACTGAAGTTCGTTCCGTACAAGGATCGAAAAACTGTCGCGGCCGACCTCAAGAAAGTCTACTTATGCCCTTCCGAAGAAACGGCTCGGTCCGAGCTCGATGTCTTCGCGGAGAAATGGGATTCGAAATATCCTATGATTTTCCGATCGTGGCGGACCAAGTGGCCTGAAATCGTCCCATTCCTTAAGTTCCCGGAGGTGATCAGGAAAGCGGTCTATACGACGATTGCAATCGAATCCTTGAATTACTCGATCCGAAAAGTAACGCGGAACCGGTAGTCCTTTCCGACGACCGAATCGGCCATGAAGCGGGTGTTCATAGCCTTGCAGAACATCTCAAAACGATGGACTATGCCGCTACGTGATTGGGGCGCTGCGGTCAACCAATTCGCGATCATCTACGGCGATCGGGTGCCGTTGTGAGGTAGCGTACAATATCTTTCGCACATTCTAGGTCATTGAAAAAGGCGCCCTCGTCTGGTTTAGTTGAGTTACGACACAAAACTGACCAGAAAGGGAGGACGCC